>JBBQLL010000014.1:0-79585 GCA_038327865.1 Chitinophagales bacterium | reverse complement strand
CGCTAAAAAAAAATGGCAACATTGTACAGCTTGGAGATACTAAAAACATGATTTTCTCGTTTAATCACATAATAAGTCATATCTCAAACTATTTTTCTTTAAATATTGGTGATTTAATTTTTACAGGAACACCAGCGGGGGTAGGTGAATGTGTGGTTGGTGACCTTTTAGAAGGCTTTATAGAAGAGAAAAAGATGTTTGAACTAGAAATAAAATAAACACCCTAAATTCTTTTTTTTGAAAACGAAACGTATTACACAATGTTAAACCGAGACACACTACTACAAGCTTACAAGCTTATGGTCACGGCGAAAGCTATGGGTGACACGTTTGAAGCAAACCAGCAAATTTGTAAATACGAGTACAGCACATCTCGTGGTCACGAAGCTATTCAAATTGCAACTGGAATGCAATTACTACCCTGCGATTGGGTAAGCCCTTATTATAGAGATGATAGTATGCTATTATCAGTTGGGTTTACTGCTCACGAACTAATGTTGCAATTATTAGCTAAAAAAGACGATGTATTTTCTGCGGGTCGTTCTTATTATAGTCATCCTAGTAACAAAGATGGTATTCGTCCATCAATAATACATCAAAGTACAGCTGCAGGCATTCAAGCAATACCTACAACTGGTTTGGCACAAGGCATACAATTTTTAGAAAATAGTCATTCTGTGTTACTTAAAAAGGGTGATAATAATGAAAGTCCTATAGTGTTATGTTCTTTAGGTGATGGTGGAGTTACAGAAGGCGAAGTAAGTGAAGCCATTCAATATGCCGTATTAAAAAAATTGCCAATAGTTTATTTGGTACAAGATAATCAATGGGCCATTAGTGCTACTGCCGATGAAACAAGAGCAGCAAATGCTTACGACTACACAGAGGGTTTTAAAGGGTTGAGACGTTTACAATGCGATGGTAGCGATTTTATGCGTAGTTACGAGACCTTACAACAAGCCATTGCACATGCCAGAATAGAACGTAAACCTGTATTGGTACATGCAAAAGTACCATTGCTTGGTCATCATGCCAATAGTGTACGTAAAGAATTTTATAGAGATAGAGAGGATTTATTAAAGCATGGCTTGTACGATCCAATACCTAAAATGCGGTTATTGTTAAATGGGTCTGGCTTTGATGAACATGAGATAAATGATACTGAGGCCGATGCGCAACGCTTAGTTGCAGAAAGTTTTGAGAAGGCTAAAGCCGCAGTTGAACCAGATGTAAAAACGATAGAAGACCACATATTTGCACCAACAACAGTTACAGAAGAGAAGGGTGATCGTAGTCCTAAATCGGGCGAGAAGATAATGATGGTAGAAGCAGCCCTACATGCCATAGAAGAAATTATGGAAGACCATGATGAGGCGATATTATACGGTCAAGATGTTGGTAGACGATTGGGTGGTGTATATAGAGAAACCGCCAACTTAGCCGAAAAATTTGGTGATGCAAGGGTATTTAATACGGCAGTACAAGAGGCTTATATTGTTGGTTCTACAGTTGGTTTATCTGCGTTGGGTGTAAAGCCAATTGTTGAGGTTCAATTTGGCGATTTTATTTATCCAGGGTTTAACCAGCTAGTAAGCGAAATATCAAAATCTAACTATCTAACCAATGGTAAGTTTCCTATAGGTATGGTTTTGCGTGTGCCAGTTGGTGCGTACGGTGGTGGTGGTCCTTATCATAGTGGCAGTATAGAAAGTACGTTATTGTCTATCAAAGGTATTAAAGTGGTTTATCCTAGTAATGCCGCAGATATGAAGGGCTTAATGAAAGCTGCATTTTACGATCCAAATCCAGTTGTAATGCTTGAGCATAAAGGTTTGTATTGGAGTAAAGTTGCTGGTACAGACGATGCAAAATGTATTGAACCTTCACGAGATTATATCTTTCCACTAGGCAAAGCCAATATAATTTTAAGTGCTGATGTTGCGAAAGTTAAAGCTGGCGAAAGTATATGTATTATAACCTATGGTATGGGTGTGTATTGGGCAAAAGCTGCCGCTAAAAAGTTTCCTGGGCAAATAGAAATAATTGATTTACGTACGTTGTTTCCGCTAGATGAGGAGCTTATTTTTGAAGCAACCAGCAAGCATGGAAAAGTAATTGTATTAAGCGAGGAGCAACAGAATAACTCTTTTGCAGAGGCATTATCGCTACGTATTTCTAATAATTGTTATTATTTTTTAGATGCTAAAGTAGAAGTAATTGGTGCTTTAAACTTACCTGCAGTGCCTATGAATATTAGTTTAGAAGCTGCTATGCTACCAACCGTAGATAAAATAATAAACAGAATAGATAAGTTACTTAAATACTAATATCTGTTTGTATAAACCTTTAAAGTAGTGGTTGATGGTATCAGCCACTATTTTATTTATAGGCATTTATGTAATGGATTTTTAAAACAAATTGGCTACTTAATTTTAGAAATTACCCCTTACATTTGCAGCCCAAAATGGCGAGATAGCTCAGTTGGTTAGAGCACAGGATTCATAACCCTGAGGTCACGAGTTCAAATCTCGTTCTCGCTACAAAGCTCCTTAAGTGGGGCTTTTTTATTGCCTATACTTTATCATAAATTTACTTTTTCCTTTGAAATGCAATGATAGTAATGGTTTTAGCTTTAAAATCAATAGTTATTCATTACTACTTATGTTCCCTTAAAAATTCAATTTCTACATTATTTCTCATGCAATTCTAATTAAAAAGTCACAAAACGAGAGGTCACACTTTGTTTTGGAGATGAATCCTAATTTCTATAACCCAAGCTGATATTGACTTCTAGCTCATAGGGTTCTAGCGTAAGATAATAACTAAAAATGTGACCTTTTTTCTAAAGCATATAAAAATAAAATACTATTTACAGAATAAGACAGTTGTAAAAAGTATCAACCGTTATATCCTAAATCTGCCACCTTAATATATTAATATTAATAGTCATTTGTTTAATCTTTCATCCACCATTTATTTACGGTATTATATTTACCTTCCATTGCTATTTTATAAAAATTAGAAGGGTATTTGCTAATATTGATTGTGCAATGTTGTTGTGTTACAGGCAATTCTGCAAGTAGGGTGTACGTTTCGGTACCAGTAGTTTTAAATTGATTGATAGGGCTTATCCAAATTTTTATTGTTCCAGTAGTATCTAACACTTGCCAAGTAATATCTGCTTTATTTTGAAAAACGTTTAGCGTAGGCTGTGCCACAGACACTTTACCAATTAGCGAAATCCCATCAATTTCTTTTTTAATGTTGTCTGCAATGGTTACTTGCAAGTGCCTAGCAAGTGTTGGCATTATATCTACAATACCGGGGTAATTGGTAGCTGCATAATTGTTTAATTTGGTATTAGTAACTATCCAAGTAGAGCGCTGGCGTAGCGTTTGACCACCATGACCTTTACCAGTTGCTTCATCTCTACCATGGTCTGTAGTTATTACAATCAACCATTTTTCATTAAACATTTTTTGGCGGTATTCTATGGCTGCCCACACTTTACCTACTTGTGCATCTAGCTTTTCTACAGCATCTTTTTGCTGTGGGCTATCGCCATATTTGTGGCCAATATCATCGGTATATTCAAGGTAAATCCAAGATAAGTCTGGGGCTTTATTTTTAATATTGTCGCAAGCAACTGCCACCACTTGCTCATCTATCAAGTGCATATAATTGCCTGCTTTGTCGTGTGCAAAATGAATGGTATCTAATTCGTAACCATCGGCCATATAATCCATTGGCACATGGTTTATGCTATCACCAATAAGTTTGGTTCTATTATCTAACCAACTACTAAATATGGCTATTTTTTTGGTTGGGTATTGTTGTTTAAACAGTTTAAAAATAGTAGGATAGTTATAATTAGGTGCTTTAATATCGTTGCCTGTAACATTGTGTTTATTTACCCAAGTACCTGTTAATAAGCTATTGTAGCCAACCGCTGAAATGGTAGGTGTTTGAGAATACGTGCCTTTATCGCCACCAACATGTGCCCTTACATAGCTGCCTTGTGCTATGATACGTTTAATGTTTGGCATATTAGTTTGTTCTAATACATCGGCTGGTATGCCATCTGCAATAATGAATACTGCTTTTTGTGCAGTTGCTTGTAGTGCTATAAATGTGGTAATTGCAATGAGTAATTGTTTCATGAAATGTAATATTTTGAGTAAAAATAATTGGCTTCTATACCTAAAACTATCCCTGTACAATTGTTAACCATCAATTCATATTGTGTAGTGATATTAAACAGTTACTTAGCGTTTTTAAAACTATTCAATATGAAATCAATTAGTGCCATTTTAGTAATCGTTTATTGGGCAATGCCATTGATTAGCTTTGCACAACCCAATGCATTACCAAAGGCAAGACATTCATTTATTGTTGTAGCACACCGTGGTGACCATACGGCTGCGCCTGAAAATACTTTGGCGGCTTACCAAAATGCCATTAACAATGAGGTTGATTTTGTAGAGATTGATTTACGTACTACCAAAGACAGTCAATTGGTAGTAATGCATGATGCTAGCTTAACTAGAATGACGGGTGTAAATATGTTAGTAAAAGATATTACGTTAGACTCTCTACGTAACTTAAAAGTTCGTGATGCCATGCATACAGACTGGGGCTTCCATAATGTTCCCACATTTACCGAAGTATTACAATTGTGCAAAGGAAAGATTGGCATTTATCTAGATTTTAAAAATGCATCGGTAGCAATTGCTTACCAATATATACTAGCTGCTGGTATGGAAAAAGAGATAGTGGTGTACCTAAATGCACCACAACAATTTAGTGACTGGCGAAAAGTAGCACCTAAAATGCCATTGATGATTAGCTTACCAAAAATTGTAACTACTACAGCACAAATGGATAGTGTATTGGTAAAATATCCTGTAGATATTTTAGATGGAAATTATAGTGAATACAATACCGTAACCGTGTCTGCTGCCAAACAAAAAGGTATACAAATTTGGGCAGATATACAAGGCATCAACGAAGCTAATAATTGGGAAAAAGCGTTACTACTTGGTTTGGGAGGCTTGCAAACAGATCATCCAAAAGCATTAATAGATTTTTTAAAAGCGAAAGCTTTAAGGTAAAAAATAGATATAACTGTATTGGTAATTATGTATAGAAGGGATCTACAAAAACTGGGTATCTCTTATATTTGACAAAATTCAACTAGGCATGCAAGAAGATATAATTGTACAGATAAGTAACAAACTAAAAGAAGTACGGAAAGACAAGAATATTACTTTACAGGAACTAGCTGATATTGCTGGCGTATCTAAAGGGATGTTAAGCCAAGTAGAAAATAATAGAACCATTCCTTCTTTAACGGTATTCTTAAATATTATTAAATCGCTAGAGATAGATGTAAATGATTTTTTTAAAGACATCAATAACCTACCGATACAAAATAAAATAATTTTTAAAAAGAAAGTCCAAAACCAAGCTTTTGAAAAAGAAAATGCAATTGGGTTTCATTATCAGCGTTTATTATCTACCACCATTAACGATCAGCATTTAGACTTTGTACTACTAACTTTATTGCCCAACGCCAAAAGAGCCATGGTAAGTACGGATGCTTACGAGTTTAAACTATTGCTAAAAGGCAAAGTATCCTACACAATAGGCAAAGAAATATTTGAGATGGAGGAAGGTGATACACTATTTTTTGATGCCACAGAACCGCATAACCCTCAAAATACTGGACAAGAAGATGCCATATTGCTGGTTGCATATTTGTTTAATAAAACTAATGATAATTGCAATAGTCATTAACAATTCATTAGTAAAAGTTTAATATTTGTATACTAATATCCCTTATGTTAACAATTTGTTTACCAATACTTAACTTTTACAACACTATTTCTTAACATTGGGCAGATAATTTCGCTTCTTAAACTAAAAAAGTGTTTATGAAGCAATTAAAAAACTATGTTTTCAGATGCTTAATATTGGCAGTAGTCATGTTAAGTATCTCTGGAATGTTAAATGCACAAAATGTTCAGGTAAAAGGTAAAATTACAGATGCCGCTACGCTAAAACCCATTGAAGGTGCAAGTGTAACAATTCAAAAAGGCACAAAAGGGACTGCCACAAATGCACAAGGTGAATTTACAATTTCTGCACCCAAAGGCAGCAAATTAGTAGTGAGTAATGTTGGTTATGAAATTCAAACTATTGCTACTAATACTAGCTATGTATCAATTTCTTTATCACAAGATACTAAGCAAGTAGAAGAGGTTGTGGTAACTTCTTTGGGTATAAAAAAAGAAACTAAAAAGCTAGGTTACTCGGTTCAGGAAGTAAAAGGTGCAGACCTTGTTAAAGCAAGAGAAGCAAACCCTATAAATGGCTTAGTAGGTAAAGTAGCGGGTTTAGATGTTGCCATTAATCAAGAATTATTGGGAGCACCAAACGTATCTTTCCGTGGTTACAACATTAGCTTGTATGTAGTAGATGGTATTCCTATCACATCTGATACTTGGAATCTAAGTCCAGATGATATTGAGTCTTATACTATATTAAAGGGCTTAGCAGCAACTGCTATTTATGGTAGCCGTGCACAAAATGGCGCCATCTTAATTACCACCAAAAAAGGTAAGAAAAATGAAAAAGGCTATACCATTGAATTTAACTCTACCACACAATTAAACAAAGGCTTTATAGCATTACCTAAAACACAATCTCAATATGGTGGTGGTGATAACTCTCAATATATTTTTGGTGATGGTAAAGGTGGTGGTCTAAACGATGGTGATTATGATGTATGGGGCCCTGCTTTAAATGGCCAATTACTACCACAATATGATAGCCCAATAGACCCAGTAACAGGTGTAAGAAAAGCTACCCCCTATATAGCACGTGGTGTAGATAATTTAAAACGTTTTATTCGCCCTGGTTTATTAACTACTAATAATATCAGCTTTTCATCTGCTACAGATCGTTCTAGTGTGAGAATGTCATTAACACATACTAATCAAAAAGGTATTATACCAAACACCAAATTAAACACCATTAATTTTAACATGAATGCTAGCTATAACTTAAGCAGCAAGTTTAAAATTGATGGTACTTTAAATTATAATCGTCAATTCTCACCAAATATTCCAGATGTGGTTTATGGGCCTAATAGTGTGATTTACACTGTTACTATTTGGACTGGTGCTGACTGGAACATTGATGATATGAAAAATTACTGGCAGCCAGGTAAAGAAGGTGTTCAATCAATATTTGCCGAATACCAACGCTACCATAACCCTTATTTTGTAAGCTACGAATGGTTACGTGGTCATACAAAGAATGATATTACTGGTAATGTATCATTAACCTACACGCATAGCAAACATTTAGAAGCAACATTTAGAACTAACTTGAGTACTAATGATGTTTTGAGGACTGAAAAAATGCCATATTCTGCTCACCCTTATGGTAGAGAATTAAACCGTGGTGATTATAGAGAAGATCAACGCGCATTATTTGATAATAATGTAGAAGCATTAGTTAAATACAACAACAAAATAAAAGGTGGTATTAATTATGATATTTTGGGTGGTGTAAATGCTCGCAATTTTGAGTATCGTTCTACATTTACAACTACCGATTATTTAAATGTACCAGGTTTATATTCTTTCTCTAATTCGTTGAATCCTGTAAAAGCCTACAGCTTCAATTCGAAAATGGTGGTATTAAGTGCTTATTATTCACTTAATGTTGATTTTAATAAATACTTATCATTTACAGCAACCGGCAGAGTAGATAAAAACTCTACATTATTGTTAAAAAATAATACCTATTTCTATCCTTCATTCTCTGGTGCTACGGTATTATCAGATTATTTGCGTATGCCATCAACCATTAGTTTCTTAAAACTAAGAACTTCTTTTGCACAAGCAAAAGCCCCGAGTACAAATCCATATATTGGTCCAGCTGGTTATGGTCTTAATTATGGTTCACAATATGTATCTGCTTATGGTGGTCCTTCTTATTCATTAGCCAATCCTGCTTATAATATTGGTACAACTTATAATGGTCAAAGTGGTGCAAGTGCGCCTTCTACTGTTCTTGATCCAAATATTAAATCATCTGAAACTTCGAGTTTAGAGTATGGCTTAGATATTAAATTTTTGAAAAATAGATTAGGTATAACTGCTACTTATTTCAACAATATTTTAGGTCCTAGTATTCGTAGCTATCCATTATCTCAAACTACTGGCTTAACTGGTTATACCACTAATGCTATTAAAACACAAGTAAAAGGTGCTGAAATTTCAATTACTGGCTCGCCTATTAGAAGTGCAAAAGGTTTAAATTGGGATGTATTGGTTAACTGGTCTACTTTTAAGGAAACCTATAAAGATTTACCAACTAGTTTCTCAAATTATCAATTTCAAACAGGTGACCGTGTAGATAAATTATTTGCAGGTGTAACAGCAAAAACTGCATATGGTCAGGTAATTAACAATAGTGCAGGTTATCCAGTATACTTACCAAAAGCACAATATGTAGGTAATGCTGATGCAGATTGGAGCTGGTCAGTATTCAATAAGTTTTCTTACAAACAATTTAGTTTCTCTTTCCAATTTGATGGTAAAGTAGGCGGTGTTGTTCAAGATCGTGTAATGCGTAAAGGTATTGAAGGTGGTTCTAACATATTTACAGTACAAGGTGCTGTAGGTGCTGCTCGTGCTATTGAAGCAAAGAATATTGTATATAATCCTGCTACAAATAGCTTTGTAACAACCTCAGGTTTTAATGGTACTTATGTAGGCGAAGGTGTACAATTAGCAGCAGGTAGCCCAGCTATTACATACGACCCAAAAACCGGTGTTATTACCAATGCTGCTGCATTAAAGTATACGTATAACACAGGGGTGGTTGGTTATATTCAAGACTATGTAAGTAGCTTCTTTAACGACTTTGAACATACATCTGTAAATAAAACTTATGCCAAATTGCGTGAAGTAATTATTACGTATTCTGTGCCAACTAAATTTTTAGGTAAAAAATCAGTTATATCAAAAATAGATATGTCACTAGTGGGTCGTAACCTATTATACTTTTTCCCTAATCGTTTTAAGGACATGGATGTTGACCAATATTCTGGTCGCAATTATAACAGTGGCAATAGTAGAGAGTACGATTTACAAACACCTACAACACGTAGCTATGGTTTTAATGTAAATTTTGTTTTCTAAAGAAACCATTTTTCTGAATATATTTTAAAACTACAATCATTAAAATGAAAAATAAAATAAGTATACTGCTTTTAGCTATTGTTATTATAGCAAGCAGTTGTTCTAAAACTTTTGATACCTATGCAGTAAACAATAATCAACCTACATCGGTGCCTGCCTATTTATTATTAAGACAAATTGAAAACAGCCTTTTTGTTGCACCAGCTGGTGATGAGGATAAGTTTGGTCAATACACATTATCTACTTACACTTATTATGGCACAAACGAATATTGGTCTGGTAGTGCATCTTTACAGTACGATGTGTTACGTAACATTAAAGCGATGGAAACCGAAGCGGCTAAAGCATCTGGCATCAATAACCCTTATGCAGCATTGGCTAAGTTTTTTAAGGCATATGTTTTTTATAATATGACGATGAAAGTTGGTGATTTACCAATGAGTGAAGCATTACTAGGTACTGATAATCCTACGCCTAAGTACGATACACAAAAGCAAATTTTTATCCAATGCTTACAATTATTAGATGATGCAAATACACAATTGGCGTCACAAATTGCTGCTTCTAATACTGCTTTATTAGGCGACTTTTACTTTGTAGAGCGTATTTCAAATGCAAAAGATCCTTTAACTGCGTTGAAGCAATGGCAAAAGGTTGTAAACACTTTCAAGTTGCGTATGTTGATTACCTTAAGTAAAAAATCAGCAGATACTGATTTAAACATTAAGCAAAAGTTTGCTGATGTAATTAATAATTCTGCTAAATATCCTGTTATGTCTGACTTAACAGACAATTGGGAATATGTGTATAACGCTACCTACAATTACTACCCTAATAATAAAGGTAATTATGGTAATGATGCTACACGTTTATGTGTGGCTGCTACATGGTTAAATACTTTGTCTGGCTTAAACGATTTAAGAGCTATGAAAGTTGCAGATCCTGCTCGTGGATTAGGCTTTTCAGATACGTCTTATAAATCATTTGTAGGCGGCTTAAATGGTGCAGATATGAGTGCCTTAGGTGGCCAAATCAATGCGTTTTATATTTCGCCAATTGGTCGTAAAAGATATTATGATGGCTTTACTGCCGAAAATACCTTTATAGTTAGTTACCAAGAAATGTGCTTAAATATAGCAGAAGCTATTAACCGTGGTTGGATTACTGGTATAGCAGATACTTGGTATCAAAAAGGTGTAAAAGCAATGTTTGCTTTTTATGGAGTAAACGATGGTGCTAATACAGTTTCGTTTTTAAAAGGTACAGCACCTGGTGACTATATTACCTATAATATTTCATTTAGTTATGCAGATTATTTTGCGCAACCATCTGTTGCTTTAACTGGTAATGCAGTTACAGATTTGAATAAAATTTTAATACAGCGCTATTTAACACTAGCCCGTAACTCAGGCTATGAAGGGTATTATCAATGGAGAAGAACAGGTGTACCAACTTTCTCTACTGGTGCTGGTGTAGGAAATGGTAATGTTATTCCTTTACGCTTCCAATATCCATCTTCTGAATTATCTACCAACAATGCCAACGTAACTGCTGCAGTTGCAAGTCAATATGGTGGTACCGATGGTATTAATAAAGTGATGTGGATTTTACAATAAAAATTAGAGTATAGTTTATTAATTTTTTATAGTAAGGCGAAATCATGTATTTCGCCTTACTTTTCATTACAACAAATTACGCTTAACCATGAATAAGAGACTTTACTTTTTACCACTTTTTTTAAGTTGTATTATAGGTATTGCACAGCAAAAAGCAACTCAAAAACCTATCACCATTTTGCAAGTACCCAGCATGCAACAGTTTTGTAAAATAGATGAAAATGGCACAAGTATTTTGCCAAGTGGTCGTTTTGTAACACCCGCTGGTAAACTAATTCGTATCTCGCACGACCCTTTTGGCATGGCTATTTCACCAGATGGTAAAAAGGCTGTGACGTTGCATAATGGGGTATTTACAATAGTTAATTTAGCGACACTTGCAAACACACGTGTACCGAGTTACAATCAAAAAATCACTTCGCAGCTAGCACATAATCCATTATCAGATACCGCTTTTGGGCTAGATTTAAACACAAACAAAATCATTACTTCACCACTAAAAGATGGTTCATTTTTAGGTGTAGCTTTTGCATCAGATTCCAAAACAGTCTATTTAAGTGGGGGCGATAATGGGGCAGTAATTGTATATGATATTGAACATTTTAAAACGCTTGATTCCATTAGCTTAAATGGTATGGTAGGTAAGCAACTATTTGAAGATAGCTTTACATCAGATTTATTACTAAACAACAACGAATTATTGATTTTAGACCGAGGCAATTTTCGCCTTGTACGCTATAATCTTATTAATAAAAAAATAACGGCTTCAATACCTGCTGGTCGTCAGCCATTTGGCTTAGCAATAAGCCCAGATAAAACAATGGCATTTGTGGCTAATGTAGGTGTGTATGCTTACCCTTTAATTGTAGGTGCTAATAAAAATAATTACGATTCTTTAATGATTTCGCACCATCCTTACGGTGATAATACCAAAGAAGCGATTGAAGGCACAGAAATTGAAGGTAGAAAAATACCTGGTGTTGGTAGCCCTAATGCCCCAGAAGCTATGAGTGTATTTGTCATTAATTTAACGACCAATAAAGTAGTAGATAAATTTAAAACTGGCTATCAAGTGGGCGAAATGATAGAAGAAGTAGAAGTTGTGGGTGGTGCAAGCCCAAACTCTATCGCTGTAGGCAAACGCTATGCTTACGTAACCAATGCTACCAACGATAATATTTCTATCATCGATTATAAACAACATAAATTGCTTGGGCATATTGCTATTAAAGCAGACAAACGTATTGACAAATTTAGAGGCTTGTTGCCGTTTGGTATTTGCCTAAGTAAAGATGAAACAACCTTGTATGTAGCATTGCTAGGTTTTAATGCTGTTGCCGTAATTGATGTAGCAACTAAAACCACCAAGGGTTTAATACCAACTGGCTGGGGGCCAACAAGGGTGCAGCTTTCGGCAGATGAGAAAGAACTGTACGTAATTAGTTGTAGAGGCCTTGGTGCAGGGCCAAATGGCGGTAAAGACTTTGTAGCACCACCACAAGGCACGTATATTGGCGATATCCAATTGGGTAGTTTTCAAAAGATAGCTATGCCTACAAAAGAGCAATTATTTGCTTACACACAACAAACTATTAGCAACACATTTACAGCAACTACCATTTCAGATGATGCTACAAATCCATTACCCCCATTACCTGGATTAAGAGAAAGCCCTATTAAATATATTGTGTACATCACTAAAGAAAATAGAACTTATGATGAAATATTTGGGCAAATGCAAAATGCCAACGGTGATAGTAGTTTGGCAAAATTTGGCGTGAATTGTGAATATACTTTACCCGATAGTATGCGATCAAAATTTAAGCATTTAAGGGTAACGCCAAACCATCATAAACTAGCAAAAACATTTAGTTTTAGCGATAATTTTTATTGCGATAGCGATGCATCTATTCATGGTCACCACTGGATGATGGGTGTAGTGCCTAATGAATGGGTAGAAGCCAATTCTGATGTTGAGAAAACCACCAAATTGTTTTCATCAGCACCTGGTCGTCGTTTTCCAGGTTCTACTGGTAGCATGGATCCTGAAGATTATGCTGAAACAGGTGGTTTGTGGGAAGCATTAGAAAGAAAGCATATAAATTTTTACAACTTTGGCGAAGCGAACGAAACTGCCCATGTACGTGAAGAGTGGATGGATACTGCAACTGGTGCTGCACATGGTGTAATGGTGCCTATGCAAAAAGCCTTATTTACCCGTACCAGTCATAACTACGCCGGCTTTAATACCAATATACCTGACCAATTTAGAATGAACAAGTTTGAAGAAGAGTTTACTAAAAAATGGTTAATAGGTAAGCAGTTAATGCCATCACTCATTACCATGCAAGTCCCTAACGACCATGGTGCAGGCATAAGACCACAAGATGGTTATGCATATCGGAGTTCTTTTATGGCAGATAATGATTTGGCTGTTGGTAGAATTTTACATTTCTTATCTCGTACCAAATACTGGAAAAATATGTTGGTGATTGTTACTGAAGATGACCCACAGGGAGGTGTAGACCACGTAGATGCACACCGTAGTATTTTAATGATGGCGGGGCCGTATGTAAAGCGTGATTATGTAAGTCACACACATGCTAACTTTGGTGCTATTTTAAAAACCATCTACAATATTTTAGGTGTGCCTTATGTTAATCAGTACGACGTAACCGCTTCTTTATTACAAGATTTTTTTACCAATAAACCAGACTTTACACCTTACACTTTAGAGCAACACGACGAAAGAATTTTTAATGTAAATCAAGCGATGAAAAAATATAATCGTACAATTGACTGGAGAAAAATAATGCAAGGTCCTGCTATGGATAAAGTAGAGAATATTAAAAAAGAGTTTAACAAATAAAGAGATTTAGAATGATTAAAATGGTTGTTTTTGACATGGCTGGCACTACAGTAGATGAAGATAATGTGGTATATAAGACTTTACAGAAAGCTATTAACGTGGCAGGTGTAGATGTGTCTTTTGAAGAAGTATTACTGCATGGTGCTGGTAAAGAAAAAGAGAAAGCTATTAAAGACATTTTACTATCGGTTGGTGTGGTTAATAGTCAAGTTACAAGCGATGCCTTTAAATATTTTTTAACGCATTTGCAACTGGCTTATATAACACTACCAATTAAGCCTCAACCTGGCGCTAATGAAGTTTTTAAAAGCCTAAAAAACAAAGGACTATTTGTTGTATTAAATACAGGGTATAATTTAGAAACAGCAGAATCACTTATACAAAAATTAGGCTGGCAAATAGGTAAGGATTTTGATGCATTAGTAACTGCATCTGATGTGCTTAATAATAGACCAATGCCCGATATGATTCATTTGGCAATGCAACAATTTGGTATCACTGATGCCACTGAAGTTGTAAAAGTAGGTGACTCGGCTATTGATATTGAAGAAGGTAAAAATGCAGGTTGTAGTATTACAATCGGCATTACCACAGGTGCACATACAAAAGCCCAATTAGGAGCTGCTAACCCAAGTTTTATTGTAAATGGTTTAGAAGAAATATTACCGCTTTTAGTTTAAAAATATATCGAGTAAATATTACCCAATGCAGATGTCATCAACCATTCAAGAAACAGTAAACGAAGTCATTAGCCTCTACAAAATGCATGGGAACGAAGATTATATAGGCGAGCCTGTATCTCAAATAGAACACATGTGCCAATGTGCTGAATTAGCAGAAGCTGAAGGTGCAGATGAAGCGACTATTTTGGCAGCTTTTTTTCATGATATTGGGCATTTATGTGAGTTTGCTTTTCCAAAAGACGGCATTAAACATATGGATAGATTTGGTATTGTAGACCACGAAAAGTTGGGTGGTAAATATTTGCGTAGCAAAGGCTTTTCACAAGATATAGCCAAAATGGTCGCTAGCCATGTAGAAGCCAAACGTTACCTTACTTTTAAATATCCTGAGTATTATAATTTGTTATCTGAAGCTAGTAAAAATACCCTAATACACCAAGGTGGCATCATGACTAAAAGCGAAGCATTAGCTTTTGAAAGTGACCCATTGGCAGATAAGTTTATTGCGTTACGTTGCTGGGATGAGCAAGCTAAAATGATTAATAAGCCATTACCATCTTTAGATAAATATAAAGACATGATGGTATCGCAATTAACTCTTTCAGCTAACCAATAATATGCAATTAACAGCTACACAAATACCTGCAAAAACACTAAAGCAATGGCTTAATAGTTCACCATTGGCTATCGTGAGTTATATGTCGGTAAGTGCTTTTGTAATTTATTCTTGTATGTATGGTTTTCGTAAACCTTATACTGCTGCAACGTATAATGGTGTTTATTTTTTAGGCATCTCGTACAAAGTTTGTCTGGTAATTGCGCAAGTGCTTGGCTATATGCTCAGCAAGTTTTACGGCATTCGCTTTATATCGGGCATGTTGCCACAAAAAAGAGCCTATTACATTGTTTTATTTATTGGTATTGCATGGCTATCATTACTTGCTTTTGCAGTGATACCCCCACCGTTTAATATCATTTGTTTGTTTATAAATGGGTTGCCATTAGGTATGGTATTCGGGCTAGTATTTGGCTTTTTAGAAGGCAGAAAAACCACAGAAATTATGGGGGCTTTTTTAACCACAAGTTTCATTTTTGCATCTGGCTTAGCCAAAACTATTGGTAAATGGTTATTGCTGCAATGGCATGTAACCGATTGGTGGATGCCTTTTGTAGCAGGTGCATTTTTTGTGGTACCATTACTGCTAAGTGTATGGCTGTTGCAACAGTCACCAGCGCCTTCTGTTGATGATATGGCTCATCGCACAGAACGTAAGCCCATGACTAAACAAGGCCGACAATTATTCTTGAAAAGATTTGGGGTAGCGTTGGTACCTGTAGTAATTGCTTATGCTATTTTTACAATTGTAAGAGATTTTTGCGAAGACTTTGCAAACGAACTTTGGATAGAAACTGGTTATCAAAACAATGTGGCTGTTTTCGCACAAATAAGTACTATTGTTTCATTATTTATGTTGTGCATAGTGGGTAGTTTCTTCTTAATAAAAAACAATGCTAAAGCTTTTAAATATGCACATTATTTAGTAATAGCTGGTGTGATGATGTCAGCTTTGGTTACACTACTTTTTAATGCCCATTTACTATCACCTATTGTGTGGATGTTATTCGCTACAACTGGTATGTACCTTGCCTATATACCGTTCAATTGTTTGTATTTCGAACGTATGTTATCTACCTATAAACTTCAGGCAAATGTTGGTTTTGTAATTTATATAGCCGATGCTTTTGGGTACCTGGGCACGGTAGCAGTATTGCTGATAAAAGAGTTTATCGCTATTAAATACAACTGGGTTAATTTCTTCTCTTTTCTATTTTATACATCTGCCATAATTGGCGTAGCATTAATTGTTATAAGCGTAAGTATACATTCTAAATTAATTAAGCAAACTTCTAATTATGACCCAACATAAAACCGCCATAATAGTGGGTGCAGGTATTGTAGGCCTAGCAACTGCAAGAGCATTAAGTTTAAAAGGCTACGCAGTTACCGTAATAGAGCGTACCGAAAGAGCAGTAGGCGCATCTATTAGAAACTTTGGTATGCTATGGCCCATTGGCCAGCCTGATGGAAAATTATATAACAGGGCCATACGTAGTAAAACAATATGGAAAGAAGTGTGTGATAGTACTGGCTTGTGGTGCGATGAAGTAGGCAGCTTACATGTAGCACATCATGAAGATGAATGGCAAGTTTTGCAGGAGCTACATGCAGCTTTTACCCAAACCGGCAGGCCTGTAGAATTGCTTAATAAAAGTGCCATTAGTAGCAGATTTAATCAAGTAAATGAGCAAGATTTATTGGGTGGTTTGTATAGCCCTACAGAAACAATTGTAGATCCACGTGTAGCCATTGCAACGGTGGCAGATTATTTACAAGAATATTTAAACGTTACATTTATTTGGGGCAAAGCAGTAACAGAAGTTACTACTTGTAAACTCAAAGCGGGCAATGACACTTATGAAGCGGATGTAATTTGCATTTGTAGTGGTGCAGACTTTGAAACGCTTTATCCACAACAGTTTCAGCAGTTAGCTATTACTAAATGTAAACTACAAATGTTACGTTTTGCAGCACCATCTACCACACGTATGGGTGTATCGCTTTGTGGGGGCCTTTCATTGATACATTACAACAGTTTTAAAGTAGCACCATCATTAGCCAACTTGAAAAATAGATACGAAATAGAAATGGCCGACTATTTAAAATGGGGTATTCATGTGATGGTATCCCAAAATGATATAGGCGAATTAACGGTTGGTGATAGTCATGAATATGGCTTAACATTTGACCCATTTGATAAGAGCTTTATTAATAAATTAGTGCTAGATTATCTGAATGAATTTGCGATTACTAGAGACTGGCAATTGTTACAATCTTGGCATGGCATTTACCCAAAAATGACTAATGGCGATACAGATGTTTTTTTACAACCAGAAACAAACGTGTTTATTATTAACGGTTTAGGGGGCGCTGGTATGACGCTTAGTTTTGGCTTTGCAGAGGAGTGCGTACAGAAAATTTGTTAATTCATACTGTATTGTCCTGAAATAAGTTGACAGATTTTTAATTATATCCCAGTTGCTTCGGTAGCATATTTTAATAAGCCAACAACATTATTGCTATTTGTTTTCCTTTAAGGTGCGCATTTATACAACTTTTTAGTGCTTAAAATAGTAATATCCAATACTAAAAATACCTGTTTCTGGGTATTTTTTGAACCATCCCAAGCCATTAGGTTTGAAGAAATTTTTCAACCATGAAACAATGCTTCATTTACCTATTGCTTTTCATTTACACAACTAGCAGTTTTAATGCAAAAGCACAAACAGGCTCTGGTTGGGAGTGGGCATCTACAACTGGCAATGCCAATGCAACAAAAGGCATACGGGCACTTACAACTGACGTGTTAGGCAATGTGTATGTAACAGGAGGCTATTACGATAGCCTTACATTAGGCGGTACAACTTATACTGGTACACCTGCTAGTGCTAACCATGGTTTTGTTGCCAAATATGACAAGCTAGGCAATGTACTTTGGGTTACGCCTGTTAATTATGGATTGGCTTCTACCATTGCCATTGACGCAGATGGCAATAGCTATATTGGTGGTAACGACCGCAGCAGTACCACCTCTAATATCGGGTTTAGTTTTGCAGCCAAATACGATAATAACGGTAATAATGTATGGTACAAAATATTTACCCTTAATGAAATAATTGCGATAAACGTTGGGCCAGATGGCAACCCAATTGCCATTGATGAAATACCTGGCAGTAGAAATATTTACAAACTAAACAAAACGGATGGTAATATTATTTGGACAGTTACAAATACTGGCTCATCTATACCAACTGATGCTGCAACTAGCTATAGTAGCTTTTTAGATGCTGCTGGTAATGTGTATTATAGTTTATATGGATTTTTATTTGGAGGTGCAAACGTACCAGAAACGATTGCTGGGCAGAACTTTATCAATTCTAGTACAACTGCTTTTTTTGTATCGTTAGATAATAACGGTAATAAGCGTTGGATAGATAGTGCAGCAGGTGTACAAGCGGGGAAAATTACAGTAACAAAAACTGGTAAAGTGTACTTATTTCTAAATACCAGTACACAAAGCGGTGGTTTTGGTGGCACTAATCAACCTGTTTCTACAGCTTTAGCTTATAACGAATTGGATAGTTTGGGTAGAACCACCTACAAATCAATAAGAGCACCTTTTCAAGGGTATACTGGTGGTAAATTAATTGTAAAAGATGATGGGGTTTATACCAATACTACTTTAACTGGTGGTAGTGCCTATACTACAAAATATGGCGATTATAGTTTTACTGCACCTGTATCAAATACTACTAATTTAAATGTTATTGTAAAGTACGATCCTACAACTTATAAAGTAATATGGGCTAATTCTTTTGAAACAACAGGTGATGCATATTTTGCTGGTGGTATTATAGCATTAGATGTAACCGCTACAGGTAAAGTAGTTGTGGGTGGTAGTTATGGAAAAACCGTAAAATTTGGTTCGATATTAAAAAATGCAGTTATTACAGCAACCAATCCATACACAAAAACAGATTTATTTTTAGCCCAGTTTGACGGTGCTAATGTTGCTTTACCACCTTCTACCACTTGGACGGGGGCAGCTAACAATATGAATTTTAATGATGCTGCAAATTGGACTAATGGTGTACCAAATGCTTTTAAAACAATCATTCCTAGTGGTTTATCAAACTATCCAAACAATATTACCATAGCCGCCAGAATCGGTAAGTTAGAAGTGGGTGTGGGTGCAACTATTATTTTGCCTTTAGACATAAATATACCTAATGGTATAATAAACAATGGCAGCATAGAACTAACAGAAGCTGGTATTTTTTATGGCGGATTTAATACTGGTCAAACATTAATAACAGGTACAGGAAAAATAGTTATGAAGAATATTGGAACTTATTATTTTGGTAATGTTATACTAGATAATTCATTAGAAATAAATTGTACTGGAACAGTTACAAGTTTTGGTGGTACTATTACTGGCTCTCTAATTTTAACCAGCGGCGTTTATAGTGGAGATATTATTTTAAACAACCCAAATGCTTCCGTTACAGCATCGTCAACAAGTTATGTTATGGGCAAACTTACAAGATCTGTAAATGCGTCTGGCAGTTATAATTTTCCTATTGCTTATGGTACTAGGTATGCACCTGTAACGCTTCAATTAAATGGTATTACTGGTACAAAAACAATCGCAGTATCTTTTAATAATGCACTAACTGGCAATGCCCCAAACACAATGGCACAAGGGGTTTCAGTTACTTCTTTATTAAATTCAGGTATCTGGACTATCACACCAGATGTAGCACTAACTGGTGGTAGTTATAATGTGACACTCGAAGGCAGAGGCTTTACAAATAGTGTTACTGATGCCACCCGTTACGTGGTACTAAAACGTGCCAATGCTTCATCTGATTGGGCATTTTTTGGCAACAATGGCGTTAGTACTTATACAGCTACTACTATTACTACAACAGCGGGTAATATAACTGGCTTTAGCGACTTTGCCATTGGCATAGCTAGTGCAACTGTACCAATTACTTTACCCGTCACTTACACTTATTTTATAGCTGAAAAAAGCAATGCACAAGCTTTATTAAAATGGCAAACTGCACAAGAAATAAACAATAATTATTTTAATGTGCAGCAAAGTACCAATGCTTTTGATTGGGCTACTATTGGCAAGGTTAGTGCAGCAAATTCTGTAGGTGTAAACAACTATTATTTCAACCATGCAAAACCATTTAATGGCGTTAATTATTACCGTTTGCAACAAGTAGATAAAGATGGTAAATCATCTTTTAGCGATGTAAGGCGCGTTGATATGGGTGCTGCAAAAAGCAATTTAAAACTCTATCCAAACCCTTCAATTGGTAATCTAGTAACAATAGATTATGGTACGCAAATTACCAAGCCTTTAACTTATAAAATTATAGATGTTGCAGGTAGACTAATGCAAGCTGGCGACTTTACCAACCAACAACAAACCATCAATTTACAGCAATTATCAATAGGGAATTATAGTTTGCTAATTAGTGATGGACAGGTTATTAAGTTAATAAAAATGTAGTTAAACGTGTTAGGGGTAACATTAACAATTATAAAGCCGTGGCAACAATGTTAGTTGTTGCGGCTTTTTTTATAACAACCGATGTTCAGCAGCATATTTTAATAAGCTAACAACACTACTGCTGTTTGTTTTTCTAAAAATATTTTTTCTGTGGGTTTCCACTGTACGTTCGCTAATAAAGAGTTTATTGGCTATGTCTTTACTTGTTAAATCGCTAGCTATTAGTTTAATAATTTCTAACTCTCGTGAGGTGATATTTATCTCTGTATTTTCTTTTTTTATAGCAGAAAAAGTTTGTAATTCTGCCAATACTTCTTCACTAAAATATATACCACCGTCTGCTACTTTTATAATTGCTGCAGCCAACTCTGCTTTGCCAATATTTTTTAATACATAGCCACTAATGTCTGCATCATTAATCATCTCACTTACTACTTCACCTTGCCCACTCATGCTTAATGCAATAATTTTAATTTTAGGATATAATAGCCTTACTTTTTTTGCCAATAATTGACCACTCATTTCAGGCATCATTACATCTGTTAATAAAATATCAACGTCTACGTCTCGTAATAATTCTATTATTTTTAGTGAGGAAGTTGTTTCTGCTACTACCTCAAAATTTAAAAAATTTGTTAGCAGTGCATTAATACCATCAATTACAATTTGATGGTCATCAACAATAGCAATACGAATAGTTTTTTTTATCATAGTACAACTAAGTATACATGAATGTAAAACTATTTAGCAATTTACATGCAACATGACTAAAGTTCCTTTGCCTAATTGGCTTTCCCAGTCAACAGAGCCCTTTAAAAATGCCATTCTGGTCTCAATATTTTTCAGGCCAATACCTGTACCATTTTTTAAAGTATTTTTATCAAACCCAACACCATTATCTTCAATGGTTATACTAATATTATCATCTTCTTTCACAATTGAAATATCTAAAAGACTGGCTTTGGCATGTTTGATTACGTTGTTCACACATTCTTGAATAACCCTATATAAAATGGTTTCGGTGTTGCTATCAATACGTTTATTGAGCCCGTTAGTATACAAATTTATTTTAATAACTTTGCTATTTAAATTATCTAAAAACTCTCGTACCGCACTAGCCAAACCTGCACGCAACAAGGCATTCGGCATCATGTTGTGGCTTACGGCACGTACTTCCTTACAACCTTCATCTACTAAGGCCATTACTTTATCGTAAGCATTTTTTTGGGTAATGGAAGTAAAATTCAAATCACTTTCAATGGCACTTAAATTCATTTTTGCAGCACTCATCAGTTGCCCAACACCATCATGTAAATCTGTTGCAATGCGTTTACGTTCTGTTTCTTCAGCAGCTATGATGGCTTTTGTTGCAATATCTTGTTGGTGCAAAATTTCTTGTTGTAGTTTGGCTTGTTGTTGCAGTTTATAGCGGCGGTAAAAGGAGTAGCCCAGTAATAAACCCATAACGGCCAATATAACAATTACAGTAATGATGCTATTTTTATGAGATACTTCTAATTTTTGGTTATTGAGTTCGAGGTTTTGTATTTGCGATTGCTTGTTAAGATTACCTATTCTTTCTTCTTTTTGGGTTGAATCCAATTTGTTTTTCAAAATGATGCCATTTTTAGTAGCCAATAAAAAGCTATCATTTACTAACGCCAAATCTGCATCAGCCAAAGCTAATTTTTGTTTAGAAATTTGGTACAAATTTGTGTTAATTACAAGTTGTTGGTTGGTAATTTGTAACGACTTAATGGAGTCGGTTTTGTTAAGAAGGTTTATTTTAAAATCTTTTTTTTCTGTTTCGTATTTGGTTTGCATTTCGGTTACTTGTCTTGTAACCCTTTCGTTGCTTGTTTTATCAGTTATCTCTTGATATTTAGTTCTGTATTTTAAAGCACTTTCAAAATTACCTGTAGCAGAATCCAAAGTAGCTCGGTGGTTATAAATCTCGCCATAAGTATATTGGTCTGCTCCCGATTTTTGAGCTGTTTGTTCTGCTTGCTTAAACCATATCAACGCATTATCATACTCTTTTTTTAGAGTGTAGGTATATGCTACATTTTGCTCTGCCAGCGCAACACCCACCTGCGATTGATTTTCCTTTGCAATAGCTAATCCTTTTTTTAAATAAATAATAGCCGTATCGTAATTGCCTGCCCTAATATTTATAGCCCCTAAATTGTTGTAGCAAGCTAAAACACCACGTTTAAAATTAGATTTCTGAAAATTATTTAGTGCCTTTTCAAGTAAGCCAATAGCACTAGTATAATCATTTTGTACTATGTAAATGTTGGCAATGTTAAGCTGGGTAATACCAACTGTTCTAATATCCCCATTTTTAAGCGAACTGTTGATGCTTTGGTTAAAATATTTTATAGCCTCAGGATAATTTTTAGTTTCGTAATGCAGTCTGCCCAAGTTGTTTTGTGTTGAGCCAATGTCTTTTACATCGTTTATGGCTTCTTGTATTTTCAATGATTTTAAGTAATAGCTGATAGCCTGTTCCTTTTGTCCATCATCGCTGTAAACCAAAGCCATTGAGTGGTAAGTGGCATTTAATCCCACATCGTTTTTATATTTTACAAATATGTCTTCAGCCTTTTGTAGGCTTGTAATAGCTTCGGTATATTTTGTCATCATACCATAGGCCTGCCCTATATTTCGTAAAGTACTTGCATATTTTTTTTCATCTTTTAGTTGTTGCCAAATAGTTGCTGCATCATTAAAAAAACCTAATGCATTAATTGGATTTGTTTTGTACAAAAAGTAATTACCTTTTGCCTCCAGTGCTTTAGCAATACCACTTTTAAAGTTCAATTTTTTTGCTTTGTCAAGTGCTTGATTGGCGTATAAAAAAGCGTTAGCAGAATCGGTAGCGGAATACCTAAATGCAATTTGGTTCAATAGATTTATTTGAGCAGTATCCTGCTTGGTTTTACTTAAAAGCTGCTTAAAACTATCAATGTCTTTTACATCTTGCGCATTTAATGTTAAGCTAGAAAAAAGTAATAATCCTATTATTAAAAATCTAAAATAATTACGCAGCATAGCAACATCGTTTATGTATCAAACCTAATAATAATAAGTGATAATACAGATACCCTATTCATGGTATTTTATGAAGCATTGAACTTATTAGTCAACTATTTATACCCAGTTATAAAACATCAACTATTACAAGTTTAGTACAATGCATTAAGTACCTAACTTTAAGCCATAAAACTATTTGTAATGAAACAACTGCTATTGGCAATTTTATTAGTGGCTTCAACCCAATTATACAGTCAAATATTACCATTACGTGAGCAAGCCAAAGTAATAGACGAAGTATTAGCAGACAGATTAAATAATCTATTACCCACTTTAATGGAACGTAATGGGATAGATATGTGGGTGATGATTACCAGAGAATATAACGAAGACCCGATAGTAAAAACCATGCTACCTGCCACTTGGTTAAATGCAAGAAGACGAACCATCATCGTATTTTACAATAACCCAACTACACATCAATTTAAAAAGCTAGCTGTTGCTAGATATGCCGTAGGCACAGAGATTGAAGCCGCATGGGATATGAAAAAATACCCTGACCAATGGGATGCATTACTTGCCATTATTAACCAATATAATCCTACAAAAATTGCCTTAAACATCTCAGACAATTTTGCCCATGCAGATGGTTTAGATCACTCAGAATATGTACAATTGACTACTAAATTATCTGAAGCTAACCGTAAAAAAATAGTCTCATCCGAGCCATTGGCTATTGCTTGGTTAGAAACAAGAACGGCAAGAGACATGCAGTTTTATCCGCAACTAATAAACATTAGTCACCAAATAATTGCAGAGGGTTTTAGCAATAAAGTAGTTACACCAGGCATTACAACAACCGACGATTTAGTATGGTGGTTTAGACAAAAAGTAAACGATTTAGGCTTAACAACTTGGTTTCATCCATCAGTGGAAGTTCAAAGAAAAGATACAGCCATTTTTGACCACTTAAAGGCATTTACCAATATTGATGGTACCAATATTATTCAACAGGGAGATTTATTGCATGTAGATTTTGGCATCACCTATTTACGTTTAAATACTGATATTCAAGAGCATGCCTATGTGTTGCAGCCAAACGAAACCGATGTACCTACTTATTTAAAAATAGCTTTAGCCAAAGCCAATCAATTACAAGATATTTTAACCAATCAATTTAAAGAAGGCAAAACAGGTAACCAAATTTTAGCAGGTGCTTTAGCTGATGCCAAAAGTCAAAATATTATTGCAAGCATTTACACGCACCCTATTGGCTATCATGGTCATGCGGCCGGGCCAACTATTGGCTTGTGGGATCAACAAGGTGGTGTACCAGGTAGTGGCGATTTTCCTATGCATTACAACACCTGCTACTCTATTGAATTAAATGCAAGTTTTGCAATTGCTGAATGGGGTAAAACCATTAAAATGATGCTTGAGCAAGATGGTTATTTTGATAAGGTTGGTTTTAGATATATTAATGGTAGGCAAACACAATTGCACTTAATTGGTGGTAAATAAACACTATGGTTTTTAAGCAGTATTATAGTTTTTCAAGGTTATTTTGTAAAATAAAAACATTCTAGGCTTTTAAACCCTCGAATGTTTTTATTTAGAAAATTTATTACTACAGCCTAACTTTTATTCTTAAGACTTATAGTAACAATTCGCTCAAATGAAATTCGTAAAATTCGTTTCAATTTGTGTGATTAATACCCTCTTAATCATTATCCTTTTTCTTGGTACCAAGCTTTACAAAAGCAGCACGGCTTGGACTTGGTGTGGCGTAATTAATGCCTTTAATACTTTTCCACAATACATCATTAAATACTAAATCTGGCACTTTATCTTCTTGGCTAAAATCAAACTTTTCACTTAATGCACTCAATGCATTTTTAGTTGTGTTTTTATCGTTTAGGTTAACATTGGCCGGCTTTGCAGCATAAAATGTAGCATCTACCCTTGGCGAAAAACTACGCCACATTGGTACAGCAGCAGCATCGTATTGGGTCATTGGTGGCATACCTAAAATAAGTTCTATCGTCCGCAAAACAGACGAGGTGCTGTACATGGTATGATCTACAAAATTGCGTTTTACATACGGGCTAACCACATAGCAAGGGCTGCGATGGGCATCAACATGGTCAGGGCCATTTTGTGCATCATCTTCTAAAATAAATACCACGCTTTCCTTCCAAATTGGGCTTTTACTAAGATGTTCTATAAACAACCCAACTGCCAAGTCGTTATCTGCAACGTGGGCAAATGGTGTTGGTTTACCAAGCCTTACGCCCTCGGTATGGTCGTTACCAAAACGTAAAGTATTAAACTGCGGTACTTGGTTGGTGGTTAACAGCGAATCGAATTCTTTTTGCCATTGATAAAAACGGGTGGTATCTCTTACACCCATATCCCAGCCTGCGTAAGTTTTGCAAACATGGTTTTTAAGGGTCACAATATTGGGTTTAGCATTATCGGCAAACTCAGCATAGCTTCGGTATGTAACATTATTACGCAAACAATTATCCCAAATGAAGCCACCTTTATTATTGGCTACTTCACGGTTACCCTCACTATCGTAACTACCGCCACGACCGCCATAACTAGTAGGCCAAGTCTTCTCTAAAAAGTCGGTAGCGTAAGCACCCATGCTCCAATTATGCCCATCAGCACTTACTTCTGCATCTACATAAAAATTATCAAGCAACACAAAATTATTGGCCAATGCATGTTGGTTAGGTGTGTATTTTTCACCAAATAATACCAAACTGGTATCGCCATTACCGTTTTTTATATCACCCAAAACTTGGTCGTAAGTTCTGTTTTCTTTAATAATGTAGAACACATGTTTAATCGGCGATTTGTCACCAACCTTCATAGGGATTGGGTTGCCAACTTCGCCAGCAGCATTTAGTTCTTTAGCTTTTGTATAAGGTGTATTTTTATAAACAGCTCTTGAAAAAACTCCCAATTGGGTGGTTGTTGGTTCAGTTATTATACTCAATGTGCCTTTAAATAACCCAGCAATATATTGTACTTCTTGCGGTTTATTCAAATCGCCTTGTTGGTAATTTACTGATTGTCTTGGTCTGTAAGGACCTGGGCCAAAAGGGTTAGCCATTGATGTAAAACCTTTGCCATTGCTTACGAAAATTGTTTTGCCAACCACCTTTACATTGGTAGGATACCAACCCACAGGAATAAAGCCTTTAGACTTGCTTTCGCCTGGTTTTGATACATCAAAAACTGCGAGACAATTATTATCTGCATTGGCAACATACAAAGTTTTTTCATCGGTACTTAATGCCACACCATTACTTGTAGAACCACTTGGTGCATTGGGATACAAAGCAGCGTTTAAGGTTTCTATTACCTTCTTTTCTGCCACATTAATAATACTTACCGAGTTATCGTTAGCATTAGCAACATATAAGTATTTGCCAGCTTTAGATAAGTACATTTCGTTAGGATTATCACCTACGGCAATGCTTGTGGTTATAGACTTTGAAGCAATATTATAATACAAAATTTTATCGCCGCCCCAAAGGCTAATGAATAAGATTTTTGTATCTGGTGATAGTACACAAGCATAAGCTTCTGCACCCAAAGTCAAGCTATCGTATTGTTTTGTTTTTAGGTTTATGCTGTATAAACTTTTATTATCTCTTGTAACCACATAAAGCATTTGTTTAGCATCATTTATAGCCATTCCTGCAGGGCCAATTTTATTGACAAGTTTTTTACCAATCGCAATCGAATCTTCTTTGATTAATTTATTGTTTTTTATAGCATATTTAATAATCCAATTATCGTGGCCACCACCTGCATACAAATATTTTTCATCATCGCTAAAAGCCAACCCATACCACGATTTTGCAATTACCACGTTATCCAATTCTTTTTTATTAGCAGCATCTATTAACTGAATACTTTGTGTGCTTTGCCCATTATTGGTAACGGCTAAATATTTTTTACTCTTACTAACAATAATGTTTAGTGGCAAATCTCCTAATGGCATACTGCTGCCAACAGGCGTTAAGCTCCACCCATTTGGAAGGCTTATACGTTTATCATCTAATTGTTTTAAGGTTTGTGCTTGGGTAGCTATTGCAAAAATTAGGAAATAACAAATGGCAGTAATTCTCATAAAAAAAATTTAAGTAAAAATAATTATTGGCAAGTTATTATTAGGTTATTAAATGATGAATAATTTGCTTTATAAACAAATACACATAAGCTATTACCTTCATTAATCCTTTAGGGGTTGGGCGTTTTAAATATATCTACCAACTTCGCTTCTTCTAATACTGCCATTTTAGAGTTATGCTCAGCATCATAATACCATCTTACCAACCTAATATTTCCACCTTCAATCTCAATGCCTGTAATATCGCCATCATCAAAACAACAGCAACCGCTATTGAAATAATTGGATTTATAGGTAGTAAAATCTGGCATATTATCCGTGGTAAAAAATATTTCTTTTATGGCTTTTTCTAGCTTTACTATCAGATCATTTTGGTGGTTGGTTTTTGCATCAGCTAATTGTTTGTACAAGCTTTCTATATGTGTTAATGATGCAAAAACTGGCTGATGCGTATGACCTGTAATTAACAGCAAATCAGGTTCATTAGCTACCCAATCTGTCATCATTTTGTTATGGGCTGACTTTAAAGTATCGTTATTAGACGGAGTATTTAAATTGATTTTTAAGTACGCTTGTAAAGGTGCCCACACATTTGATACAAACCATTTACTAAACCAATTTCCATCGCTTTGTAAGTCGCCCTGATGACCATGTGTTAAAAAAATGGACACGCTTTTATGATTGAAAGTTGCTTGTAAAACCAGCCCTTCGTAAATAGCAACGGCTTGCCCATAAAGGCTTTTAAGGTTAAAGCTTGCCAAGGGATCATTATCCCAATACAAATCGTGGTTGCCAAATATTTTTACATATCGGTTTGCTTGCACAAATAATTTTTCTTTATCAAACGATGCTTTATTATACTCTTTCACCTGTAAAAAAGTGTTCTCCCATAGCTCTTCACAATCGCCAAGATTTATGTAGTAAAACCCATGTTCATAGTAATAATCTAAAGCTACCAAATAATTATTTTCAGCCAATGCAAAATCATCTGCATCATCTTTAGCCCCTTTGTGTTGGTCGGATAAAATGACGAACTTATGACTATCATCAAAAGGCATCACTAAGCCTTTTTTACCAGGATTTGCAATAATATTTTGATGCAGTTCTGTCAACTTTTCAAATACCCGTTTATGGTCTGGCTTGCCATCGTATTTATGGGCCAGTTTGGCAATGGTTGGGGTTAATAATCTTTGTAAAAATTTTCGCATTATTGGCGAGTTGGGAATTTGGAATTTTAAGTTCAGATTTAAGCATTTATAACTTTAATCTTACATAATTTTTTCAAACCTCTGTAATCTACCTTAAACTTCTTTTAAACTATCTGAACTTCTTTAAACTGCACACTTTCCAGCACCTCAACTATACTCATAAAATCTGGTCTGTTTAAAACCGTTGGTTGCATGGTAGCTTGATGCAACTCTATGAGTATATTCATAGCTACGCAATGCGCATCATCAAACATGGTATGACTTATTAAATCTTGCAGCAAACAACCAAAGGCACTCACTTCTATTAGTTGTAAAACTACTAATGAAGCATCATTTACATCATACAAACTTGCTGCACCAAAGTCGCCAAAAATGGTATCGTGATGAGCATTTACCAATGTGTTGTGAGCATACAAGTCACCGTGCATAATACCACGGTTATGTAAGTGTGCCGCTGAAGAAGCAATGGCCAATGCAATAGCAACCACTTGCTTTATTGAGAAAGCAGTGCCAGGCAAAAATACGTCTCTCGTACAGCTATCAAAACTTGGCGGCAAGCCAAGGTTGTGAAATGTTGGGGGTATCAATGCTAAAACCAAACCTTGCTGCTGCAATGGGTGCTGCTTTATTTTACCCAAAACCGTTACTAAATTTGGGTGATTACCAGCCAAAATACAGGCATCCATTTCATCTTCTGGATAGCCATCGCTGGTAACTGCACCTTTAAATACTTTTACAGCAACGGCTTCTTGTTGTTCATTATTTTTTTGCCAAATGGCTTTGGAAATAATACCTGATGCACCTTCACCCAACTGTTCTGTTAACGATAATTGTTGCCAATCTACCGCTTGTAATGGAAGGTCATTAGTTGTTTTTTTAGAAAATGGATTGCCAGAAAATGCCAACCACGATAGCTTTGGCATTGCCAATAACCAATTGGGCAATGCTTGTAATTGATTAGCCGAAATACGCAACAATGCTAGGATACTGCAATTAGCCATCTCATCCGGCAGACTTTCTAATTGGTTACCTGCTATAGGAAATTTTTCTAGTTTGGTACATTTACCAATACTTTTTGGCAATGCTCTAAGGTTATTATCAGTCAGTATTAACCAGCGTATTTGTATTGGTATTGCATCTTCTGCAATAAAAGCTATTTGATTATTTTTAAAACCAATCATGGTTAGGGTAAGTATTTTCGACAGCACTTCTGGAAAAATACTAAACAGATTATTGGATAGAAATAAAATTTTTAGCTGATGTAATTTGGTAAAATCATCTGGCAATTGTGATAATTGATTGTTAGATAAATCAAGTATTTCTAAAGTGTCTGCCAAACAGTAAATTTCCGTAGGAAACTCGGTAAGCTTGCAAGCTAATGTTAGTTGTTTAGTGCCTTTTAAAGCACCAGATTGCAGTTGCTGTAATGTTTGCATTTAGCGAAAATAAACCTATACACTTTTAAAATACCAGCTTTGTTACTTACAACTAGCAAATAGTATACATTATTATTAAAACTACTTATCTTTCGATTTCATTAAACAAATTGCCATTATGAAAAAGGACTTGCAAACACTTATTTACATTTTTATTGCTTTTATTTTATTTACTGCATGTGGTACTACAAGTGAAGTAAATACAACTACAACAGCTATTAGTAGCGACGCTGCAAAAGCCATTATTGCTGTACGAAACACCGTGTACAGTAATGCTGTAGCCAAAAACGACTCTACCGCTTTTGTAAATTGCTATACCGATAGTTGTTGCCTTTATGCACCCAATATGCCTGAAATTTGTGGTAAAGCGGGTATTGGTAAATTTTTTAGTATGATGCAACAAATGGGTACAAAAGGTTTGGGACTTAGTACCAAAGAGGTCTTTATAGGTAACGATATTATTACCGAAACAGGTACTTACGATATTCAAATTGCCAATAATAAATCCGTAGATAAAGGGAAGTTTATAGTAGTTTGGAAACAAGCCAATGGTATTTGGAAAATGCATCGAGATATTTTTAATAGCGACATGCCTGTAGCACCAATGCCTGCAACAAAATAATTAGATAAGGTAGAAGTATAAAAATGCCGTTTAACTAGAAACTAAATAGCTTTTTCTGTGATTATATATTGTAATAGTAGCCCTTTACAAACTTGGCTGCCGCATGGTAGTTCTACCATAAGATGGCTTTCCAGTTGTGTGGCAATAATTTTCAGGAAAATCCCAATCACCATACTGTGCCCAACTTTTATAGGCTTCTGGACTAAATGGATTGGAAGGGTTAAATGGGATAGTTGCGCCAGTTCTTATACAAAACCCCACCTCATTTTTAGGTACAACTGGCTGCTGTACGTAGATGACAAATGTTGGTTTTGCAAATACCAGTCTAGCTGATAAAAATGGCATAACTCCTGTTAAATTAGTAAGAAAGTCTAATCATAATAAAAAATAACATATTTAGTGACTTCTACAAATAAAAAAAGAGAGCCACATTTTGTGGCTCTCTTTTTTGAAAAAATATTAATTAAAATTTATAATTAAATGTCAAACTAAACATTCTTCCTAATTGGCTGAATTGTGAACCATCATAAGTTGTAATGTTATAACGTCCATCAAAAGTTATGTTCAAATCTTCATTGCGTAATAAAGCAGGGTTATTTACAATTGTATTTGCAGAAGCAGACCCATCAGACTTAATAGTATATTTTGGCAATACATCAAATATATTATTTATATTAAATAGAATAGATAATTTTTTTGAAGCCTCATAATTGATTCCTAAGTCTGTTACAGATGCTGTTTTAAATTCAGTATATAAACCAGGATCTGAAAAATCAGCTTGTTTAAATTTTGTAGGCCCAAAAACAGTATTGTTTAAAGAGAATCCCCAATCTCCAATTTCGTAGTTTACACCAAGAATGTATTTGAATTTGGGTCTTGATGTAAACATTAACGCATCTTGAGTTGCATTAAATACTGTTTGTCCAGCTAATGATCCTGTTAATGCGTTTACACTTGCAGGATTATTTACAGCACCATCTATTTTATTTGTTGTGGTATAGTTACCTGATAAGTTAAAACCTAATTTGCCTTTTCCAACTTTTAAGTTTTTGTACTCGGCTACAAAATCAATACCAGACGTAATAGAGTTAATAGCATTTACAAAAAAGGCTTGACCACCTGCTCCAAAGTCTACTAAGTTTCCTAATACAATTCTATCTTTTACTTTAATATTATAATAATCTACAGTTATATTAAAATTTTTAGACGCTTTAAATCCAACACCAAAAGTTAAATTGGTAGACTTTTCTGGTGTTAATTTTGGCACACCATTAGTTCTTGCAGCAGTAGATACGTTATTAATAATACCGGTTACTTGAATGGAACCACCTGAAAAAGTGGATTGAGATTTCTCGGTATAAATTTGATGTAAAGATGGTGCTCTAAAACCTGTGGAAGCCGACCCTCTAAAAGTTAACTTGTCATCCATAGCTTTATATCTAGAGCTTACTTTCCAAACGGTTGCGGATCCAAAATCACTATAATTTTCACCACGTACTGTTCCGTTTACTAAAAAATCTTTAGTAATATCCCAAGCTACATCAAAATAAGCACCAAAATTGTAACGATTAAATTTTCCAGAATTTTCTGGCGTATTACCTTGGTAAGAATCTGCCCCCAAACCGGTATAAGATTGCACATCACCCGCAACTACTTCAAAATTTTCTGTTCTTACTTCCGATCCAAAACCAACACTTACATTACTTGCAACTATTTTAGATACATCTATATTACCTACCAAATGTTTAAATTTAGTACCGCCTGGTTTAAAGGTATTTTGTCCAATATAGATGTTAGGGTTAGGTGCATAAATGAAATTTCCAGATGCATTTTGAGATCTATTTTGAGAATTAGTTACGGTATAGTCTTGTGAGTTTCCACCAGTTGTTACACTTACATCAGATACCCATCCATTTATTTTAGATTTAAAACCTAATGTAGCGTTGTAGTCGTTTAAATCTCCTATAAACGTAGGCACATACCCAATATATGATGCTGCTGTACCAGTTCCATACAAAGAAGCTAGGTATGGCATGTCTGATACATTTCTCCAATATGGTGCTCTATAATTTGCATAAGAGTTTACTTTTTTTACCACGTAAGCAGCATTGTAATATAAATTGGTTGTTGCACTTAATTCGCTACCACCGTTTATTTCAAATTTAGCTGCAACAGTTTCAGGGGCTCCATTTACATTTCCACCATCTTGTTTCAATGCTAAAAACGCTTGTGTTCTGGCTATTGGAACTCCCCAATAAGCGGCCTCGTCAGCGGCATTTAATATTCCAGGACGGTTAGCTAATTCAACTTTAGAAAAATCTATTGTGTAGTTAATAAATCCTTTTTCGCCAATAGTAGAACCATTATTGATACTAATACCATACATTTTACCATCGCCTTTTCCTGTAATACCCGTTCTAAGTGTAGCAGAACCACCATTAGTATTTTTCTTTAAAATAATATTCATTACACCAGCAATTGCATCAGATCCATACTGTGCAGAAGCTCCATCTCTCAAAATCTCTACCCTTTCAATAGCATCAGTTGGAATAGCAGATATATCAGCACCTGTTTCTCCACGGCCTGGCGATGTTTGTGTATATACCAATGAAGACATGTTTTTTCTTTTACCGTTTATTAAAATCAAAGTACGACTTGGACCCATATTTCTAATTTCATAAGGGTCTAATAAAGATGTAGCATCGTTTACTGGTGTTTGCACAGTGTTAAAAGACGGCACTCTGTATTGTAGTGCTTTATCAAATGTTATTTGCCCTGTTGATTTTAACGATTTAGCATCAAAATTATCTACAGGTAATGGCGAGTTACCAGAAGAACGTGGCAACGAACGTGTACCAACAACTACAAAATCAGTAAGCATTTCAGCGCTTTCTTTTAAATTCACGTTAACAGTTTTCATTTCATCTTTACCCACAATTACATTAACTGAGCTTGTTGCATAACCAACGTTCGAAAAACTAACTTTGTAAGTACCTGGGCTTAAGATTAATTTGTAATTGCCACTAGCATCTGTAGTTGTTCCTTTGTTACCCGGTTTTACGGTAACATTAGCACCTTTAATTGCTCCATCTGCTGTAATTACAGCCCCACCAATGCCCGATTGTCCGAAGAGTGTGTTTGAAATTAATACTGATAATAATAACATAAAGATGCCAGAAAATTTTCTCATGTGAAGTTTTTTAATTAGTAAATAGGTTGTGTACGAATATAGGGCAAATTTACCGTTCGTCATTATTTACAATAAATTAACTGCACTTTTTAATTATATCATCATTTTATTGAAAATAAATTAAACAAAATGTTTTAATAGCATCCAAGATTTGTCGCTTCTTAAAAGAAAATATTACTTAACGTTTAAAAAAATAAGAATCAATTTTGTATTATACCTAATATGTATCTAAAATCTGTTGTACACATAACATTACCAAAGTAGTTGAGTGATTTAAATACAAAATTACTAATTAAGATATAAAATTATGTGTATATTATGTGAATTATGAAGCATTTAAGTTAGTCACTAAAATTCTGACCGAACAATAGAAACCTATATGCCAGCCTTGCTAAGAAATTTAATGTAGATAATGATCCTCAGGATATAATGGCATTTTGTTTTAGGCATGGTGCTTCCGTTATTGCCAAATTAAGACGGTAATAATATTTCTTTACAAACTTGGCTGCCGCATGGTAGTTCTACCATAAGATGGCTTTCCAGTTGTGTGGCAATAATTTTCAGGAAAATCCCAATCGCCATACTGTGCCCAACTTTTATAGGCTTCTGGGCTAAAAGGATTGGAAGGGTTAAATGGGATAGTTGCGCCGGTTCTTATACAAAATCCAACTTCATTTTTAGGTGCAACTGGCTGCTGTACGTAAGTACCAAATATAGGTTTTACAGGTTCCTCTTTTACTGGAGGAGCTGTTGTTATAGTAGTTGTAATTGCGACAATTGGTGTAGCGGCAACAATATTTTGGGCATTTACAGTAGCAAAGAAACTGGCTAATTCATCTACCTTAATGCTTGAGCCTGTATATTTTTTATTAAATCCTAAAATACCACTATCAAAATTGGCCGTTTTATGAAACAGTATTTCGCTGTTATTAATGATACCTTCAAAATATGCCAATGCATTTTCAGCAAAATCAGTATCGTTGGTTATTTTTTGTACTAAATCGGTAGCTAATTTACCAAGCATACCTTTTGTTGCTGCAAAAACACCTGTTTCAATATTGTTATTACTAGAAAATTGATTAAGATTTAATGAGGTAATTAAGCAACCAAATTCATTTGCATAAAAATTGGCATGTACGTTTTTGTTGTAACAAATTCTAACAGATGGAAATGACTTTAAAAAGGCAATATCGTTTTCGGTGATAGTGGTAGCGGCATCATCGGTATGTTTACCAAATACAATCACCAAATTTAGGTTGGCACTATCCTTTCGTCTAGTTAGTTCCTCTTTAATTTTGTCATCCATTTTTAGGTACGGATTTACAAGCCATAAAAAGCTTTCGGCATTTCTAATGGTTTGTTCTAATGCTAAGTTCAATTCAGTGCCATAAATAAAGTCGGGCATAGTTGTAGTGTTTTACTGATGGGTTAAAAATAAAGGATTTATGTAAATACGTCTCGGCAATAAATACAATCATCTAAATTAGTAATTATAAATATGATAAATGGTTGCTTCAATAGTAGATTACTAGTTACTTTACAACCTCTATAAACATTATTTCTGCTATGACAAAATGCATCTACGTCCTACTGTTAATGGTTTGTATGAGTGCTACTGCTCAACAAACACCTGTTACAAAAGCTAATTACCAACTAGCTGCAAGGTTCTCGCAAAAAAAACTAGATAAAATGGTATTTTCTACTCTTGTTGACCCACATTGGCTAAAAAAATCTGACCGTTTTTGGTATATGTACGAAACCAGCGAGGGTAAAAAATGGTATATGGTTGATCCTGCAAAAGCAGAAAAAAAATTATTGTTTGATAATACAAAACTAGCTGCTGAAATAAGCAGAATAGTTAAAGATCCTTTTGAAGCACAGCACTTAGGCTTAGATAGTATGCGTTTTATAAAAGACGAAAACAGCATTCAGTTTGAGGTAAAATCTTCCATCGACGTTGAGAAAAAAGATACGACTACAAAGAAAGAAAAAGGCGTTACGCCACCTCCACCTATTAAAGAAAAGAAGGTATTTTACTTTGAATACAATCTTACAACTAGTGTATTAACGGAGCTATCAGATTTTAAGAAACCAAAGCATAAGCCACAGTGGGCAAACATTTCACCAGATAGTACCCTAATTGTTTTTGGTAAAAATTACAATCTATTTTACATGGATAAAGCCAATTATGCCAAGGCTTTAAAAAGTGAAGATGATAGTACTATTGTAGAAACCAAGTTAACAACAGATGGCGTTGAAAATTACAGTTACCATGGCGATGGCGCTTTAGGCGGTGGTAGCGAAAACAATGTAGATAAAGAAAAAAATAAAAATAAACGTAAGCCTGTACAAATATCTTGGAGCCCCGATAGCAAACATTTTGCTTTAATAAAAGCAGATAATAGAAAAGTAAAAGACCTTTGGGTAATAAATAGTGTTGCAGAACCTAGACCAACTTTAGAAACCTATAAATACTGGATGCCTGGCGAAAAAGAAGCTCCAACAGACGACTTAGTTTTGTTTAATATGTCTGATAAAACCCACAGCGAATTGAATGCCGATTTGTTTAAAGATCAAGATGTTGCTGTATGGAGTACCCCGAATTTAGCCTCTGCCAGAGACGATGATTACCGTGTAAATACTTGGTTGGGCACGGCTGATAAATTTTACTTAACCAGAACGAGTAGAGACCTTAAACGCATTGATGTTTGTGTGGCGGATGTAGCAGCAAAAACTGTAAAACCTTTAATAGCAGAGCGTTTAAACACCTATGTAGAAATAAAAAGAGTAGGCTTGGTAAATGGTGGCAAGGATTTGATACAATGGAGTGAAGCCGATGGTTGGGGACATTTTTATTTGTACGATGAAGCAGGTAAATTAAAAAATCAAATTACTTCAGGTGCTTACCATTGTGAAGACATTGTAGGTATTGACGAGAAAAAACGGGTGCTATATTTTTCTGCCAACGGCAAAGAAACTAATGAAGACCCCTACTATTTACACCTATACAGCATCAATTTTGATGGTACTAGTATGAAGCTGCTAAACGCTGGAGACTTTGACAATACCATGAACATGAACGACAATCAAAAGTATTATGTAAATACTTTTTCTCGTGTAAATACAATACCTAAATCTACCTTATTTGCAAGCGATGGTAGAAAAATAATGGATTTAGAAACGGCTGATTTTAACTCGCTTTTTGCTTCGGGTTATAAATTTCCACAACCATTTAAAGTAAAAGCCGATGATGGCATTACTGACCTTTATGGTGTTATGTACAAGCCTTTTGATTTTGATAGCACTAAGAAATATCCAGTAATAGAATATGTATATCCTGGCCCACAAACCGAGGCGGTAAACAAAGCTTTTAGCAGAGGTATGGATCGTACAGACCGCCTGGCACAACTGGGTTTTATCGTTTTAACAATGGGTAATCGTGGTGGCCATCCATCACGTAGTAAATGGTATCACAACTATGGTTATGGGAATTTAAGAGACTATGGTTTAGCCGATAAAAAAGCCTGTGCCGAGCAAATGGCAGATCGCTATCCGTTTATAGATATCAACCGTGTTGGTATTCATGGTCACAGTGGTGGTGGCTTTATGAGCACTGCTGCGATGTTGGTTTATCCTGACTTTTTTAAGGTTGCTGTATCATCTTCTGGCAACCATGACAACTCTGTATATAACCGTTGGTGGAGCGAAAAACACAATGGTGTAAAAGAAATAGTGAGCGATAAAAACGACACCTCTTTTATGTATAGCATTGATAAAAACCAGACATTAGTAAAAAACCTGAAAGGGCATTTAATGCTTAGCACTGGCGATATTGACAACAATGTGCATCCTGCAAATACTATCCGTTTAATGAACAGCTTAATCAGAGCCAATAAGCGTTTCGATTTGGTAATGCTGCCAGGCCAACGTCATGGTTATGCAGATATGACTGACTATTTTTATTGGAGAATGGCAGACTATTTTACCCAATATTTAATGGGAGATACAACCGAACGACCAGTAGATATTGTAGAAATGAACCGTGACATAGAACAAGGCGGTATTAAAGCTGATATTGGTGCTAGTCAAAGTGGCAGAAGACAATAAAGTAGTTGTAATAGCTTTGCAATTAACAGCCCTTCAAGCAATTTGAAGGGCTGTTGTTATATATAAAATATCAATAAAAATGTTGGCTATCGACGTTGCAATATCCAATAATTCCCCTTTTTTTGTACACTACCAAAATAGCCGTAATTATCTAACCCTTATCTTTGCAGCCGTTATAAATAAAAAAATGCATAAATAGATGCCTATCTTGATTTTTAAGATAGCAAAAGCAGTGATAAAATACAAGCATGAAAAAAATTGATCATTACAGGAAGTTGTTAGGCGTAGCTAAAGAAGCAGATTTAAAAGAATTAAAATCGGTTTATAGAAACCAAATGAAAGATTGGCATCCTGATAAATTTCATGATAAAGAAGAGGCAGAAAAAGTAGCAGCTGAAAAGAAAAGTAAAACAGTTATTGAAGCCTACCATTTTTTAGTAAGTATTGCACCCGAAACAGTGGATGCTAGTTTTGAACAATACAATCAAACTTTAGAAGAAGCCAACATTACAGACTTTGAGTACAAAAACGAAGTGTTACGTATTGATTTTTCTGATGGACATACATACGAATATTTTGATGTGCCAAAAGCTTCTTATATAAAGTTGGTAAATGCACCTTCGCAATCAAGATTTGTACGTAGGCATATTAGCGAAACCTATGTTTATAGAAGCGTTAATAAAATTGTAACTGATTAGTATATAAGGCTATACTTGTGCATCAATACTATCATACACAACCACTTTGCTCCACAAATAGCAACAGTCTTCAATAAATTGTAAATGAATAGGATCTGTTTGATAGCTATCTTGGTCTTGTTTTGAAGCAAAAAATAAACACCAAGAAATGGCATACGAACCATCAATTACATCTCTGCTTGTTGCAGCGGGTATACCTATGTGAAATTGTTTAATACTACTACAGCCAGATAGTTTTTCAAGACCTGCAACTAAGGCATTTCTATCTGCATGGTTATCGCCATTCTTTAACCAAAAATAAACATTGTGAATAAATATGTTTTGAAGCTGCATGATTATTAGTTTGATGTACCAAAAATAACCATATCAAAACATACTTACCAATACTTATTCAAAACCTAAATCATCACCACGATATCTTCTGTTAGATAAGTTAAGCCCTTTTAAAGCTAATATTTTAATAGATAAACTAACAATAACGCATACAATAATTAATGTAGAAATTGACTTCATGAAATATTTTTATAAAATTAAAAAAGCAGGAATAATGCCAAAAAAGTTGGGGTAATTTTTCTACAATGGCTTTACATTATAATACCTTTATGACCTAAAAGAAACAGATTTACCTACATAAAAAAACCAGAACAATTTGCTCTGGTTTAAAAACTTATAATGTACTTCAAACATTGTACTTCAAATATCTTACATCTATTTAAGGCATTATTATCATAGACTTTGGTTGAATATCAACCAATTCTAAATCAAACGTCAAATCCTTGCCGGCCAAAGGGTGATTAGCATCTAACACTACCACTTCATCTTTAACATCAATAATAGTTACTGTAAATTGTTGTCCTTCATTATTACTCATGCTTAATTGCAACCCAATTTCAGGAACCATATCTAGTGGAAACTGTGTTTTTGGAAACTCCATAATCATATCTTGCTGCACAGGACCATAAGCCTCGTCTGCAACAATGTTTACGGTTCTTTTTTCGCCAATAGCCATACCTGTTACACCCTCATCAAAGCCAGCTATCACCATACCGCTACCTACTTCAAACTCAAGTGGTTCGCGACCTGTAGACGAATCAAAAATAGAACCATCACTTAATGTACCATGATAATGCACTTTTACAGTATCACCTTTTTTTACTTGTGCCATGTGTTGTTTTTATATTTATAAAATAGTTATTTGTTTACTAGTTTCAGCTCTTTTATCAACTTCGTTGTGTCACTTACTTGTACGCTTCGTTCATTACGCAACTTCAGTTTTCTGTGTTTAAAAGCTACTCAGACTGTACTCATTCTAATTGCTTAAGCTATGCAGCAAAGCGTTCTAAATAAAATAATCGGTGGTAAAAATACAGACCATTATTGCATATCACAACTTATTTATTTAATTTTCACCTTTCAAAATCATATAAATGAAACTATTTCTTTCAAGTGCTTTATTTCTTTCAACAAACCTGCTTTTCTCTCAACTTATAAAGCCAATAGTTAAACCCATTTTACCTGCTGCCAATCAATTGTCCAGCTATTTACCATTACTAAAAGGTAAGCGTGTGGGCATTTTTGCCAATCACACAGCCACTATTGGTACAACACATCTGGTAGATTCGCTTCAAAAACTTGGCATCACTATTACCAAAGCATTTGGGCCAGAACATGGCTTTAGAGGCACTGCCGATGCTGGCGAAAAAGTTGATAATTATATAGATGCTGCCACAGGCATTCCAGTTATTTCTTTATATGGTAAAAAACGTAAACCTTCTGCAGAAGACCTAAAAGATGTTGATGTAATGTTGTTTGATATTCAAGATGTAGGTACACGTTTTTACACCTTCATTTCATCGCTACAAGAATTTATAGAAAGTGCTATTGAATTTGATAAACCTCTAATTATCCTTGACCGCCCCAACCCTAATGGCTTTTATGTAGATGGCCCAGTGTTAGACTCAAGTTACAAAAGTTTTGTAGGCATGCAACCCATACCTGTTGTATATGGTATGACGATGGGTGAATATGCCAAAATGTTGCTAGGTGAAAAAATGTTAGACTGGAAATTTATTCACCAACAAGACCATATTAATTCGCTTGGTGAAATACTGGGTTTTGAAAAAGAACATACCAATTTTAAATTAACTGTTATTCCTTGCAAGAACTACACACACAAAAGCAAGTATATTTTGCCTATAAAACCATCCCCTAATTTGCCCGATATGGCAAGCATTTATTGGTATGCGAGCACTTGTTTTTTTGAAGGCACTGTGTTAAGCGAAGGCAGAGGTACAGAACACCCTTTCTGCATTTTCGGTCATCCTAGTTTACCTAATAACTTATTTGCATTTACACCTATTGCTAAAGATGGCGCCAACAACCCAAAACTTAAAGGTAGCCAATGTTTCGGTTGGAACGTTTTTGGTACTACCCAACAAGTATTACAACAAATAAATGGTGAAATACAGTTACAATATTTGCTAAAAGCTTACCAATTATTTCCAATAAAAGATAGTTTCTTCATTCAGCCAAAAAGTAAAAAATCAACAGATTATTTTTTTAATAAACTAGCTGGTAATAGCGAACTAATGGCACAAATAAAAGCTGGTAAAACAGAAGCTGAGATTAGAAAAAGCTGGCAACCCAAATTGAATGCATTTAAAAAAATCAGGAAGAAGTATTTGTTGTATGAAGACTTTTAACCCCAACCATAAAGGGAGTTATTACAGCGAAGATAATTTCACCACATAGGCACATAGAAAATCTCTAAAATTATACGCTAACCCTACTGTGCGTAACTGGCTAAGTGATGAGAAAACTCTTGAATAATGTACAGAAACTACTGTGCCTATAAGTCTATGTGGTAAAAAATTAACATTCACTCAAGCTGATAGGAATATTTATAGCCAAGCCCCCATCAGACGTTTCTTTGTATTTACTGTTCATGTCTAGTGCTGTTTCCCACATGGTTTTTATTACTTTATCCAAACTTACTCTAGCATAGTCTGGCATACTTTGCAATGCCAATTGCGATGCTGTAATTGCTTTTATTGCGCCCATCGTATTGCGTTCTATGCAAGGCACTTGTACTAAGCCACCTATTGGGTCGCAGGTAAGACCTAAATGATGTTCCATCGCAATTTCTGCAGCCATTAATGCCTGCTTTTGTGTGCCACCTAAACACTCTGTTAATGCTGCCGCAGCCATTGCAGATGACACCCCAATTTCTGCTTGACAACCACCCATAGCAGCAGAAATAGTAGCGCCTTTTTTAAAAATGCTTCCAACTTCTGACGCAGTAAGTAAAAACTTAATAATTTTTTCATCGCTATCGCCATCGCAGAAAGCAATATAGTACAGCAACACAGCAGGAATTACGCCGGCAGCACCATTGGTAGGTGCAGTAACCACTCTACCGAAACTGGCATTTTCTTCATTTACCGCAAGAGCAAAACAACTTACCCAATCTAATATATTCGTGAATTTTTGACCACTTTTTTTAATCACCAATAGCCAATCATTATAGTCATCATAAGCATCAAAACCAAAAGTCAATTTTTTATTTAGCGCATAAGCCCTACGTTGTACTTGCAAGCCACCGGGCAGTTCGCCTTGTGTGTGGCAACCTCTATAAATACAATCCTTCATGGCTTGCCATATTTGCAACAACCCATCTTTAGTAGCAGCTTCAGTACGCCAAGTATGTTCATTTTCCATTACCACCTCACTTATAGTCAGGCCCTTCATACACCAATGTAATAAATCGTCGGCAGTATTTATGGGGAAAGGTAAATCCACAAGTTGTTTGGCATTGGCAGTTTCGCCTTCCATTACCACAAAACCACCACCAATTGAGTAATAGGTTTGGCTAATAGTATTACCATCTTTTAGCGTTATTAAAAACGTCATTCCATTGGGATGAAACGGTAATGTTTCAGTGTACAAAAACTGAACATTGATTGTAGGGACAAAAGTAATGATGACTTCGCCACCTAGTAACAATTGCTTAGAAGTATTGATATGATTGAGCTTTGGCGTAATACTGTTTACTGCTATGGTTACAGGATCTTCATTACACAAGCCTAAAATAGTAGCCATATCTGTACCATGCCCTTTACCAGTTTTGGCTAAAGAACCATATAACAAAACACTGATTGCTTGTACATTTTGCAAGCCATAACTCGCTTTAATACTATCTACACAACGCATTGCAGCACGCCAAGGCCCCAAAGTGTGCGAACTACTAGGTCCAACACCAATTTTAAACATGTCAAATACAGAAATGGCTTCGTGTGGCATAGAAAGAGTTAGAAATTATGAGTTATAAGTTGCAAGTTACAAGTAAAAGATTGTATCATGCTGTTGAGCTAACGCCTACGAACTAGGAATTAATTATTAGTATTTTATTAAATGTTTATTGACTAATATTACCTGTATGAGGCAAACAATATAACAAGCTAACCAGGTAGATTGGCTAAAACTCATTCAAAAAGTGTAACGAGAAATGATTGAATTTTAATAGTAAATTTTTATGATAGTATAGGGTATTACGGCAAATTTTTTGATGGCAGTTATTCTGTTCCCCTAGAGTTTCATAAGTAAAGCAAAGTGTGTTGTCATTGAACGCTACCGTTGCCCTTGTAGCTATTTTAAATGTAAAAAGACTAGTTGTAAGTAGACAGTATTCGGCTATATAATTTTATAAAATTATATTTATTTGTTTAGATAAAGCAGATACGCATCTACCAACCCTAAAAATAAATTTTCCCTACGCATTAACGGTAACCCTTGGGTAACAAAGCTTAAATTTGCAAATGCGTTTTTTAGACAATACAAAGAAATTAATAAAATCAAAATTTGACTTAATAAGGAATGATAATCTCAAAAAGAACCTACTGAATGCTTTGCCTTTTTGGGCAGGTGCATTGGCTTCTGGCGGCGTTGCTGTGTTATATGCAAAATTATTTTTTTGGGCAGAACTAGGAACACATCTTATATACGAAAAAACTAGTTGGGCATTTTTTCTTATCACACCTACTTGCTTTGTTCTGGCTTGGTGGACGGTTTCTAAATATGCACCCTATGCAAAAGGGAGCGGTATACCACAAGTAAGTGCAGCTATTGAATTGTCAAATCCAAAACATGCTTACAAGGTAAATGTGTTACTTAGTCTTAGAGTGGTTTTTATAAAAATACTTTCTAGCTTAATCATGGTTTTTGGCGGTGGCGTAATTGGTAGAGAAGGCCCTACCATTCAAATTTCTGCGTCTATTTTTAAAAAAATAAATGACTCGCTGCCTGCTTGGTATCCTAAAATTTCTAAACGAAACATGATTGTAACAGGTGCAGCCGCAGGCCTTGCTGCTGCGTTTAATACACCATTAGGCGGTATTGTTTTTGCCATAGAAGAGCTCACTAAAACCCATTTTAGTTTTTTCAAATCAGCCTTACTTACTGGAGTTATTATTGCGGGGCTTACAGCATTAAACTTTTTGGGTCCGTATCTTTATTTGGGCTACCCACACTTAGAGAGTTTGCCTACATGGATAATTCTTTTAACTATTCCTATTGCTCTTATTACTGGGCTTGCAGGTAGTGGAATGGGTAGTATAATACTTTATATTTTTAAGTTAAAAGAAGCATTAAAAAATAATTTACAATCAATTATATATGTGGCCTTATGTGGACTATTTGTTGCAGCACTTGCTGTTTTTGTTGATGTTCAAACATTTGGTTCAGGAAAAGAAATAATGGTACAAAGTTTATTTACCAACCATAAAGAAGTAGCATGGTATTTACCAATTTTAAGAATTTTAGGCCCAATAGCATCATTTTCAACAGGAGCATCGGGTGGTATTTTTGCGCCCGCCTTAAGTGCTGGAGCTAGCATTGGCGCCGTATTTTCAGGCTGGTTTCATTTGACAGGTACAGAAACTAATTTGATTATTTTATGTGGTATGACAGGTTTTTTAACCAGCATTACTAGAAGCCCATTTACTTCTTCCATTCTTGTTTTAGAAATGACCAACAGCCACAACGTTATCTTTTATATTATGATTACAGCATTAATAGCTAATTTAATTGCAACATCCGTGAGTAGACATTCCTTTTATGACCATTTGAAAGACCAATATGTCAACGAAATACATAAAAACTTACCACAACAAATAGAAACATAAATAAATAGACTAAGCATGTTACATTTTAGTGTGTTATTAGCTTTTCAAAAAGACTAATTACACACAAGTTGATAAACCTCAAAAAAAAGCAGCTAATCCTTTAGGATTAACTGCTCATCAACCAAAAACCAAACAACTAACTATTTATTGAAGTTTACCTTTATATGTTTTTTTAAATAAATTATAACGTGGTATAGATACGTTTTGTACATACCCATTGCTTGGGTTTTTGATAATGTAATGCTGGTGATATTCCTCTGCACGGTAAAAAGCATCTAAATTTTTTACTTCTGATACTATTGATCTTTTAAATATTCCTGATTTATTATATTTAGCAATGGCATTATTTGCCAAAATTTTTTCTGCGGGTGTTTGGTAAAAAATTATAGAGCGATAAGAAGATCCTCTATCGGGCCCTTGCTGGTCGGGCGTTGTAGGATCTTGAGATGTAAAAAATACGTTTAATAGTTCGTCGTAACTAACTATTGCAGGATTATAATATACCAATACACTTTCTGCATGGCCAGTTGTTTCATTACTAACTGACTGATAAGTTGGGTTTTTAGTATTACCACCAGCATAACCAGCAATAGCACTATCTACACCTTTTACAGCTTCAAATATATGTACCGAACACCAAAAGCAACCCTCTGCAAAAGCCGCTACTGCCTTACCTTTTGGAGCAGTTGTACTTATTTTTTTAACATCTTGTGCATGCACACAACTTGCAAGGCTAAAAGCAAAAAAAACCGCTAATGAAAGCGATATTGAACGAAGTACTTGTTTCATAATTATGTTTTAATAAAATAACTGTACCGATACATTACACTTGGCAACTAAAATTGTTTTATCTATATACGGTAGCTGCTGTTGATACTTACATTATCAAATCATAAATATTTCATAATGCTTGCTATATTTTCTTTCTATTTATACCGAATCACAATTTACAAGGCGACTATCGATTTATAAAGAACCATGTTAAACTATAAACCCCAAACCTTAAACTTACTTTCTACTACTATATTTGCGTCTATGCATTATGTTTCTGCCGAAGGGCTTACAAAAAGTTTTGGGGTTAACCCACTATTTAACAATATTTCATTTCACATAAACGAAGGCGATAAAATAGCCTTAATAGCTAGAAACGGTGTTGGAAAATCTACTTTATTACGCATTTTGGCGGGGCAAGAAACCCCCGATAAAGGTAAACTGTTTATAAATAAAGATGTTACAGTTGCTTTGTTTGAGCAAGAGCCAAAGTTTGATGAAACCAAAACTGTTTTAGAAAATATATTTAGTAGTAATCACCCAATAATGAAGGTGATGCGTGAGTATGAAGCCGCCATTGAAGCCGATGATGGTGAAAAAATTACAGATTGTATTACGCAAATAGATGAACTAGGTGCTTGGGATTATGAAGCAAAAGTGCAACAGATATTAGCCAAACTAAATATTCACCACCTACAAAATGTGGTAAGTAGTTTAAGTGGTGGGCAACGCAAACGGGTGGCTTTAGCTAAAACCTTAATTGATATTGGGTTTGAGCACCAACACACCATGTTAATGATGGATGAACCTACCAACCACCTAGATGTTGCCATGATAGAATGGCTAGAAAATTATTTAAGCCAAGAAAGTATTACACTGCTATTGGTAACGCACGATAGGTACTTTTTAGATGCTGTGGTTGATGAAATATGGGAACTAGAACGTGAAAATATGTACACTTACGTTGGTGATTACGAGAATTATGTTGAGAAAAAAGCAGCCCGTATAGAAAGCGAATTAGCAAGTATAGATAAAGCTAAAAACGAATTTAGAAAAGAACTAGAATGGATGCGTAAGCAACCAAAAGCCCGTACTACCAAGAGTAAAAGCAGACAAGATAATTTTTATGATGTTGAAGCCCGTGCTAAGCAAAAAATTGAAGATGTAAACGTGCAGTTACAAGTAAAAATGAGCCGATTGGGTGGTAAGATTATTGAGATGAAAAAGGTGTATAAGAGTTATGGCGATTTACCCATTTTAAAAGGTTTTGACTATACTTTTAGCAAAGGCGAACGCATAGGCGTAATTGGCAAAAATGGGGTTGGCAAAAGTACATTCTTAAATATTTTATTGGGTTTAGAACCTGTAGATAGTGGCAAAGTAAATGTAGGAGATACCATTGTATTTGGCAATTTTTCTCAGCAGGGTTTGGCGATAAAAGAGAATATGCGTGTAATTGAGTTTGTAAAAACTTTTGCCGAAAATTTTCCATTAGCAAATGGTGGCAGCCTCAGTGCTGCACAGTTTTTAGAGCTATTTTTATTTACCCCAGATAAACAATATACCTATCTAAACAGCCTTAGTGGTGGGGAGAAAAAGCGGTTACAATTGCTGACTATTTTATTTACCAATCCTAACTTTTTAATATTAGATGAACCAACGAATGATTTGGATTTGCCAACACTGGCAGTATTAGAGCGGTTTTTAACAGAGTACCAAGGTTGTGTATTAATTGTAAGCCACGACAGGTATTTTATGGATAGATTGGTAGACCATTTATTTGTGTTTGAAGGTGATGGAGTTGTAAGAGATTTTCCTGGTAATTACACCCTACTTAGGTTAGAAGAAAAAGACAAAGAAAAGAAGCAGGCTACAATTACAAAGCCTCAAGAAGACAGGAAACAAGAGCCTGCGAATGAAATAACAACTAGTACCCAGCAACCAACAAAAAAATTATCTTTTAAAGAGAAAACGGAATTTGACCAACTTGAAAAAGACATGCCAAAACTAGAGGCTGAAAAGGCAAACATTACCCAACAAATGAGTAGTAGTAATTTGGATTTTGCGGAATTACAAAAACTAAGCGACCGTTTAATAGCAATTGATGCGGTATTAGAAACCAAGGAATCTAGGTGGTTAGAGTTGAGTGTATAAACCTAGTTTTAGTAAGGATTAAAATAGAAAGAGATGATGATTCTTACGAGTCATCATCTCTTTCTATTTTTCGTTTAATCCAAATAATCCTGCCTATAATAAGTTCTGTCACTTATTATTTATCCAACGATTTTAACCACGCTATAACACCTTCACGGGTTTTGCCTGTTTTCTGTTGCAAGCGACCATACAATTCATCATCTTTACCTTCTTCGTGTTTTAAATCATCGTCGGTTAAATCGGCATAAGCTTGTTTTACTTTGCCTTTTAGTTGGTTCCATTTTCCTTTAAGTTCTAAGGTGTCCATAATACTATTTTTTGGTAATTAATATAAATATCGGAATTAACTATACTATTATCATACCATTGTCTAAACTAAGGTTTTGTAGAATTATTTGGATTTTTAGAAAAATAGAAAAGGGATGATAATTTCACGAATCAGTATCCCTTTACTCTTTTAAATCTAACAAAAACAACTATTCAAACCTATCTAAAACTAATTAATTCTACATCAAATATCAAGGTACTATTTGCCCCAATTTGTGCACTTACTTGCCTGTTACCATAACCCAAACTAGGCGGTATAAAAAAGCGAAACTTACTACCAACTGGCATTAGTTGCAAGCCTTCTGTCCAACCTGTTATTACTTGGTTTAAAGGAAAAGAGGCTGGCTGCCCACGTTGTACACTGCTATCAAAAATAGTTCCGTCTAATAAAGTACCATGATAATGGCAAGTAACAGTATGCGTTGGCCAAGGTTTATCGCCCTCACCCATAGATAATATTTGGTATTGCAAACCACTTTCTAATGCTACAACACCATCTTTAATTTTATTTGCAGCTAAAAAATCTTCACCAGCCTTTAAGTTGGCGGCACTTTTATCTGCATTTAACCCAGCTAATCTATCAGCTATACCCATAATATATATTTTTTACAAAAGTAAGCCCAAGTAAGGTTTAATGAATTACACATTTAATAATTTAAAATTATTTAAGATGTGGCATGATTTTACAAAATATATATTTTAAATTATATCATATTAGATTAGATTAATGACATGAGGTTTCTGCGAATCGTTTAATGGGAATTATCACATAAGAGTGTCGTAATTATTCTAATTAAATTTTGACGGACTACTTACCAATATATTGTAACTACTGAAAATGTTTAATAATTATATGACTTCCGTTTACACATACTACTACAAACAACTTAAACGTAATACTATGTGCCCCCATGAAAATACATTCTATTTTTGTAGATATCCAAATTACCTATAAAACCAAATCCAATGTTAACCACTAACAATTATTATGCATTTGTACCTATTGAAATTCCAATAGATTATTTATCGAAACTACAAACAAAAAAAACTGTATTAAAAAAGCCACTATTTGCAAACACAAGCGATTGTAAAAGAATAAGTGAAACATCCAATTTTAAACATTTAAGTATTTCTTATAATGCATATAAAGTAGAAAACAAAATAGCAAGTAATGCCATTGAGCCTGCAAAAAGAAAAATTAAAGAATTTGCCTTCCAGCAAAGGGCTTTTTACAACTTCAGCCAATTACGAAATAAGCCTACAGATATTATAGAATCGTTTTTATTTGAAAAAAATAGTGATAAAACCGCTATGCTACAGGAAAATTTTAGCGTTGGTGATTTTAAAAATATTCATTGGTTAAATACCCCAGGACCAATTTACAGCACACAAAACAATAATAATTATAATGTTTGCAAATTATTGGCACCTACAAATATTGCTAGTGCTGAAAACAATGCGCAAATAATTTTTAAACAGCCATTTACACAAAAAGAAGCAGATTTAATATTGCTTGCTGTAGCAGTAAATGATGGTGATGGCTTTTATGCAGATGGCAACAAAAATTGGAATAAAACTAATATTATAGATTGGTGGGCAAAAAGTGAAGATAGAATAAACTATATAACTGAGGCTTATAAAAATGAATTGTTTACGCCAATAAGTAGCTATTCTGCTGCTAAAATACCAAAGCAACGACCAACACCTGAAAATTACAAGTTTTGGTTAGATTTTTATAGATACAACATGAAAACATATTTAGAATGGTATATTTATAAAATTGAAAACATAGTTATAGAGTTGCCAGAACTAAAATTTGATTGGTGTTTAAAAGAAAAATTAGATAAATTTTTAAATACGAAATTTTTATCAAGTTTAAGTTAAACCAATATATAATTTAAGTAAACAAATTGGGGCGATTACCTGCAAATGGTTTCATCCCTAAATGTGTATAGGCTTTTTCAGTGGCTTCTCTCCCGCGAGGTGTTCGCTGCAAAAAGCCTTCTTGAATTAAAAATGGTTCATATACCTCTTCAATAGTGCCGCTCTCCTCACCTACCGCGGTGGCAATAGTTGTTAAGCCAACTGGCCCACCTTTAAATTTTTCTATAATGGCAGCCAATATGCGGTTGTCCATTTCATCAAGCCCATGTTCATCTACATTTAAGGCACGCAAACCATGTTGCGTAATGCCAATATCAATAATGCCATCGTTTAGAACTTGTGCAAAATCTCTCACTCTACGTAGTAAACCATTGGCTATTCGTGGTGTACCACGGCTGCGGCGGGCAATTTCAAAAGCGGCTTCTTTACTAATCGCTGTGTTTAATATGCCAGCACTACGTTCAATAATTTTTTGCAATACTTCTGCAGTATAATATTCAAGCCGTGACTTGATACCAAAACGAGATAATAACGGTGCGGTTAACAAACCACTTCGGGTGGTTGCACCAACCAAGGTAAACGGATTTAAATTAATCTGGATACTGCGAGCATTAGGGCCAGTATCTATCATAATATCAATACGAAAATCTTCCATAGCAGCATAAAGATATTCTTCTACAACGGTGCTAAGGCGGTGGATTTCATCTATAAATAATACATCATTCGGTTGCAAGTTAGTAAGCAACCCAGCAAGGTCACCTGGCTTTTCAATAACAGGGCCACTGGTTTCTTTAATATTTACACCTAATTCATTAGCCACTATACGGCTAAGGGTTGTTTTACCTAAACCTGGCGGCCCGTGAAACAACACATGGTCTAAAGCTTCGCCACGAATTTTTGCTGCTTTTATAAAGATGAGTAAGTTCTCAATTAACTGCGGCTGTCCACTAAAATCATCAATAGCAGCAGGCCTTATTGCATTTTCAAACTCTTTTTCTGCACCAATTACGGGCTCGTTGGTATTATGTAAATTTAAGTCTGACATTAGGGACGAAAATAGCTATAAAATTATGTGAACATTAAGGTTTTATTATTGCCCAACCTTCTGCTTGTCGAATTATTAATTCGCCATTACCACTTGGCACAACCGCCATAAAATCGTAAATCTGTTCTCTTGTAAGTTTTCTTTGTATCAATGAATTGTTGCATTGTACCAGAATAACACCTTTTTCAACCAACTCTTTTAAATCTTTTTCAAACTTACTACCAATCATTACCGCTTCGGTACCACCACTTAAGGTTACCAACTCAATTTTTATTTTTCCTTCAAGCCTTGGATCGCTTAATGCATTATTAATATTATGAATAGCTTTATCAATAATTTTTGGGTCATTAGTATCCAATTGATAAATAGCATGATAGCTTTTCTTTTTAGCCACTGCTCCGGTAAAAGCTCGGTTTGTTTCCAAAAGATTACTTGACGTTTGCGCATTAATTAAGGTAGTGCTAAATATTAAAGCCACTAAAGCAATTGCATATTTTTTCATGTTATTTGCTATTTTTTGGTTTTGATAAAATTTTGAATAGTTGTAAAAGAGCCAAACTTATGTTGTTTTTCGCTAAACGAATCGATGTAAGGGCCGAACGGAAAGTCTATTGGTTTTTTGGTTAAGTTTTGCCAATCTTCTATTTGATTTTTGTGTGGCCGAGGCTGACTATTAACAAAAGCTGCAACATCCCAAGCTTCTTCATCGGTTAATTTTGGGTCATGATAATCTGTACCAAACGGCATATTATTTTTTACAAAACCTGCAAAACGGCTTAACCGATACATCCCTGCACCATCGTTATAACTCTGTTCGCCCCAAAGTGGCGGATAAATATATATATCACCCACCCTATTTAATTGACCTTGCCCATTTTTGCCATGACAGCTCTGACAATTATTGATATAGCATTTTTTACCCAAGTCTATATTAGTAGACCTATTTAAATATTGTAGATTAGTAGTGCTTGTGCCACCAAGTGCAACGCCTTTGGGTACATCTTCACCAACCCATTTTATGTAAGCAAATATGGCACGCATTTCTAGGGTTGTGCTATCCATCGCTTTGCCATTTAGGCTGCGTTGTAAACAATCGTTTATGCGGCCATAAATGGTTTGCAGATGGTTACTGCGAAAGCTAAATTGAGGGTAAGTTGCATACACTTTCCCAAAATTATTGGCGTATGGTACAGTACCGCCATCTAGATGACAATTCTGGCAATTCATCCCATTGGTAGTTTGTGCTACAATACCTTTTGGTCCAAAATAATGCGCTGTATTGGCAATTAAATCATAACCATACCAAACTAATTTACCTTCATCAGTAGCGGTTTTTATTTGGTATTTATTCCAGCCACGCCAAACGGTATCAATTTTTTCTGAAGCTATAAATTTAGCGATATGGCTAGCCGATTCTTGCTTTATTTTATAGACATGAAAACTGAAATTGATAATGATCAATAAAATTATTGTGCTCAATAAAACAGGGAATTTATCTAATTTCATTATTTAACTCATTAGCTTATCTTATAATCGTTATGAAGATAAATAAATATGAACTCTGAGAGTTAGATTTTTGAAATGAGGTTATAGAATTTTAGTAGTTACGGCTATTTCTAAAATTATTATGTGTATTTCTGAATAATTTATAAATAGTTTACTTGTATATACAAACAAACTCCCTTTATATTTGTAGCATCAAATAATGAAAACATCAGAAAGTAAATATTGCAAATGCCTCTACTTTACCACCAATGCTTTGGCAAGAAAGGTGGAAAAGTTAGCCTTAGAAAGTTGGAAGCCAGTCGATTTATCCCCTAGCCATGCTTATTTATTATTGATGGTTTTAGAAGAGCCTGGTACCCAGCCAAGTTGCATTGCCAATCATTTACAACTTAGCCCTAGTACAGTAACAAGATTGATAGAAAAATTAGAAGAACGCAAACTTGTAATTCGTACCACTGAAGGTAAACAAACCAATGTTTACCCATCTGCTGCAGCAAAAGAAATGTTGCCAATATTAAAAAAATGCTTAAACCATTTTTTTAATAATTATAGTACCATTTTAGGTAAAGAAGAAAGCGATAAACTTATTACTAATATGAGTTTAGTAGCAGATAAAATTTCGGTTTAGATGTTGCAAAATCCTTTTTTCTAGGCATAAACATATTTATCTGTGTATCTATCAAATCGCAAATTTTAACATTTGCAATACCAAATCTGCATCGGGACAATTGGTTAAGTATTTGTCACGTTCACCCAATTTACAAACACCTGGGTAATCGCCTTTTTTGCCTTCCATATCAATTATAAGCTGGTAATGTAAATGTGGTGGCCACTCACCATTTTCTTTTGGCACGCCAAAATTTGCTATAATTTCTCCTTTGTCAAATGGCTTTCCCTTGTACAAACTATCCAAATCTTTCAACGATAAATGCCCATATAACGTATGAAAAACAAAATCATCTAGTTGATGTTGCAAAATAATCGTTGCACCATAATCACCATAATTATCGTTAAAAGCAAAACTATGTATTACACCATCTAACGCAGCAAACACAGGTGTTTCAGCTTCGCCCCAAATATCTACGCCTAGGTGCAATCGTCTTGGCTCATCGGCAGTATCAAATACTTTACTACGACTATAAACTGTTCTATGTTCATCATAACCACCAATACCATATTTAGCATTTGAAATTTGTAATTTGGTATTGATATAAGTGGAAAATTTTTCTGTATTGTTTAAAATACCATCATTTAAATCTGTGTTTGCAGTCGTAAAATCAAGTAATAGCAACTTATCATTTTCTGGATCAAATGGTACAACTTTATGAAAGAAATGCTGGTGATTTTTTAATATTTCTTGTAGCATAATTAATTGGGTTTACCTAGCTGGTATTTTTTTTAAAATATTTATCTACAACTACAATTATGATAAATAAAAACATTAAAAACAAACTTGCAATACACCCCGAATAATCAATGTACCACTGGCATTTTTTATCACAAGCAACCCTGTAACCTTAAGTATACCCTGCTTTTATATTCTTTTTGGTGGTTTTGTAGTCAATCTATTTCAGCACAATAAACACCTTTTATTGATATTTACCAACCAACATAACTAGGTGGTTTTATGCCATTCAACCTTAAATAAACCAAGAGTTGGGCTCTATGGTGTGTTTGATGATCTTGCAAAAGGTTAATTATTTGTAATTTATTCATTGGCCCTGCAAAAAATTTGGCACTATCGGATAATGTTTTGGTATCAAAGTTTTGCAACGCATAAATAGCATAGTCATAGGCTTTTGTAACAATAGTTATAATATCTTTTTTGGATGTTAGTTTACTGTCATCTTTAGTTAAAGGATTTATATTGCTGATAAGGTATGATGAACTTAACCAGCATAAATTTTCAGAAATATGTAACAACTGTTTACCAAATTCCATTTCCTCATTGCTTGGTTTGTAGTTATATTTTTCCTCAGGCATTAAGTCTGCTACCAGTAAGGTATATGCTTTCCCATTTTTAAGTTTGGATATATTTGCTTTCAAAAACACAGCATCAAATGTTTGAGCCATCACAGGTGATAATGCTAAAAAAAAAGCGACAACAGTAAGAATATATTTCATTTTTTATTTTAAGCAAAGATAAGTCTTACAAGGCTGCAAGTTTTGTTAGTGCTTTTAGGCAGGTATTTTATAAGTAGTAATAAGGGTATTAGACTAAGGGGTAAATTATGAAACTTTATAAGACTATTTACTGGGTATCTACTGTTGTATTTTGTGACATATTTCTTTCTTCTGCCACTTTACATTTTACCAAATTTGAAATTGTAAAAGAATTTTTTCAATCATTGGGTTATCCCATTTATCTAATTTATCTAATTGCTATAGCAAAAGTTTTAGGCGTAATTGTTATTCTCTCTAAAAGGTCTAAGTTATTAAGTGAATGGGCATATGCAGGATTTTTCTTTGATGTTGTTTTAGCAGCCGCTGCTCATTTTCATGCAAACGATGGCGGATAATTGCTTGCTTTAACAGCTTTGGTAATGCTAATTATTTCCCGAATTTCTGCATTTACTCTCCCCCAATAATAATTAGTAAAACTTGTGGTATACCTTACTTACTAATTGGGCTACATACCAACAAAAAGGTCCGAGGATTTTTTAAAAACCTCGGACCTTTACTATAATTTTTCCACTTTTAACCTACTGCTTTATCGTTTTCAACATTTCTTTTACGGCAGCTTCTAGTTGGGTGTCTTTACCAGTTAAAAAATCTTCGTATAACAATGGTACTTTAATATCGGGTTCTAATTGTAAATTCTCAGTTGGTCTATTTTCTTTACCAATTGTTGCTACCATGGGTATACCAAATACAATGGTTGGGTCTATTTGGGTTTCCCACCATACCGCAGTACCAGTACCTGGTACTGGCATGCCAATCAATTTGCCTATGCCATTATCTTTATACACATACGGAAAAATAAAGGCATCGCTATAATTACCCTCACTCATTAATACACAACTAGGTTTACTCCATCTATCCATAGGTTCTGTAGGTGGCACAGGGTTGCCTTGTGGCGCAAAACTTAAGTAAGATTTACCACTTAAAAACGTATTTAAATCGTTGTGCAACCAGCCACCGCCATTAAAGCGGGTATCTACAATTAAAGCTTGCTTATTCTTGTTACGACCCATTACCTCATCTATTGTGGTGCGGTAACTACCATCATTCATACCTTGCACATGTACATAACCGACCTTACCATCGCTTAATTTATCTACCATATTGTACATCATAGTTGTCCAGCGTTTGTACATTATAGCAGCTTCTTCAGCAAATAAAATAGGCTTTACAGTTTCTTCAAAGCTGGTATTTGTTTTAGGGTCTAGCACAGTTAGCAAGGTGTTTTTACCTGCTTTACGGTTTAGTAGTTTCGCCCAATCTTCATTATCTGAAATGGCTTCACCATCTATTTTTTCAATAACATAACCAGCTTTTATTTTACTTGTTGCCTTGTTTACCGGCCCACCTGCTATTACTTCAGTTATTTTTAAACCATTACCTGTAAATGTTTCATCGTATAGCAAACCAAGTGTTGCAGTAATATCTGGATTTTGCATTTGGGGGCTATATCTACCGCCAGTATGCGATCCATTTAACTCGCCCAATAGCTCACTTAACAATTCTTGAAAATCGTAATTATTACTTATATGTGGTAAAAATTTTGCATAAATATTCTTATACATTTTCCAATCCATTCCACGAATAGTTGGGTCGTAAAATTTTGCTTTTACTTGCCTCCAACAATGCTCAAAAATATAGGCTCTTTCTTTAGCTGCATCTAATACCATTTCGCTGGCAATACCTATTGGCGTAGATTTTCCCATCTCATCTATTTTTACCAAACTGCCATTATTGGTTACAAATACGCTTTTACCATCCTTACTCATCTGTATGCCACTTGGGCTACCGCCAAGCTTAGCCAAAATTTTCGTATCGCGTGTTCTTGGCTCTGTAACCCATAAATCGTAACCTTTTTCAAAAGCAGCTAAGTAGTAAATTTTACTACCATCTGGCGTTATGGCATAGTCGCTTATAGATGAGCTGTTGATGGTTAACCGTACTTTTCTATTTTCAAGATCTGCAAAATCTGGTGTCCAGTTTTTGCCTGCTAAAGAATCTTTTTTAACAGTAGTATCTTTCTTTTCTGGATTTGATTTTTCTTTAAATAAACTATAATCATCTTTAGATAATTTAAATTGATCGTAAGCTTCTTGGTCTAAAAAAGCACCATAAATATCTACTTCTCTATTACCTTGAAATGCAATAGATCGTCTACCTTCTTTATTGTTAGTCCAAGTTAATAACTTGCCGTTTAAAGCCCATTTGGGATTGTCTTCGCCAAAACCACTATTAATAGGATGCAGTATTTTACCTGAACCATCTGCCTTAATAATAGCTGCGTGAGCACCACCAAAACCAAAATATTCATCATCGGCTAAAATATATTTACTATCAGGGCTCCAATTAAAGTCTAAGTCACCATCTGAATAACTAAAGTTTCTTCCAGCTGGAATAATGGTACGAGATTGCTTGCTGGAAATATTGTACACTTTTAACACATTTCTATTTTCCAAATAGGCTACTTCCTTACCATCGGGTGAGTATTTAGGTAAAAATTCTTCGGCAGCAGTAGCAATTAAGGGCTCTTCTTTTAATACTGTAGCAGCATAAAAATAGGGTTCTTCTTTGCGTACAATTGAAGTGGTGTAAATATCCCAATTATCGTTACGTTCTGCTGCATAAATTAAGCTTTTACCATCAGCACTCCATTGCACCATACGCTCTTGTTGTGGGGTGTTGGTAATGCGCTTTGTTTGATTGCCCTCAACACTTGTTACAAACAATTCACCGCGAGTTATAAAAGCCATTTCTTTACCATTAGGCGATAACGCAAACTCACCAACATTGCCATTAATTGGTACGTTTTTCTGAACGTTTTGCCTACCATCATTATAAACTTGCACAGTTAATTTCTTTGGCGAGCCTCCATCTTGCATGGTATATATGTCGCCATCGTTAGTAAAGCACAGTGTATTGTTATTACTATTGCTTAAATGCCTTACAGGATTGGTTTTAAAACTAGATAATTGCTTTTCCGTATTTGCAGTTAAAGACTTTTTGTAAATATTTTGATTGCCATTCTTCTCACTTAAATAGTAAATAGATTGGTCATCATTTGCAAACACAGGTTCTCTATCTTCACCTTCAAAGTCGCTTATTTTACGGTATTGTTTAGCAGCAACATCCATTACCCAAACATCTCTTGTTACAGACGATGTGTGGTGCTTGCGCCATGGATCTTCGTAACCTTTTCTATCTTCAAATACTATTTGTGTGCCTTTGCTATTGTAGTGGGCTCTTTCCATACCAGCACCCGAAACCAACATAGGCTTGCCACCTGTAATGCTTACTGTATAAAGGTTTTGAAATAATCTTGGGCTATAAAACCGCACATTAGCTGCTTGTACATTTCTTGCACTTCCAAAAATAATTTGTTTATTGTCTATAGAAAAATCGTAAGGAAAATCGCCCGCACTATTGTAGGTAATGCGTGTTGGTGTGCCGCCAGTTGCAGGAATTACAAACACATCAAAATTACCATAACGGTCACTTGCAAAGGCTATGTATTTGCCATCGTGACTCCAAATGGGCATCATGTCTTGAGATTCATGAATAGTAAGTGGCACGGCCGTTCCACCATTAGCATCTACCTTATAAATATCGCCTTTGTAACCAAATACAATGGTTTTACCGTCGGGTGAAATACTTGGGTAACGTAACCATAAGGCGTTGCTTTGAGCAAAGCTGCTACACACAAATAGTAATAGCAAGCAAGCAAGAGAAATTTGTCGCATATGAAGTTGGTTTGATGGTATAAATAAAATTGTAGCAACCAAAGTACACTAACTTGTTAAAATACAAAACTGTTTTTTAACAAGTAGGTGTTTAAACTTTATAGAAGGTAAAATATCCTGCCAACAACTAAAATAAATTTCATAAAAAGCTACTGATTATTATAGTCTTATTTACTAGTATACAATCTATAAGCAATGGCAGTTACGCAGAAAAATTTTATGTAAAAGTACAGCCCTAATCACCTGTAGTTATTGGGCCTATTGCACCAAGACCAGATCAAATTTGGATAGAATCCGAATGGGTTTTGGCGAAATGTTAGATACGACTATGTTAATGGTTATTTGGTTGCACAAAGAGCGGGCTACCGTTACCAATCAGGTTATTGGAAACGCACCAGACGTGGTGAGGCTTGGGTGATTGGAGAAGATAAAACCGTTTGTTGGTTACTTGTTGCAATTTAATAACAATTGCATCTTATTGAAGCAAGATGGCTTTGTTGTTTAGATATTGTCTTACAAAAAAGTTTGCATAAAAAAATTATAAACATACTTTGAACATTAAATGTTAATTAAATACAATGTGTACTATACAAAACTAACTTACTAATTAATAGGAAATATTTCAAATAAGCATTCAGTGGCATAGCCCAAAAAAACAAATCCCTCACAATAAATTGTGAGGGATTTATAAATAATATCTTGCAATATTTGCAAAAATTACATTTTTTTAGCTTTTGCAGTGTCCATTGCAGCATGTGCTGTGTCCATAGCTTTTTTTGCAGTATCCTTTGCAGCAGCCATTTTCATAGAATCAGCCATCTTGATAGAATCAGCCATCTTAATAGAATCAGCCATAGCTGCTTTGTTTACACCACTACCACAAGCAGCAAATACAACTGCTACGGCAAACATTGCGAATAATTTTTTCATTGTAAATTTTAGTTTAAGTTATTGCAAAAATAGGTGTCAGAGTTGAACTACCAAATTTTAACGTAACTTTTTATTTTTTTCTAAAAAATATTCTAACAGGTACGCCTTTAAAATTAAATTTTTCGCGTAGTTGATTTTCTAAATAGTTTCTGTAAGGTGCTTTTATATCATCGGGGTAGTTGGTGAAAAATGCAAATGATGGTACGTGTGTTGGTATTTGCGTAACAAATTTAATTTTTACAGCATGGCCACGCACCACAGGTGCATGATACGATTCGATAGCTTTTAGCATTACCTCATTTAATTTAGAGGTTGGTATGCGTTGCTGTTTGCTATCATAAACTTCTAACCCAATTTCTATGGCTTTCAGTATTCGTAACTTTTCCGTTGCTGATATGAACAAAATAGGCACATCGGTAAATGGCGCAATTTTTTGTTTCAACTTAGCCTCATAATCTCGTGCAGTGTTAGTTTCTTTGGGCATTAAATCCCATTTATTTACCAAAACTACAATGCCTTTGCCTTTGCGTACTGCCAAACTAAAAATATTTACATCTTGTGCGGTAATACCGTTTACGGCATCAATTACCAATAAGCAAACATCGGCTTCATCAACCGCACGAATAGCACGTATTACTGAGTAAAACTCAAGATCTTCTTTCTCTTTTGTTTTTTTGCGTAAGCCAGCAGTATCTATTAATATAAATTCTTTTTGAAACAACTTGTAATGCGTGTGAATAGTATCTCTGGTAGTACCAGCAATATCGCTTACAATGGTACGTTCTGAACCAACTAGTGCATTTAATAATGAAGATTTGCCAACATTTGGCTGACCAATAATGGCAAATTTTGGCAATTCAGCTTGGCCTAAAATACCATCTACATCTTCTTGCGTAATGGGTTGAACGATGGCATCTAGCAATTCGCCAGTACCTGTACCGCTAATGCTGCTAACAGTATAAATAGTTTGAAAACCTAAACTGTAAAATTCAGTTGCATCTAGTTCTCGTTGACCATTATCTACTTTATTTACCACCATATATACTGGCTTGGTACTTCTGCGTAGTAAATCTGCCATGGCATCGTCTAAATCTGTAATGCCAGTTACCACATCTACCATAAATATAATAGCATTGGCTTCGGCAATAGCAATTTTAACTTGCTTACGGATTTCAACTTCAAAAATATCATCGCTTTGCGGCACAAAACCTCCTGTATCTATTAGGTTAAAAGGTTTACCATTCCATTCAGCAATGCCGTATTGTCTATCTCGGGTAACGCCACTAATATCATCTACTATGGCTTTACGTTGCTCTAAAAATCTATTGAACAAGGTGCTTTTGCCCACGTTCGGTCTGCCTACTATTGCTACTGTGTAACTCATACCCCTTTGTCCCCTGAAGGGGAAATTTAAATCCTTACACAAGCATATTGCGAAGGATAATGAAAAATATTATTAACTACAATTAGCTACTTTTTAGAATGTAGCAATTGGTTGTTGTTGGTTGTAGTAATTTAAAAACGTAATAACATCATCCTCGTTTTTTAAATTAATTTTATTTTTAGAAATCCATTCTTTATATGATAGAGAGGATGGTAAAAAAGTTAATATCAAGTCTTGATTTAGCTTTTTTATTGGCTCTGGCTTTTGCATGTGTGATACAAAATAATATACCCTATCTGCGAATAAATATTTTTTTTGTGTGCCAAACAATGAGTCCCTCGATGTTAGTGTACGTTTATCGTACTTTAATAGCTGGTAAGACCCTTTATTTAAAATTTGCACATATAATCCTTTCTTATCTATTGGTATAATTGGTGGTTCAGTATGATATTCAAAAGTTGCCAGAATTTTAGATGTATCTTGATTGTCTCTTAAAATCAATTTTTTAACAAAACCAGATTCTAAAACAAGATCATTTTCAGCATTATCCAAATAATGAATCTCATTTGTTACCAAATTCATTTTAGCTTTACAAAACCACGATTCTTTTTTTCCTTCCCCTAACAAAGTTGCAAAATGCCAGTCTTCATTAAAAAATGGACTTCCATTAATCCTGCTTAAAGGCACTTCATTTGATAAACTACCCAATCCATATGCTTGAAAATTAGATATTTTACCAGGTTGCAAAGTTTTAATTTCAATTGCTACTTGTGCATTAATTTTAAAAATAATTACAAAACTAATTAACAAAAAAATGAATAATTTTTTCATAATTGTAAGTTTAAATACTAAAATATTATTTTAATGGTATCCATATTCTTTTAACCGCATGTCATTGTCTCGCCATTTGGGTTTTACTTTTACAAATAATTCTAAGAATACTTTGTTTTGAATAAATGCTTCGATATCTATTCTTGCCAATATACCAATTTCACGAATCATTTTCCCTTTTTCGCCAATGATAATGGTTTTTTGTGTATCTCTATTTACAACAATATCTGCCTGAATTTTAGTTAATGATTCTTTTTCTTTGTACTCGTTAATTAAAACTGCGGTATGGTAAGGGATTTCATCACCAAATAACTCATATATTTTTTCACGAATAATTTCGCTTACAAAAAAACGAGTTGGTAAATCGCTTAAATCATCATCACTATAAAAAGGCATACCTTCTGGCATAAAAGCCAAAATAACATCTAGCAATTTTTGTAAATGGTGTTTTTCTAGTGCAGAAATTTTAATTAATTGCTTACAATAAGATTTTGATGCAAAAAAAGCTTCAGCCTCAGCAATTTTGCCGTTTTTAGCTACATCAATTTTATTTAAAATTAATAAACAAGGTACTTTTAATTTTAATGACTGAAAAATGATATCACATTCTTCAAAGTTATCATTGGCATCTACAATTAATAAAGCGACATCTGCATCTTCTAAGGCACTTTTTACAGCACCCATCATTTTATTGTGAAGTTTGTATTTTGCTTCAATAATGCCAGGTGTATCAGAAAAAATAATTTGGTATTCGTTGGGTTTGTTTAAAAATGCTTTTATACGGTGTCTTGTAGTTTGAACCTTCGGAGAAACGATGGCCATTTTTTCGCCCATTAACGCATTTAGTAAAGTACTTTTACCGGCGTTAGGTTTACCAAATATGTTTACAAAACCTGCTTTCATTAAAGTTGACGGTTATTAGATGATAGTTGTGAACCCATCAATTATTAAGTAAATATAATGCAAATAAAAAAAGCCTCGAACGAGGCTTTTGTCACTTGTTGCGAGAAGAGGGTTCGAACCTCTGACCTTCGGGTTATGAGCCCGACGAGCTACCGCTGCTCTATCTCGCGATTTATTTGGAATGCAAACATAGGAGTTTAAAACTCTTTAGCCAAACTTCTTTATAAATATTGAAGATTTGTTTTTAAATCATAAAGAATATAAACATATATTATATTAGTATAGTATATTAATTATCATAAAAATTTAACTATATTTAATGGAGTATCAATTTTTTTAAAAAATATAGGGCGAAAATTTGTATCAACTTTTAAAAATAAAAGCTAAAACAAATTAAATTATTTTTAATGCTATAAATTGCAAATGAACAACCAGTCTTTATCAAACTATATATTATTTAATTGTTTAAAGGCAACCGAAGAAAATGTTTTTAAAGAAGTTTGTATAAGGTATTGGAAACAAATTTTTGATACGGATTACCATAAACTAGTATGATAAAGAATATGATATTCCCAAACGTTCGGACAGAAAGTTGGGGAATAACGAAAATGGCTGTACTCAATGCTTAACTAAATAAAAAAATATCGAACAAAATAGCCTAGATTTAGTTTCTTAGCTTATTCGCAAATAAAATTATATTAAATTGTAATTTTATTTTAACTCCATTTTTAATTAAACCTAACTTAATTATGCAAAAAAAATTATTTAAAAACGCCGTTGGCTTTACCGTCAAAATGCTTGCCATTCAAATGGCACTTGCACTTGTATTTACCATTGTTGCTTTTTCTAAAGAAGTTAAAAACCAAGGTATACTAGAAAAAGTAGTAAGTATTAACCTTAAAAATGAAGCCCTAAAAAACATTATTAGGGCAATAGAGACTAAAACCAATGTTAGCTTTATATATAGCTCAACTGCTATAGAAACTAACAGGAAATTATCTATAAAAGCAGATGCTTCACAACTTGGCACAGTACTTTCTCAGTTACTAAGTCCAATAAGCATCAGTTTTAAAGTAGTAAACAATCAAATAATATTATTTAGCACTACCGATTTAGAAAATAAATTACCACTTTTTACAGGTACAATTACTAATGGTAAAAGTGGTGAACCACTTAATGGTGCTACCATTTTAGTAAAAGGAAAAAACAAATCTACTACCTCTAATAGTAATGGTACGTTTACATTAGATGTAAATACAGGAGATGTTTTATTAATTTCATTTATAGGCTTTGATACAAAAGAAGTAAAAGTTGATGCCGACTTTAATATAGCTATTAAATTAAATCCAACAGCCACCACAATAGAAGAGGTAACTGTAATTGGTTCTCGTGGCAGACCAAGAACGGATGTAGACAGGCCAGTACCTGTAGATGTTTTAAATTTAAATGAACTTAGCAAAGCCGCACCACAAGCCAACTTAACCCAAATATTAAACTATGTAGCACCATCTTTTACCTCTAACACAGCAACAGTTGCAGATGGTACAGATCATATTGATCCGGCTCAGTTACGCGGTTTAGGACCAGACCAAGTTCTAGTTTTATTAAATGGAAAACGTAGACATAGTTCATCGTTAGTAAATGTAAATGGTACGCCAGGTCGTGGATCTGTTGGTACAGATTTAAACGCTATTCCTGCATTTGCAATAGATAGAATTGAGGTGCTTAGAGATGGTGCATCTGCACAATATGGCTCAGATGCTATAGCTGGTGTTATTAATATTGTAATGAAAAAAAATATTAATAAGTTCACAGCATCGGTATACACAGGTGCCAATGTAAGCATGGGCGCTAACGATCATAGAGGCGGCTTGGATGGTGGTATAGTTCAAGTTGATGGCAATTATGGTATTGGTGTTGGTAAAAAAGGTGGTGTTATAAACCTTACTGGTAGTTTAGTTACTCGTCAAGATACTAGAAGAGCTACAGATTTTAATGGCACATTATTTAATATTTATAATGCTATTGAAGATAGATCTTTAAAGGGTGGTACCAACTTAACATCGCTATTTGGAAATATTAACAACACGCCAAATACCAATCAAATTATTAGCACAATTAAGCAATATGCACCTCAAGTAGGCTATTTATCTACAATACAGCAATCTAATATTCAAAGCGCAACTACCATTACTGGTTTACAAGGAATTTTAGGAGCAGATGTTACAAATAATGAGTTAGCCTATCGTGGTTTAGAAAGAAGAAATTTTAATATGAGAATTGGCCAATCTTCATTACAAAGTGGTCAATTATTTATGAATACCGTAATTCCTATATCATCAAATAGCACTTTTTATACATTTGGTGGTTTAGGTATTAGAAAAGGTAATTCCGCAGGTTTTTATCGTAGACCAAACCAAAATAGAACGTCTACACAAATTTATCCAAACGGCTTTTTACCAGAAATTGCTTCTGATGTTACCGATGCATCTATTGCAGTTGGTATAAGAGGTAAGCACAATGGTTGGAACTACGATGTTAGTAATACTTTAGGCAACAATCAGTTTTTATATACAATAAAAAATACAGCAAATGCTACTCAAGGTATTGCTTCTGCCACTAGTTTTAATGCTGGTAAATTAGGGTTTACCCAAAATACAACCAATGTAGACATTGCAAAAGGATACGATATATTAGAAGGCTTAAATTTAGCTTTTGGTGCAGAATTTAGAGTAGAAAATTTTAAAATAAAAGCGGGTGATCAAAATTCTTACGAGAGATTTGATATTAACGGTGCAGCCGCCACACCAACAACAGCTAGTAATTTATTACCTACAGACTTTTTTGGCTCGGCACGCCCAGGTGGTGCACAAGTTTTTCCTGGTTTTAGACCAGAAAATGCACTAAGCAAAAATAGAAATAACGTTGCTGCTTATGTTGATGTCGAATTAAACCCCACTAAGTCTTGGCTAATTAATGGTGCATTACGCTACGAAAACTATTCTGATTTTGGAAGTACCTTAAATTATAAATTAGCTACCCGAATAAAGCTAGCTAAAGGCTTAAATTTTAGAGCAGCTATTGCAACCGGCTTTAGAGCACCATCTTTACAACAAAAATTCTTTAACTCTACTGCTACCCAATTTTTAGGTGGTATACCTTTTGAAGTAGGAACTTTTACTAACGAGTCTAAAGCGGCGCAATTACTAGGTATCCCTACTTTGAAACAAGAAGATTCGTATAGTTACAGTGCTGGCTTCACCTATAAAGTACCAGCAACTAATTTAACGTTTACAATAGATGGTTATTTTATAAAAATAAAAAATCGTATTATTCTAACTGGGCAGTTTGCAAGACCAGGTGGTACAGTTACCGGCGACCAATTAACCTTGCAACAATTGTTCGATCAGGCAAACGCAACTTCTGCCACATTTTTTACAAATGCCATTAATACGGAATCAAAAGGTATAGATTTCATAATATCAAATAATTTCAAACTAGATGGTGCTAGTTTAAAAACAGATTTAGCAGGTACAGTTTCTCAAACAAATAGAAGGGGCGATATTCAAGCATCTTCTATTCTAGCTACAACTGGTAATTTAAATAATTATTTTAATGAAGCTAGTAGGGTTTATTTAGAATCGGCGGTACCACGTACTAAGTTGTCTTTAATGAATACCTTAACGACTGGTAAATTTGACATATTTATGCGTCAAACCTACTTTGGCAGAACTGAAGATCCAAATACCGCAGATGTGAATGGCGATGGCATTGTAAATGGCGCAATTATTAATGATAGATTTATTGCTGTTGAGCATCCTTTTTGGGAGGCAAGAACTATAACCGATTTTTCTGTTGGTTATGAATTAAACAAAAAATTAAGAATTACAGTTGGTGCAAATAATGTGTTTGATATTTATCCAGACAAAAATTTAAAAACACAAACAGCCTTGTTACCAGTAGCTTCTGGTGGCTATGCAGCAACACCTTCAACCATAGATTTAAGTAATAATAATCAATTTGAGTATTCTAGAAACGTTTCTCAATTTGGGTTTAATGGAAGATTCATTTTTGCCAGATTAAATATATCTCTCAAATAACTACAAAACCTTGTAACGTAAAAAGGCGAATTGTAAAAGATTCGCCTTTTTATATTTACCACAACATTTAAAATAATGGTTTAATAAAAAAAATAACGTAACAAACAGACTGTTTACAAATTACAAAGCCGCCACTTATTGCAATGGCTATATTTACAATCTAAAAAAAAATGCTATGTTGAATGTTGGTGTATTTGGGGTGGGTCATCTTGGAAAATATCATTTAAACAATTGGAAAGAGATACATGGTGTAAAAGTGGTTGGCTTTTTTGATCCTAATAATGATATTGCAAAAGATGTGGCTGCAGAATACGGCTTAAAACGCTTTTTAGATGAAGACAAATTATTTGATGCCTGTGATATTATAGATGTAGTAGTACCAACAGACCGACACTACGAAGTTTGTATGAGAGCTTTACGAAAAGGCAAACACGTATTTGTAGAAAAACCTTTGGCTCACACAATGGAAGAAGCGAAAGCTTTGGTGGGTATGGTACGTGAAGCAAACGTAAAAATGCAAGTTGGGCATGTAGAACGCTTTAACCCTGCTTATTTGGCAATTAAAAATATTCCTATAAACCCAATGTTTATTGAAGTGCACCGTTTGGCACAGTTTAACCCTCGTGGTACAGAAGTTAGCGTGATTTTAGATTTGATGATACACGATATAGATATTGTGTTGAGTATGGTAAAAAGTGGTGTAAAAAATATTCAAGCGAGTGGTGTAGCAGTAATGACAGAAACGCCTGATATTGCCAATGTGCGTATTGAATTTAACAATGGTTGTGTGGCAAATTTAACTAGTAGCCGAATTAGTATGAAGAAAATGCGTAAGATGCGATTGTTTCAAAAAGATGCCTACATTGGTATTGATTTTCTAGAGAAGAAAACAGAAATTATAAAGCTAAAACAAGCTACCGACATAGATGTTTTTTCGTTTGATTTAGAAACCCCAAATGGTACAAAAACTATTGCTGTTGCCAACCCAGAAATATTACAAGCAAGTGCTATTAGGCTAGAGCTTGAAAGTTTTATTGATGCAATCATCAACAATAAACAAACAATAGTTAGCGAAATTGATGGTTTGCTAGCAATGGAAGTTGCCCATCAAATTTTAGACAAAATAAATACCAACCAGCGATTAATAAAACAATAAATGTATTGTGTGCGATACCTTATAATTTTTGCATTTTTAGTCTGTCAACTATCTACTGCAAATTGCCAAATAAAAAACTATTGGCAGCAGCAAGTAAACTATACCATTGATGTACAGTTAGATGATAAGCAACATAGTTTAGATGCGTTTGAGACAATTGTTTATAGCAATAATTCGCCAGATACACTGCGATTTATTTGGTTTCATTTATGGCCTAATGCCTATAAAAACGATAACACAGCTTTTAGCGAACAGATGCTGCGTTTGGGGAGAACAGAATTTTACTTTGCAGCAGATAGTAATAAAGGTTATATTAATAAATTAGCATTTAAGATAGATGGTTCAAACGCAATAACAACGGCACATCCAAACAATATTGATATTGTAAAATTACAGTTATTGCAGCCATTATTACCGGGCAAATCAATTACTATTTCAACACCTTTTCATGTACAATTACCGTATAATTTTTCAAGAGGTGGTCATGTTGGGCAAAGCTATCAAGCCACACAATGGTATCCTAAACCGGCCGTTTACGATAATAGAGGCTGGCACGAAATGCCTTATTTAGACCAAGGCGAATTTTATAGTGAGTTTGGTAATTTTAATGTAAAAATAACTGTACCAGAAAACTACATAGTTGCAGCATCGGGTGAGTTACAAAATGCCGATGAACTAGAAAAATTAAAACAACTAAGTAAAGTAACAGTTACCAAACAACCCAACTTTGTATACTTTGAAAATGAGTTAAAAAAGAAGCATTTGCATCCTATAAAAATGTTAGAAAATTTGGGTGCACCTTCTTCAAAAGACATTAAAATACTGTACTACAAATTAAACAACGCCCACGACTTTGCTTGGTTTGCAAGTAAGCAATTTGTGGTACAAAACGATACGGTAGCACTCAATAATAAAGTAGTAAATGTTTATTCATTTTACAACCCTTGGAACAAAAAAAAATGGGAGAAAAGTATTGATTTTGCCAAACATGGCTTACGCTTTTATAGTAACCAAATTGGTGATTATCCGTATAGTGTTGCCAGTGTTGTAAGTGGTGCAGATAATGGAGTTAGCGGTGGTATGGAATATCCTACAATTACCTTGATAACCACACAAGATGGTGGACAAGAATTAGATGCCACAATAGCCCACGAGCTTGGTCATAATTGGTTTTACGGTGCTTTGGCAAGTAATGAAAGAGACCATGCATGGATGGATGAAGGTATGAATAGTTTTTACGAAAGAAAATATACTAATAGTAGGTATAAAACCCAACAAAAAGACACTAAAAGTACACCTGACGATGTTGAAAAATTATTAATAGAAGCGTACGGTGATATTTATAAAGACCAGCCTATAAACTTAACAAGTGATGCGTATACTGCTACAAATTATGGGCTAATTGTGTATACAAAAGCAAGGTTATGGCTAGAGAAATTAGAGCAACAACTTGGTAATGATACCTTTAAAAAAGCCATGCAGGCTTATTATCAAAAATGGCAATTTAAACACCCTTACCCACAAGACTTTAAACAAACAATTGAAATAGCTAGCCAACAAAAAATTGATAGTTTGTACAATGAATTAGACCTAACAAAAAAGCAAGAATTCCCAATAACAACACCAAAAAAAGCACTAAAATTTAGCTGGTTACCACCATTAAAACCCAATTATTTAACCCGTAATATTTCTATTGCCCCAATGCTTGGTATCAACCATTATGATGCATTAATGATTGGTGCTTTTATACATAATTATCAAGTGCCTTTACAAAAAATACAATTTGTTATAGCACCAATGTATGCCACTGGCAGTAAGGCTTTTAATGTTTTTGGCAGGGTATCTTATAATGTATTTAAAAATCATTCTTGGTTAGAAATTTCAGCAAGCATTGCTAAATACGCTATAAACAGTTTTCAACCAGCCAAACAAGATAAATTATATTTAGGCTTAACAAGATTGGTGCCTTCTATTAAATACACAATTTACAATAAAGACCTTCGTTCATCCGAAAAAATTAGCTTTCAATTACGTAGTTTTTTATTGCAACAAGATAAGCTTCAATTTAAAACAATTATTACCCCAATTGATACAACCGACGTAGTCAATAAATTGGCAGATAACACTTACATTAACCAACTAAAAATAAACTGGAGTAACGATAGAGTCTTGTATCCATACAATGCTAATTTAACAATAGACCAAGGTATCAATTTTGTTAGAGCAGGATTTAGTGGCAACTACTTTTTTAATTATGCTAGTGGAAAGGGTGGCATCACAGCAAGATTTTTTGCCGGAAAATTCTTTTACTTGCAGAGCAAAACGTTTATTACCGCTTTTGAAACAAGCCCTTACCAGTTAAACCTTAGCGGTCCTAAAGGCAACGAAGACTATACATTCAGCGATTATTTTATTGGCAGAAATGAATTTGAGGGTGCTGCAAGTCAGCAGATAATGCAACGCGATGGTTTTTTTAAAGTTCGTACAGATTTATACGCTACCAAAGTTGGTAAAACAGATAATTGGTTAATGGCATTAAATTTTTCAGGAGACATACCTAGCAAGTTAAACCCATTGCAAGTATTACCTTTTAAAATTCCATTGAAATTTTTTGTTGATATTGGTACTTATGCAGAAGCTTGGCAAGATAATGCCGCCAGTGGAAAATTTTTATATGATGCTGGTTTACAGGTACCACTATTTAAGGATTTGGTGAATATTTATTTTCCTATTTTAAGTAGTAAAGTGTACCGAGATTATAACAAATCTGTACTTGGTGAAGGTAGTTTTTTGAAAACAATATCGTTTAGTATTGACATTCAAAAAATTACGTTAAATAAGGTGAGCAAATACATTCCGCTATAAATGGAACAGCAAATAACCATACTGCCATCACATAACATTGATGTTACAAAATGGGATAATTGCGTTGCAAATGCTATACATCAGAATATTTTCATGTACTCATGGGCATTAAACGCACTTTGCAATAATTGGGATGGCTTAATTGTAAATGATTACGAAGCAGTATTGCCACTACCATGGCGAAAAAAATGGTTGCTAACTTATATGCACCACGTGCCATTATTGGCAAAAATATCGTTGATGGCAAAAGCCAACATTTTAGTATCTGCTGAAGTAATAGCAAAATTATTAAGTAAACGTTTTTGGTTCATCAACTTTGATATTGACAATTTACATTTGGAAAAATGGATGGTAAAAAAGCGTTGTAATTATTATTTGCCATTATCCTCATCCTATGAAAGTTTGTATAATAATTTTCCAAAAGAGTGTCATAAAAATATTAAAAAATCTATTGCAAGAGGTTGTGTTTTGATGAAAGCAACATCTATAGAAAAAGTTATTAAAATATACGATTTAGCGTATGGTAACTTTCATGAAAAACAGACAAACCGAGACTATACAAAAATTATCGATTTTGCGAAATATGCATTGGCTAATGGCAAAGCAAGCATTTGGGAAGTACAAAATGAAGCTGATAAAGAGACCTTGCTTGCGGCAATACTGTTACAAGATAAAGGTAGAATTTATTATTGGTTGGCCGCACCAACTGCTACTGGAAGGCAATGTAGAGCGAGCTATTTTTTTATTAATGAAATAATAAAAATGAATACGAATAGTGATAAAATATTAGACTTTGAAGGATCTGATATAAAAGATGTAGCGCACTTTTACCAGCAATTTACACCAAAAACTGAGTGGTACTATCAAATAAAAAAAAACAATTTTTTAAGATTTTAGCACATTGTCTTCTAAAATCTTTTCTGCTATTATTAAATCAATTGGTCGGGTAATTTTAATGTTTTTATAATCACCTTCAATTAAAAATACTTTTTCTCCGTAGGCTTCTACTACAGTGGCTTCATCGGTAAAACTATCTTTAAAATTTTGTTTAAATGCAGCCAATAATAACTCACTTTTAAAGGTTTGTGGGGTTTGAATAATGCGTACGTTATTTCTATCGGCCACAACACTTGCGGTATCATTTACAATGCGAATGCTATCAGTAGCAGCAACAGCAGGTATGGCAGAGCCTTTTAAAAGCGCTTGTTGAAAGCAACGTTGTATTAAATCAACGCTAACCAAACATCTAACGCCATCATGCACAAAAACAATGGCATTTGGTGGTACAACTGCTAATCCATTTTTTACTGAATTAAACCGCGTTTCACCCCCTTCAATAATTGTAATTTGCTGGTTATTGGAAAAAGTAGCTTCAATTTGTTTACCTAATTCTAAATGACTTTTTGGCAACACTAGTACAATTTCAATATTGGCATACGCAGTAAAAAATGCAGTAATTGAGTGCCACAACAAGGGCTTATTTTGTAATAATAAAAATTGCTTTGGGAGGTTGCTACCCATTCTTAAACCATTACCGCCTGCAACAATTACTGCAATTTTTTTCATAATACAATTTAAGAAAGCAAATGATAAAGCCTTAAAGATTTACGCGTACTGTGCAAAAAGCATCACTATCTAAAACTTTTTTGGGAAGTAAGTGGCCAGCGCAAATTTCTATAACCCATCATATCTACCTTAACGCTGCCAACAACAATTGGGCTTTCAATTCTTAAAGGTATATGGTTAGCATCATCACTAACCCAAACTGTCATTTTTTCGCCGCCTTCAAACAGCGTACCCTTTACTAACAATGGTTTAAACTTTATAGCATTAAATTTACCATATTTAGTTTTAATAATTTCTTTACCTAAATATTTAATGTATAGGTTATAGACTTCATTATCTAAAAACATAGAAAATGGAATTTTATCATCAACCTTATACTTATTAAAATCTATATTACGGGCATAGTAAATAGAGCTAATAACATCTTGCACACAATTTGGAACTTTGAACAAACCTTTGGTGGTTACAGCAGTATTTTCTTTTTTGTTAAACGTTACATTCTCGTAGGTTTTGTAGCCACCTTCATCTATATTTCTTAAAAACTTTTGAGGCTGTAATGTGGCAGTGTCTACAAAACTTTCGTATTTGTCACGTACTTTAAAAATCCAATCGTAGCTAGTATTGCTGCTGCCTGAGCCTACCACATGGTACACCGGTTTATTATTTAAACGTTCTATATTGGCTGTAAAACTGGCGTTGCCTGCGTTAATATAAATACCCATTACACTGTAAAAAACAATAAAATCAATACGCTCTGTGTCTTGAAAAGCGGTATTACGAATACTGCCACAAAATTCATTACCAGGCACTTGCCACCCAATAATTGTGACTAAAAGGGTTGAAAGTATAATTTTTTTCATCTAATATTATTTTCTAAAAATTCTAATGCCTAAAATAAGCAAACTCCCTGCCAATGCTGGTATTATTAAATTTATTAACCAAATGCCAGAGACTGTTGCAATAATTCCAATGGTATTAGTACTAAATAATCCGAAAAGTGCAATGCTTATTTGCCCTCTTACACCCAGTTCGGCTAGAGCCACAGTTGGTAAAATAGCCATTAACATTAGCTGCAAGCATACTAAACTTATTATTTGCCACCATATAATATCAACTTGAAATAATTGAAATAATAACAAGTATTGCACAACATAAATAACGTACCGTAAAAAAGAAAGACAAAGGATTTTAGTTAATTCTTTGTTATGTAAATTTTCTAGCTTTTGAATAAAATAAGTATACTTAGATACCCAAGCAATTTTTTCGAAAACTTTTGTAAGCCAAGCTAGATTGTAATAAAAAATAATTTGAAAAATAACAATGATAGTTAATACGTAAGCAAAACCTTGTATCCAAAACACACTAAGCGCATTTGTTGCTGGTAAATTTTTAGCAATATCGGTGTACATTAACAATAAGCTAACCAACCCCATACTAAAAGTTACTATTATTTGGCCGAAGCTACCAACAGCAGATAACGATAAGGACCTTAAGCGATTGCCTTCATTTAAATATACAATTCTACCCACATATTCACCTACCCTACTTGGTGTACTTAATGCCAATGCTTGGCCACTAAAAACGGCTCTTATACTTCTCCAATAACTTAATGGTTGAATTATTCGCATCAACAATTGCCACTTTTTTGCTTCTACACCCAAGTTGGCCAACATTAATAAGGATGCTATATACAAACGCCATTGCTTATCGCCTTTTACTGCAGAAAGAATGGTTTGCCAAGATTGCTGTAAGCCTTGCTGATGTTTTACCTGACGATAAATAGACCAACTAAGCCATACAAATAATACTGGCCCAACTATATAGCTAAAAAATATTTTAAGTGACTTACTCAAACAGCTAAATTTTATGTGCTACAAAGAAAGGTTTAAACCATGAGATATAAAAAATGTGGTAATTATTGGCTAATTTTATTATTAAATCAGTAAAAATTAGGGTTTTATAAAACCAATTCATGCAACAAAGTAATATTATTTTAGGAATTGATCCTGGCTCAACTATTATGGGTTATGCGCTAATTAAAGTAAATGATAATCAACCGCAGGTATTATTAATGGATGTTTTAAAATTGGCTAGCCATAAAGATATTTACGAACGGCTAGAAAAAATACATACCAAAGTTTGCGAACTTATTCGCTTATATCGCCCCACAACCTTTGCCATTGAAGCACCATTTTTTGGCAAAAACGTACAAAGTATGCTTAAACTTGGCAGAGCACAAGGTGTGGCTATTGCTGCGGCTATGCAAGCAAGTATTTTAGTTACAGAATATAGCCCAAAAAAAGTAAAGCAATCAATTACTGGTAATGGTAATGCAGATAAAGACCAAGTTTGGAAGATGCTACAGCGCATTTTAAATATTGAAGAAAAACCACAATATTTTGATGCTACCGATGCCTTAGCTGTTGCATTATGTCACTTTTACCAGCAATCATCACCATTGGCAGCGGCTACAAAAGGTTTTAAAGGTTGGGATGATTTTATAGCTAAAAATGAAGGACGAATTAAGAAATAATAGGATTATTATTAATAGCATCTTAAAAAAATACATTCTATATAAACTTACCTTTTAATTGCTTTTATCAACAAGCCATTACCAGTTTTATTATTTGACAAAAAATCGATAAACATACATAAAACAATAATAGGTAAACACAATAGTAAGCCGCAGTAAGCCAACATTTTTATAGGCCATATTGCCGAGAAAAAAAGCGTAGTAAAGCTATTTAAAAGCTCGTGGCTTAGTTTGCCCCAAAATCCATACGCATATTTTTTTGATTGAACATAAAAACCTGCCATTACTAATTTATCTAGTATATCACTTTCTAAATAAATACGTTGTCTATTATTTAAGCTCTCGTATTGTGGAAATTTTTTAAAAATATACATGTAAAATTTTGTGATAATGTTTCCATTTATTGGAACATACAGCAATAATACAGCACCGGTCTGTAAACTTTTATTCATATTTTCTAATGCAGCAACATCATCTTTTATATATTGCAACACGCCTACACAAATTGCTACATCAGCATTAATATCAATAAATTCATTTTCAATATTTAATTGTACCGCCTTTAAATTGTTTATTTGTAGGCTAGTACTAAATGCAATATTAGACGTATTAATATCTACCGCATAAAATATTGCTTTGGTAAAACGTTTACAAAAAGGAATAATGTATTGGCATTCGCCACTACCAAAATCTATTGCTACAAAACTTTTATTAGCACTTGTTAGTATTTGCCGCCATTCTTTAATAACATACCACTTTCGTAATTGCGTTACATAATTAGAGAGATAGGTAAACCAAATAAGTTTTGGATAGCGCATCAAATACAGTGGGTATTGGTAATGCAGTAGCTGTTGCGTAAGTTTTGTTTTTGTCGGCATAAATTTTTTAAAGAATAACTTTTGCGAATTAAGGTAAGATATTGGTAACAATAAACTTAAGCTATATTAAAAGTAATTTTTAAAAGCATTTTAATAGGTTACAAATATGTCTCGTTCTAAAATAGGTCGACTGAAAATGGATATTCTCACGTTATGAGACAAAAAGCTCCTTGCAGTTTAGATAAAGCCGCTACGTAAAATGTATGGTTTGTTTCTCTAATACTGTTGCTACTGATATATGGAGTATTGATGAGATGATGCATTTATAATTTTTACATGCTACATAAAACCGCAACTATTATTTTCTCGTACTTTGTTAAAATTGTTAACTTAAATTGAAAAAAGCTTTATCATACCTAGTGCTGTTTGTTTATGGCACTATTATGTTAATGCCTGTGTTACCGTATATATCAGATAAAGTAGCGCACACGTTTTGGTTGTACGAACATATTTCTACTGTACACTACGAGCATGGTCAATACCACACTCATTACCAAGAAGTAGAAATAGCCAAAAAAACTAGAAGCGAACACAACAATACCAACTCGAAATATAGTGGCTTTGCTGATGAACATACTACCACATCAATAGCCTATCATTTTACGTTGCTAACCAATAGCATCACCTCATTTTCATCGTATAATCTCAGTGAAATTCAGGCCTTTTTATTAAGCGATTATCCTCCTCCAAAAGCTTAGTTGATTTCTTTTATTGCAAGTATTTACACAATGGCTAGCCGATTGCATCTTCATGATTGTCTTCAAAATTATGAAGATAACTGAATATAAACTATTCAATTGGAGCAGCTATTGCAGCCATAACACTTGCAAGTAACTTTTTTATTTTATTATCAACTAATGCTCATTTATGAAACAAAAAATTCTATCAATCATAGGGCTTATCATGCTCTGTACAATATCAATTACTTATTCGCAAACCATTATTAAAGGCAAAGTCGTAGATTCAAAAACTAATCAACCGTTAGAGGGAGTATCCATAAATTTATCGCCCAATAATACCAGCACAATTACTGATGCAAGGGGCAACTTTATGTTTAAAGTTCAACAGATTGCTGGTGAAAATGTAGCCATTAATAATATTGGTTATGCACCACAGAATATTAGTGTCGCTGTACTACAAAAAATTTCCACTATCGCCTTAACTCAACAGCAAATTCAGTTGCAAGATGTAGTAGTAGGAAATAATAATTCAGGTAATCAATATCGGATTATTAGTAAATCAGATATTGCTTTAAGAGGTGTTAATAATTCACAGGAAATACTACGGATTATTCCAGGGATTGTTATTGGCCAGCATCAAGGTGGTGGTAAGGCCGAGCAGATTTTTTTACGTGGTTTTGATGCCGATCATGGTACAGATTTTAGGTTAGATGTTGATGGAATGCCAATTAATATGGTTTCCCATGCCCACGGGCAAGGCTATGCGGATAGCCATTTTATTATACCAGAAACAGTAGAAAATGTGGACTTTAAAAAAGGCCCTTACACTGCGTCAAAAGGTGATTTTAATACCACTGGTTTTGTTGATTTTAACACAAAAAATGCACTTGTAAATAATGTTGTAAAAGTTGAGGCAGGTATGTTTAATACGTACAGGGCTTTGGGTATGTTTAATTTATTAAGTAATAATGCAAAGCAAAAACAACAGAGTTGGTATGTAGCTAGTGAGTACAGTTATTCTGATGCTTATTTCGATAATCCACAACATTTTAAACGCTTTAATTTATTTACAAAATATGTTGGTAAATTATCTGCACACACTTCTATCATTGCATCGGCTACAACTTTTTTTAGTAAATGGGACGCTTCTGGACAAATACCCGACAGGGCTGTAAAACAAGGCATCATTGGGTTCTATGGCGCTATTGATCCATTTGAAGGCGGTGTAACAAGGCGTACCAATGCTAATGTGCAATTAGTAACATCGTTAAATAATGGTGGTATTATAAAAAACCAGGTGTATTATTCTAATTCTCAATTTGACCTTCATACCAACTTTACTTTCTTTTTAGTAGATAGTATTAATGGGGATGAATTACGCCAGCAAGAGAATAGAAATTTAATGGGTTACAATGGAAGCTACCAAAATACTGGCTTTGCTGGAAACCTAAAAATCACCACCGAAGCCGGTGTAAATGTTCGTGTAGATGCTACTAAAAATTCTGCTTTATCGCATACCATGGACCGTTTTACAACTTTAGATGCTGTAAAATTTGGTAACATTACACAATATAGTATCTCACCATATATTAGTGAAACATTTAGTTTTAATAACCACTTTAGCATCAATGCTGGCTTGCGTTTCGATCAATTTAACCATATTTATAACAACCTATTGGCGAGCGATACAACATTGCCTGGCAAAGGCATTTACAAAGCCAATGCCAATACTATTAGTCCTAAACTAAACGTATATTATCAAGTAAATGATGGCTTGCAATTTTACGTAAGCACAGGAAAAGGTTATCATTCAAACGATACTAGGGCTGTAGTTGTGCAACATGGTTATCAAATTTTACCATCGGTTTATGGTTCAGATTTTGGAACTGTTTGGAAGCCTTCAAAAAACCTAATTATTAATGCAGCCGTTTGGTACATCTATTTACAACAGGAGTTTGTGTACAGTGGCGATGGCGGTGATGTATCTTTTAATGGTAAGACTGCCCGTTATGGATTCGATTTTTCAGGTCGTTATCAGCCAATAAAATCTTTGTATTTTGATGTAGATGTTAACTATGCACATGGCCGCACAGTAGAGGATCCCAAAGGGCAAAACTACATTCCTTTGGCACCTGTTTGGACAAGTACTGGCGGCGTTACTTACACTAATAAAAATGGCATCAATGGCAGCTTAAGATACCGTTATACTGGCAATAGACCTGGCAACCAAGATTATACTTTAACAGCAGAAAGATACTTTATAACCGATGCAGTTATTAACTACACAAAGCCAAAATACGAAGTGGGTTTGGTAATAAATAATGTATTAAACACTAAATGGAAAGAAACACAATTTGCAACCGAAACAAGGTTAAAGGGCGAAGGACAATCTGTTAGTGAAATATGTTTTACACCTGGTACCCCATTGGCCATAAAAGCCAAATTAGCAATATTTTTTTAAGTAACTTATTGCAACATTAGCACAATGTTGCAGCAACTAATCGTGTACCATTTTGGTGTTACACAGTGTACTTTAGTATATAATAATAGAGAGAGCAAGCACCTATCAATAATATTGATAGGTGTTTTGTTTTGGTAAATTCGTTAATGTCTTTATTGCAATTTTTTTTTAATATGTATTAGTAGTAGTATTTCGGCAAATTTTGTCAATAAATTTACTTGCAGCAACAATAACAATATAGTACACAAATAACTGCAATATTGCCAAAAGTTTTTTCAGACTAATCACAAACCAAACAAATTAATGACCCTGTTTACGTCTAATAATGCCACCAGAAGCCTCTTTAATAGTATTGGCAAATACAAAAGCACTTGGGTCAATATCGTATACCAAGTTTTTCAGTTTGCGCATTTCTAACCTTGTAATAACAGTGAAAATGATATCACATTCGCTGCTTACTTCAAACTGCCCTGGTAAAAAACCCCTCTCGCCTTTGTACACGGTAATGCCTCTGCCTAAACCATTTACCAAAGCAAATTTTATG
>JBBQLL010000013.1:0-81427 GCA_038327865.1 Chitinophagales bacterium | reverse complement strand
TTTTGAGGTGTTAAGTACCAATGGCGATACCTACTTAGGTGGTGATGATTTTGATAGAACCATTGTGCAGTATTGGTTACGACAATTAGGTATGGCTGAAAATGCTTTGCATCTTAATAAACAATTGTCACAAACATTGCGTTTAAAAGCCGAAGCCGCTAAGATTTATTTAAGTAATAATGACAGTTTTAATACTGAGGTAAATGGCAACTTATTAACCATTACCAAAACTGAGTTTGAAAGCTTAATACAACCATTAATTAATAAAACAATTGTTAGCTGTAGCAATGCTTTAAATGATGCTGCAATAACTATTAATGATATTGATACAGTAGTAATGGTAGGTGGTAGTACACGTGTGCCCGCTATAAAAAATGCTGTAAGTAACTTTTTTGGGAAAGTCGTAAATGATACAGTAAACCCTGATGAAGTAGTGGCTTTAGGTGCAGCAATACAAGCAGATATTTTAGGAGGTAATAACAAAGATTTTTTACTGCTCGATATTACCCCTCTAAGTCTTGGTATAGAAACTATGGGAGGTTTAATGGATGTACTGATACCACGTAATTCTAAAATTCCAACAAAGGTTGGTAGGCAATATACTACGCATAAAGATGGGCAAAGCGGTATGCGTATTTCGGTGTTTCAGGGCGAAAGAGATTTGGTAAAAGATAACCGTAAGTTGGCTGAATTTAACTTGTCTGGTATTCCTAATATGCCGGCTGGTTTTGCTAAAGTAGAGGTGAGTTTTTTAATAAATGCTGATGGTATTTTAGTAGTAAAAGCCAAAGAGTTACGCAGTGGTATTGAACAAACAATAGAGGTAAAATCTCAGTTTGGCATTAGCGATGACGACATAGAAAAAATGTTGTTAGATAGTATTACCAATGCTAAGGAAGACATTAAAATAAGAGCTTTGGTAGAAGCTACAACCGAAGGTGAACAGATATTAGAAGTAACTGAAAAATTTATTGCTAAAAATGCAGGGTTGATAACCAAAGAAGAATTAACCAATACAGCACAAGCCATGCAGTCACTACAATTGGCATTAACCATAAAAGATAAAAATCTCATTCAAACAAAAATTGAGGAACTAAACGACATAACGCGTCCCTTTGCAGAAAGGGTAATGGATGAAGCAATAAGTACCGCTATGAAGGGTAAAATTATTTAAGTAATTTTTGATTTTAAGCCTAAAGTAGGTTGCTCAATAAATTTCCATGACATAAACGCAAGAGGTATTGTAATTATAAGTGTTGTAATAATATGCAAGCTAACACCATTTGTGAAATTTGAATATTGAAATATTGCCTGTCATTCATATATTACGATGGCTTACTTAAAATGATTGGGTTTTTATGCTAATTGTAAGCGTTTTTTAATCTCAAAAACCTCATTTTTAAACACGTCTAAGGCTTCAATTTGTTCATTAATAAAACTGTTGTCTTCAAGTTTACCAATTACCTTATTCATTTCTTCGTTGGTATCGTATACCATTTGTTTAAATGGGTTTATATAGTCTTTTGCCCTAGCAGTATAAATACCTTTTACCATCCATTCTTTGGTTATGATTGCTTCATTTAATAAACTAGCTAATTGGGTGGCAGTTAGTTCTTGTAAATTCCAGTTTTTAATTGTGGCTAAGCAAGCAAGTGCGTGGTGCAACTTTTTTGTATCGTATAAATTGCCCTGTTGTTTATACCATTTATGTACAGCACCCCAACCAACAATATTGCCATTTTTTATATTAGTTTTTAATTCTTCCACATCTTTAGTTGGTAGTAATTGTCCCCCAATATTCAACCAATTGTGTCTTTCAAAATCTATTGGTAAGGCATCAATAATTGCATTTATAGAGGTAATATTTTCTCGTTTAATGACCTGTATTATTTGTATAGTAGCGTAGTAGCTTATTAACTCAACAAATAATTGGTAAGCCGGTAAACTTTTAATAATGATGGTTTTGCGTTTGCTATTTTCAACACCTTCAACAATTACTTCAAGCTTGTTTATTAGTTGATTATTGCTCTGCAACAATTGCTTACCTATCATAGTATTTTCGCTACTGCTATAGTCTATTGTATTGTTTTGTGTTGTTAAGTAAGCCCTGCCAACCGCTTCTTCAATAATTTTTAAAGAGATAAATAGCTCGTTAATCGTATCTGGTGCTAAGTAATTATAATCTATTTTTTGAATTTTCTCAAATCGTTTATCTCTATCAATATATTTCCAACTATTACGCTCTAGTGCATACATATTATACATAAACCAATAGGCAGGCATTATGTTTAAACAGTCGTTTGTAACATCATTAATTACCAAAGAAAATGGAATAGCAATATTTAATTCATTTGGATAATCGCCTTTTGCCAAAATTGTAAAAGACGCAAATTGACTATTGTGCTTTAAGCTTACGCACAAGCCTGGCCAAAAGCCTCTACCAGCAATAATTTCACCATCTGCTGCACGACTGTTGTGGTTACTGCCAATGGTGGCGCCAGCGGCAATATTGCTTTGCCCCATTATTAGGGCAGCACATAAAAATGAGTTATTATGGTGTTGCTCGTGTGCAGGAAAAATGAGTGAGTTTAACACCTCGCAACAAGAAATAGTCGCATTATTGCCAAGATAAGAATTGATTAATCTGGCACCATACTTTAATTGAGAAAAAGATGCCATTACAAAACGTACCGCTTTTACACCATAAAAAATTCTGCAACCAAAACCAATAATACCATTTACCATTTCTACACCTTCACCAATTTGTGTTCTGCCTTTTTCGCCAGAGTTGATGGTTAAATTTTTAAGCTTGTTAGCACCTTTTATATAGGCATCTTCACCAATCCAACAGTCTTTAATTATACCACTGTTTTTTATAACCGTGCGATTACCTATTTTGCCATAATAGCCACGTTTACTATTGTATTTAGCTTCTGTAAATTGTTTAAATTTTTCAAGTAACGCATCGTCATCTCTGTATTTACTCCACAAATAAGCATCGCCCGGCAGCATTCGGTTAAATGGCATAATGCTTCTACCACCATTTTCGTTACAAACTTCTAGCTGAATGCGCACACTTTCGTTTTCGCCATCTTTTACAATACCATTACCAAATTTTGCATGATTGGTAGTTACCAATTCATTTACATTCATTACAATTACGTCGTTGCCAATAATAAAATGACTTAAATAATTAACGTGATCAATACAAATATTATTACCCAAATCGCAACTGATAATGGTGCTGTTATACAAGCCTACAGCTACTTTTATATCACTAAAACCTAAGTATAATGGCTCTAATTTGCCAATGCGTACCAAGCCATAGAACTTACAGTTTTTTACTAATTCTGGCTTAAAGGATTCTGTTACATAAATGCTATTCCAATCGTCACTAATGTTACGGTTACGTACCAATGCTTCAATTTCATAAGCTGTTAATTTTCGGTAATTAATGCCGCTTTTGTTTTGCATATTGCGCAGCGTATATTCACTATCATTTGGTTGTAAATAGTTGCTAGGAACAAAACCATAACCAAGTTCAGAAATAGGTGTTTTGTTAATGATGTTTTGTGGCATAATCGTCAGAACCTAAATTTTGTATGATTAAAGGAATTAGCGTGATTGTCTGAACCTAGATTTAGTAGGATTAGAGTGATTATTAGAGGACTTGTAAACAACCTAATAGTTACCCTCGAAATCCAAATAATCCCTCTAAACCCTAGTTCAAGACAATATTATTCAACTGTGACACTTTTGGCCAGATTACGTGGCTTATCTACATCTAATCCTTTGGCAACACCAATGTAATAGCTTAATAATTGTAAAGGAATAACACTTAAAATAGGCGCAATAACTTCATCAATATCAGGTACAAACATGGTATCATTTGCCATGCTTGGTATTATTTCATCGCCAAAGGATGCTACTGCAATTACTTTACCTTTTCGTGCTTTTATCTCTTGTACGTTGCTTACTATTTTCTCATAATACCTGTCTTTTGTGGCTACAAATACTACTGGTAAGTTTTCATCAACCAAAGCAATAGGGCCGTGTTTCATTTCTGCAGCAGGATAGCCTTCTGCATGTATGTAAGACACTTCTTTTAATTTTAAAGCACCTTCTAATGCAACTGGAAAATTGAATCCTCTACCAAGAAATAAGAAGTCGCTTGCATTTTTATATTTCTCTGCAATGGCTTTAATATTATCTACATTAGCCAATATTTCTTTTACTTTTTCTGGTACGGATTCTAAGGCTTTCATCAATTCTAAATACCTAGATTCATCAATGGTACCTTTTGCGTAAGCAATTTTTAAGCCCATCATCATTAATACTGCTAGCTGACCAGTAAATGCTTTCGTACTTGCTACGCCAATTTCTGGACCGCTATGTGTATAAGCACCTGCATTACTTAACCGTGCAATACTACTACCAACAGCATTTACCACACCAAAAATAAATGCACCTTTTTCCTTCGCATTTTCTAGTGCTACCAATGTATCAGCGGTTTCGCCGCTTTGCGAAATAGCAATAATTACATCGCCTTTGTTAATGATAGGATTGCGGTAGCGAAACTCGCTGGCATATTCAACCTCCACTGGTATTCTACACAGTTCTTCAAAGAAATATTCTGCTATTAAACCCGCGTGCCAACTCGTGCCACACGCTACCATTACTATACGTTGTGCATCTTTTAAAGCATCTATATTATCCTCTACACCGCTCATTATTATTTGCCCACTATGGCTTAACAAACGGCCACGCAAACAATCAAAAATCGTATCGGGCTGTTCATTTATTTCTTTCAACATAAAATGGTCGTAACCGCCTTTTTCAATAGCAGCTAGTTCCATATCTAGTTTTTGAATAAATGGTGTTTGCTTTTCATTGCCTAGATTTTTTAAAATTAATTCGTCGGCTTTTACAATAGCAATTTCATAATCATTTACATACACTACTTCTTTAGTATATTCTATAATTGGTGATGCATCGCTAGCTAAAAAATGTTCGCCTTTGCCAATACCAATTACCAATGGGCTGCCTTTGCGAGCAGCAATAATGGTTTCTGGATCTTCTTGGTCAATTAACAAAATACAATAAGCACCAACAATACGTTTTAGAGCAATGCGTAACGCTTCTTCTAACGTACAGTGGTTATTGGTTTTAATATCTTCTATAAAATTTAGTAATACTTCAGTGTCTGTATCACTTTTAAATGTGTATCCTTTTTTTAAAAGATCGTTTTTTATAGGTACATAATTTTCTATAATACCATTGTGTAACATAGCAAATTGTCCATTATTACTTACATGCGGGTGGGCATTTCTATCACTTGGTTCTCCATGAGTAGCCCAACGTGTGTGACCAATACCAATATGCGAATGTAGATTTTTGCCAATCACATCTTCTTCCAGTTCGGCTACCTTACCTTTTTTCTTATATACGTTAAGTTTGCCATTATCAATCAAGGCAATACCTGTACTGTCGTAACCGCGATATTCTAAACGTCTCAATCCTTTGATAACTACTGAGTAAGCTTCTCTTGGGCCTATGTATCCAACTATTCCACACATGGTTTATAATTATTTAAGTGTGCAATATCAAATTATTTAGCCAAATTACGTTGCTAATATTGCTAGCTTTTTATTTAAAATTTGCTTAAAAATGAATACAACACTTGATTTTGAAAAGGACTACTTGTTAGAAGATGACTGCGTTTCATTACGCTCATTAAGGGAAGATGATTGGCAAAATTTAGTACATTTTGCAGAAAATGAGCCAGATATATGGCAGTATTCATTAGTGCCAGTTGCAGGGGAAGTTAACTTGAAAGCATATATTGGTGCTGCTTTAGAGGCAAAACAAGACCTTAAAGAATACCCATTTATTGTGTTTGATAAAAGAACACAAGAATACGCAGGTAGCACAAGGTTTTACGATATACAATTGGTAAATAATACGCTACAACTTGGTTATACTTGGTATGGCAAAAATTTTCAACGAACTGGTTTAAATAGGCATTGCAAATATTTGTTATTACAATTTGCTTTTGAAACCTTGGGTATAGAACGTGTAGAATTTAGAGCTGACGCCAATAATGTTAGAAGTATTGCTGCCATGCAAGCCATTGGTTGCAGGGTAGAAGGTATTTTGCGTAGCAACGTACCAACGCATACTGGCAAGCGACGAGATAGTATTATTTTAAGTATTTTAAAAGAAGAATGGGAAAATGCTGTGAAGCCAAAATTGAGAAAGATAATTAGGAAGTAGATTTATATTTTTTAATATTAATACGCCTTTTTAGAAAACTTGTGTTAAGATTTATTATAACAAATAGTAGTGCCATATTAAATAAAAGATTGCTATTAAAATTTACTTTCTTCCATTAATGTTTAAATATGTAGGGTGATAAACCATATCATCATTTATTATAAAACTGCCAGCTAGCCACATAATCTTTTGTAAGTGTTTTATTGGTTAGTATAGCTCTCAACATTTCTATCGGCATCGCATTTTCATGCAATATGGCATCGTGATAATCTATAAAACTCATTTTACCAGTATCTACTAATTCTTTCTTTAAAGCCCAAAATTGAAACGCCCCAATCATATACCCAATTTGATATAAAGGTGCATAGCCACCTGAAAACGACCGTCTCACTTCACCTTCTGCATTGGCACGTTCGTGCCCTACACGATCAACTAAAAAGTCGATGCATTGCTGAGGAGTCCAATTGCCTAAGTGATAATTAAGCGAAAAAATAATTCTTGCACAGCGGTGCATCCGCCAAAACAACATGCCTATTTTATCTTCTGGTGATTGTGGAAAGCCTTTATCCCACAATAAAAATTCCCAATACACCGCATTGCCTTCATGCCAAAAAGGTGTATCAAAATTGCGATAAGCCTTAAAACGATTGTTCATGTATTGCTGCAAATGATGGCCTGCTACTAGCTCATGATGCACTGTTGCTCTTGAAAAATGTGGGTTATTCCCACGCATAGCCATCAGTCTATCGGCTTCTTTCATCGTATTGGTAGGATATGCCACCAACAAATCTTGACCACCCAAAAAGAACGGTGCAAATTGTTGGCGTTCTGGAGATAGCATATTCATTGCCCAATCTTCTTCTGCCAATGGGGGAATGGTAACCAAGTGATTCTTTTTGAGAAAATCAACTGATTCGTTGTACAATTTCATAATTGCTTGTGGTTGCTCACCTGCTGGTACGTATGTGTTTTTTACCTTTTCTTGTGCGGCTTTCCAGTCGTTGCCAAAGCCCATGGCATGGCTTGCTTTTAATAGTTCTTCCTCACACCACGCAAACTCTTTATTGGCAATTGTAATTAATTCTTCTGGGGTGTAAGCAATCATTTCGTATTGCAACTGTGCCAGTATTTCTTCTCTGCCTATTGGGTTACCTACTATGCCGCTAGCATCATTTTTTTGTGTACTTGTTGCTTTACTTTTAGCTCTAAAAGCAGTAGCATACATGGTTAATACACTATCTGTGGCTTTGTAAGGCATGGGTATCCACCATGTAAATTCGGGATTGTAGGCATTGTAAAAGTCAAACACATTTTTTAAAGCGTCTTGCAAAGCCGTAACACTCGTAGCTGCTCTATTGCAAATAGCCATATTTAAAGTGCTATCTTTTGCTAGTTGTTGTAACAGGTTGGTAGTTTGTAGTTGTATTGTATGTAGCTGCGCAGCAAATTGTTGGGCATTAATACTAGCACCACGGCGACGCATTTTTTCTATGGTATAAATGCTATCGGCAAAAGGGATGTAGTGTGTAATTTGATGGTACTCTTTTTCTTCAATAGCTAGTAAACGTAACTCGTTAGCTAGGTTTCTTTTAAATAAAATATAATCCACCCTGCTGCCAACGGGTAATTTGCCAAAGTCAATTTTAGCTAATTCAATTAAATAGCTTTGCTCTAATTTTTTAAGTTTTTCTCGTCTTTCTGGCGAGTTTTTGATAAATAGAATATGCTTAATGCTTTTATCATCTGCAGTGTATTGCACCATCAAATTGTTAATCTCACTAGTTTGCTGGTATAAAACAGACTCGTTTTTTTGTGCAAAAGAATTATTAAAATAGACTAACAAACAGATGGTTATTGTAACTAGTAAACGATATTTTCTCATAAAAGCCAGTATTAGTTATATACAGTGTCATGTTCAGTGTTATAAAAATATGGTATTAGTAAGTAAAATCTTTATGGCTAATTTATTATGTGGGTATAAAGCAGAAATTAAATTTATAAATTAGCATTTAGCATAACAAATACACAATTTGTTCTAGGTTTAATAAAAATATGGCAAATAAAATAAAAGGAGTTTATTTACAATCAACCTATTTTTCTTTCTTTTTTTTAATCAACTTAATGGTAGCATTTCTACTTAAATCGCTACTCATCATTATTTCGTATCGGGTTTTGCCATCGTATAAAATTAGTGCTGCTGTATTTGGAGGTATTAAACCTAGATTTTCTGCAAACATGCTTAATTCATTAAAGGGCAAACTATCATTTAATGGCAACGTAATATTAATAGCATTGTGTGTTAGCATTGATTTAGGCAGCACTAATGTATCATTTAAATAAAGTGAAACAGAATCATAGTCAATTTGGCCATTGTCGTACAATTCTAATCGTATTGATTTATTTTCAATCTCTAATTCTTGGGTATATACTTTGGCTCTACTTTTAAATACAATTTGTTTGTCATCAATTTTTTTATGGCTATTTATGGTAAGGCTATCTATTTGTTTAGAAACAATTACGTTCCTTTTAATAGGTATAATATCATTGCCTTTTTTTAACATAAAATTGATAGATGGGCAAGTAAACTGGTGGTCATTATCTGTAAATAAAACGCCACTTAGTACACTTTCTATTTTTGATGTTCGCAGTGTAAATTCGCCATACATGGGGCAGTCAATACCAATTTTTGTATTAATAGTTCTATGAAAAATAATATTTTGTTTGTTTAGTGTTAGCCTACGTGTAGCGTCGTTATACGTACCTTGAATGCTGTTAGAAAATAGACTATCCCTAAAATAATAACTAAAAACACCAATTACTTTTTTGTTTTTTTCAGTAACAATTAATTCGCTTAAATAATTATTGCTACTATTTGGTATATCAACAATGCCATTGCCATACCAATTGTCAGCTATTGTTTGTGCAGGTGTATCAATAGCACAAAAAATGAGTATTGTAAAAATAATTAACCCTAAAAAATATTTTTTCATAGTTGTATTTCTGATTAACCCATGCTTATTTCTCACAAATACAATAACCATACCTTGAAGGTGTAATAGGCAAGTTTAATGTAATTTAATACTCCCGTTTGTAATAAAATCCATTTGCAATAGCTGTACCAAAAATTATTTAGATATTTTAGCCAAAACTCTATTTTAATGCTTATGAATAAGATGTATTTATTATTATGCATGCTGCTTATTACGAATTTAATATCGGCACAAAAAAAACCGTTAGATCATTCAGTTTATGATGGATGGCAAAGTATTGCTGAAAAAATGATTAGTAACAATGGCAAATTCGTGGTTTACACGATCACCCCGCAGGAAGGCGATGCGCTGTTGGTCATCCAACAAAGCGATGGTAAAAAATTGATGGAAGTTGAACGTGGCTATAATGCAAAAATTACAGAAGATAACAAGTTCGTGGTATTTAAAATAAAGCCAACATTTACCCAAACTCGTACTGCTCGGATAGCTAAAAAAGTATCTGCTGATATGCCAAAAGACAGCTTGGCAATTGTAAATGTTACTGCACTAACCATAGAAAAAATACCTGCTGTTAAAAGTTATAAACTACCCAAAAAAAGTAGTAATGTATTACTGTATCTGCTAGAAAAACCTGCTGCTGATAGTAACAAACCCAAGGTTACCGACAGTACTAAAATAGAAGTTGCTACTGCAACTTTACCAATCCCAGCAAGAAGTTCGGGTGCTGGTGGCAAAGGTGGCAATGCCAGTGCTGCAAATGATGCGGAAGATGGTACAGAATTGGTGATTAAATATTTGGGAACCGAAGAAAAAAAATCGGTGTTGTTAGTAAATGATTATGTAGTTAGTAAAATGGGAAATGTGGCCGCAATTAAAACCACTAAAAAAACTGGCGATGCAAAAACCAATGCTTTTGTGTTGCAACTAACCGTGCAAATAAACAAAATTGATACTGTTTTAAAAGTGTTTAACGATGCAAAATCTTTTGCATTTGATGATGCAGGTAGCCAATTGGCTTTTGTGACCGAAAGGGATAGTACTAAAAAAGAATCGCAGAAATTTTATAAATTATTTTATTATAAATCGGGCTTTGATAGTGCCAAAATAATAGCGGATAGATTTACAAAGGGTTTGCCTGTAACGCACACCATCAGCGAGTTTGCAGCCATTGACTTTAGCCAAAGTGGTAAGCGTTTGTTTATTGGCACCTCAGTAATTCTACCCCCAAAAGATACAATCTTACCTGAGTTTGAAAGGGCAGGGGTAGACGTTTGGAATTATCACGATGATGATTTAATGCCTGTGCAATTGAAAAACGTAGAAGCTGATACACGTAAAAGTTATTTGGCTCGGTTTGACTTTGAAAGCAACACTATTGTTCCACTAGCCAACGATAAATTTCCACGCATCCAACAAACATTAGAAGGTGATGGCGATGTGTTTTATACTGCTAGCGATTTTGGCAAACGCGTGGCTAAGCAATGGCAAGGCTACACCTTTAGCGATTTATATGCCATCAACCCAATAACTGGAGACGCCAAGTTGATATTGGCAAATTACAAAGGCAATATTTATCCATCTTACACTGGTAAATATTTGTTGATTTACGAGGATAAAAAGAAGGCTTACACAATTTATAATGCTGCTACGCAAAAGCTTAGTGCCATTGCTACAGATATTAAATATCCTTTGTACGATGAAGACAATGATGTACCCGATGACCCTAATCCTTATGGTATTGCTAAGTGGATTGAAGGTGATAAATATGTGTTGATAAATGACCGTTACGATGTATGGAAAGTAGACCCTTTAAATAAAGAGAAGTCAGTTTTATTAACCAATGGTAGAGTTGATAAAATTGAGCATCGTTATGTAAACTTAGACGCTGATAGCAAGTTTATTAGAAATGATGAAAAGATAGTTTATAAAATGTTCTATGAAAAAACTAAAGTAAACAGATATTCCAACTTCTTTATTGGAGTAATGAAATCCGAGACTAGTCATGATTTAGGGAAAGCTAAGGTTTATCCAGAAGCTGCTAATATCAGTAATCTTCTAAAAGCAAAAAATAGCGATACTTATATTTATACCAAAGAGTCGTACAAAGAATCGCCTAATTTATTTACAACTTTTAAGCTTGATACAGTTACTGTTTCTGATTACCCAAGCTTAAATGCAGAAGGTGTTATGGCAGAAGTAAGGGGTAACAGATTATCTAACACCAATCCTCAACAAGCTAACTACAATTGGGGCACATCAGAATTGTTTAAATGGAAAGCCTATACTGGTAAAGAAACCGAAGGCATTTTGTACAAACCAGAAGATTTTGATGCCAAGAAAAAGTACCCGATGATTGTGTATTTCTACGAACGCAACAACAATACTTTGCATAATTATAGAGCACCATCGCCATCGCCTTCTGCTTTAAACATTCCCTTTTTTGTAAGTCGTGGCTATGTGGTTTTTGTGCCAGATATTTGGTACAAAACTGGTCACCCAGGTAAAAGTGCTTTCGATTATATTGTTAGTGGTACAAGGGCTTTGGTTAAAGATGGTTTTGTTGATAGTACTAAAATTGGTATTCAAGGACAAAGTTGGGGTGGCTATCAAGCGGCGTACGTTATTACCCAAACTAATTTATATGCAGCAGCTTGGGCTGGTGCACCGGTGGTAAATATGTTTAGTGCTTATGGCGGCATCAGATGGGAAACTGGTGTTACACGTCAATTTCAGTATGAAAAAACGCAAACTCGTTTGGGTGCTTCTATCTGGGAAAAGCCAGAATTATATATTGAAAACTCACCCCTATTTCATTTGCCAAAAGTAAAAACACCGTTAGTAATTATGAGTAACGATGCTGATGGTGCTGTGCCTTGGTACCAAGGTATTGAGTTTTTTACCGCCATGCGTAGATTGGGTAAACCCGTTTGGTTATTGGTGTACAATGGTGAAGCCCATAATTTGGTGGAGCGGCGCAACCGTAAGGATATTCAAATTCGTGAGCAGCAATATTTTGATTGGCTTTTAAAAGGAGAGAAGCCTGCCAAATGGCTTACCGATGGAGTACCTGCGGTGATGAAAGGTAGAGATTGGGGTTTAGGCCAATAGTGTTATTTTCATATATTACTACTATACAAACCCTTTAAGATCTTAGAATCTTAGAGGTTTTTTTTAGTTGATTAAATTAAAATTTACTAGAAAAAAATAGACAACTTTCTGTTGAATCTTAAATTAACACATAACAAGCATTTGCAATAATATTTGTTTTGTGGCTTATAAACCGTCCCCTTTGAAATAAAAATCCCCATAAGTGATTGACTTACAGGGACTTATGATTTTATTTTGTGATCCCGTTGGGACTCGAACCCAAGACCCATACATTAAAAGTGTATTGCTCTACCAACTGAGCTACAAGATCATATCCGTTTTTTATCGAAGAATTTATACCTTCTTTATTTTCGGTGTGCAAAAATAGGGGAATTGATTTCTGCACCAAATTTTTTATCTCAATTTTCAAAGTATTTTTAATTGATTTTTTATTTTTTAGAAAAAACTATCTACTTACAGTTTAATTATGCAACGCAGTAAGCTTATTTTTGTTCCGAATTTATAAAATTATGTCTGTATTTAATAATAAAGTGATAGTAATAACTGGTGGTAGTGAAGGTATTGGCAAAGCATTGGTAGACGCATTTTTATTACTTGGTGCCAAAGTAGCAACTTGTGGTAGAAACTATGATAAGCTATACCAATTACAAGCCATACATCCTGATAAGCCTTTGTATATACAAAGTGTTGATGTTAGTAAAGAACAAGATTGTGCTTTATTTATCGAAAACGTTGTAAAAAATTTTTCAACTATTGATATATTAATTAATAATGCTGGGGTTTCTATGAGATCGTTACTAAAAGATGTGGAGTTTGATGCATTACGTAAAGTAATGGACATTAATTTTTGGGGAACCGTCTATTGTACCAAATTTGCCCTGCCTTATATAACGCAAAATAAAGGTACTATAGTTGGCGTGTCATCAATTGCAGGATACCGAGGCTTGCCTGGTAGAAGTGGTTATAGTGCCAGTAAATTTGCCGTAAATGGATGGCTTGAAGCTATACGCACAGAATTGCTAGAAAGTGGCGTAAATGTTATGTGGGTTTGTCCCGGCTTCACGGCATCTAATATTCGTATTGCTGCTTTGAATAGCAAAGGCGAGTCGCATGGTGAAACACCAATGGATGAAGCCAAGATGATGAGTAGTGAAGAATGTGCACAACATATTATTAAAGCAATTGATAAAAGGAAGCGAACACTTGTACTTACAAATACTGGTAAGCAAACTGTTTTTATGAATAAATTTTTTCCTAACTTAACGGATAAATTAACCCGTAATTTTTTTTATAAAAATGGCGAATTGGTAAAATAACAAGCACTGTTTTTACGTTACAACTTCTTAATGTCTATTGTAACCTTAACAACCGATATTGGCCAACAAGATTTTGTAGTTGGTGCAATTAAAGGTCAGCTACTTACCCAACAGGCTGCTGTTACAATTGTGGATATTACACACTACCTATCTCAAGCAAATTATCCACAAGCAGCTTATGTTTGTGCTAATGCCTTTAAGTATTTTCCTGCTAATACCTGCCATATTATTATTTTAAATTTTTTTGAAACTGCCGTTACACACTTGCTTATTGCAAAACATAATGACCAATATATTATTTGTGCAGATAATGGTATTATAACAATGATAACAGGCGAAAAGCCTAAAGAAATGGTTGCAATACCTGTAAAAGGTTATCATAGTTTATTGGCACGTACTGCTTTAATTGCAAAAGCTATATCTGTATTAGGTAAAACAAATACCTTAGAATCTGTTGGGTATGCAATAGAAAATATTAGTGAAAAATATCCCTTGCGTGCCACAGTAGGTGCAGATTGGATGGAGGGACAAATATTATTTATTGACAATTTTGAAAATGTGGTTATCAATATTACCCAAACAGAATTTGAAGAACACAAACAAGGCCGACAATTTAAAATTGTGTTTAAGCGTGATGAAGTAATTGAAACCATCAGCAACAATTATGCATCCGTTGTAGAAGGTGAAAAAATAGCTTGGTTTAACTCGGCAGGCTATTTAGAAATTGCCATTAATAAGGGCAATATGGCTGGCTTATTTGGCTTGCAAGGGTACAATGAGAAAATGCATCAACAAGGAGCTACCTTACGGAACAAATGGTTTTACCAAACAGTAAGAATTTTTTTTGAATAATATAAGAATTGGGTCTAATTGTTTGGTTTTCTGGGCATTACTGCTTTTGGTTGCACTTGTGGTATTGTTGGAGGCTTATTTGCGGGTTGGGTTTGTATTTTTGAATCAGGTAATTTTGCTGGTGGTAAATTCGTAGATTTAATAATAGGTTTTGTTTCCACAGGTTTTGTTGCAATTTTATCAGCTTGCGGCGTAATTATTTGCGATTCTGGTGCAATATCTTCAGGTTTAATATCTCCAGGTACTCCATAATCCTTAGAGCTACCATTGCCAATATCATCACCTTCTGCCCCTAATGGAGGTTTAGTGCCATTAAACTGGTCAAAAGAAATATCGTTGGGTAACAAATCTGGCTTTATAAAAGTAGCTTGGGGATCAATGCCAATAATATTTTTATCGTGTTGTACTTTTTCGTAAAAATATGCCCAAATAGGTAGTGCTGCAGAAGAACCTTGACCAATTTCGGTTGATTTAAACCGAATAAATCTATCATCGCACCCAACCCAAGCCCCACATAACAGTTGAGGGGTATAGCCCATAAACCAAGCATCACTATTATCATTAGTTGTGCCTGTTTTACCAGCAATTTCGCCACTTACACCATAAGACCACATTCTTCTACCTGTACCAAATTGCATTACGCCTTGCATCATTTTTATCATAGAGTAAGCAGTTACATCACTAATTACTTCTCTTCTTTTTGGGGTAAAACTTTGTATGGTATTGCCATTTCTATCCTCAATACGTGCAATAAACATTGGTTTTACATTAAAGCCTCTACCAGGCAACATGCTGTAAGCTTGCATCATTTCGTACAAAGAAATTTCGCAAGCACCCAATGCAATGGAAGGATTTGGTTCTATTTTAGTTTGTAAGCCACACTTGTTATTTAAAAAATCTACAAAGCGTTTGGCTGCATTATTACCAGTGCCATCTAGTTGCTTCATTATATAGGCTGTTGCACAGTTTTTTGAGAAAGCCAATGCTGTACTCATCGGCATGGCAGCACCACTACAGCTTTTAGATGTAGCGGGTACTTTACCAAAAGCACCAAAACTTTGTTGTTCATCGTACACGGTTGTGTTGGGTGTAAAGCCAGCTTCTTCTATTGCAAGGCTATATAACAATGGTTTCATGGTACTACCAACCTGTCTTTTGGTATTAAAATTTACATGGTCGTATTTAAATGTTTTAAAGTCAATACCGCCTACCCAAGCACGCACTTCTCCGCTTTGTGCATCCATTGCCATAAAACCAGTTTCTAACATTTGACGGTGGTATTTTATAGAATCCATTGGCGTCATAATGGTATCCTTTGTACGATTATTATTCCATGCAAATACTTTCATTCTAGTTGGTTGGTAAAAAGTTTTTTCAATGTCTTCATCTTTGGCACCATCTTTTTTCATATTCTTCCAACGATCCGTTTGTTGCATGGCTGCATCTAAAATATTGGCATGATTGTTCCAAACTGAACCAGTTCTTATATCTTCTTGCCTATTTAAAATTTTTTGCATATAGCTCATATGCTTTGCCACAGCCTCCTCTGCATATAACTGCATACGTGGATTGATGGTAACGTAAATTTTTAAGCCATCACGGTATAAATCGTAATTATCACCATTATTGTTTTTATTTTCCTTACACCATTTTTTCATTTCCTCACCCAAAATCATTCTAAAATAGGGACCTAAACCTGTGGTTTCATCTAGTTTTTGGTAGTTAAGTTCTATTGGTTTCTTTTTTAAAGGAATGGCGTCAGTAGCAGTTAAATAATTGCTACGTACCATTTGGTCTAATACCACATTTCTACGTTCTAATGCTTTTTTAGGATTTACTCGTGGATTGTATAAGTTAGAACCTTTTAACATGCCTATTAGTACAGCAGATTCGCCAATAGACAGGCGGTCTGGTTCTTTCTGAAAAAAGGTTTTAGACGCGTTGCGAATGCCAAATACATTGTCGCCAAAAGGTACTGTGTTTAGGTATAACGTGGCAATTTCATCTTTGGTAAAATTTTGCTCTAACTTAATGGCAATGATGCTTTCCTTTATTTTCTGAATAATGCGTTTAATCTTGTTTCTACTATAATCACTAAACAAGTTTTTAGCTGTTTGCATTGTAATAGTACTTGCACCACCTTCTTTACCGAGATACACGAATGCACGCAATAATGACTTGCCATCAATACCACTGTGTTTGTAAAAACGCTCATCTTCTGTGGCAACTAATGCATTTATAACATGTTTACTGATGTCTTTAAAATCAACATTTACTCGATCTTGCAAGTAATATTTACCCATTAATGTACCATCTTGTGCATACACTTGGCTAGATAAATTGGCACTTGGATTTTCAATATCATCTATAGATGGCATTTCGCCAAGTACCCCATAATTTGCCATTAAAAATATAATGATAACAAAGGCAAGCCCGCCAAAAAAAATGCACCAAAATATTTTTACAAAACGGTTCATAGTATTTTTTTAGTCTAAAATTTATCAGGAAAAATGCCTTTTAAAAATTGTGTATAGCCTGCAACATCTTTATCTGCCTTTATTATATCTAAATTACTGTTACTTATAATTGAAAAGCTATACTTGGTAGCTTGTAACCAAGGCACAATACGGCCAGCCGCTGATGGTTTTGTTTTATCAACATAATCTACTGCTTCGCCAGCATTTGCAAATGGGCCTATCAAAACAATACTAAACTGGTTATTAATGGTAGCAGTTGCCATATCTAACTTTTGATTGTAATAACGCTCTTTATTAAAACGGTTAAACGCATTTTTAACTTCACCAGCAAAGGTTTCATCTACTTTATCTAGTACTATGGCAGCAAAATGTTTGTCGGTTGGTATAAATTGAAAGGTCTTTTTTTCTGAAACAATTGGTTTTGTTTCTATTTTTACGTCAATAGGTTTTGCAATTACAGTTGGGGATTTTACAATAGAATCAGTTTTAATAACAGGTGCTACTACTTTTGTACTTGTTGGGTCAGATAAATCAACACGTTTGGCAACTACTTCTTCTTGTTTTTCTTCACTATAATTGGCTAAATGACTCTCAATTTGTTTACGTCTTTTTAACACATCAATCATCGTTACTGCTTTATCTGCCAACGGCGATTTTGGAAAAGCAGTACTTAGACTTTGTAGCCTGTTAATGGCTACGCTATCTTCTTGTTGTTTTACATAATAAATGGCCTCTATATACAACAACTGAGGTGTCCAGTAAGATTTACCTAACGTTGAATCGGCTGCTTTTTTAGCGTCTTTAGCTTTATCAAATTGGCCTTCTAAAAACAAATTATAAACATTTTGATAAGTAGCCGTTCCAGCATCTTTATTGCTAATGCCATTTACCACAAAGCCTGTGTATTTACCTTTAGGATATGTAGTTTTTATTACTTTTGTAATTGAGTCTGCCTTAGCAATTAAACCAACACTATTGTAGCAAAAAATAAGGTTATATAATGCTTGTTCACGGTTTTTATTAGTAGGAAATCTGGTTATTAAACTATCATAAGCATTAATGGCACTTGGATAATCTTTCAACTCATTTTGCAGAATAATACCATTGCTAAAATAGGCATTGGCTATGTTTATATTAGAGGAATCTAATTGGTAAGGTTGCAAAGGAATATCACCCATTAACCCTTCAAACGTTAAGTCTTTTGGGGGTTTGCTTACGCCAGTAACTGATGGGGCTATTTCATCAATATCGGTCGATAGTATAGGTAATGTATTGGTGTTGTTTGATGCAGAAACACGTTGCCAATTGTCTATATTTTTTCTTACCCCCCATTTGGCTTTAAACTCAGTAAATCCTCTTTGCTTTAAATTAGTATTAGCAAAATAAAATTCGTTACTTGGTTTGTCAAACAAACCAGTGGGTGTAGTTGCCACTGCAAACGGATTATTGTCATTAAAATCGGTTGGGGAAAATTCTTTTAAACCAGCCTCTTTCCGCAGCTTGCGTAATATTTTTTTTACCAATGCAGCACGTTCTGCCACTGGTAGGCGTGCTAGTTTTTGAAGACTATCTTCACTTGTAATTGTACTAGTATTACCACTAATAATTTTTAAGGGAGGTAATCTATTATTAATACGTTCCTTATCATTAGGTAGCAATAATACTGTTTGAATACTATCGTAATTGCTAAAAGCCGCTTGATAATTTTTTATATCATAATCAATATCACCCAATAACAAAAAACTGGTTTGTTTTTGAGCAGCATTGTCTGTACTATTACTTAAACTTTTTGCCAATGCAGCTTTTGCACCTGCTATATTGTTTTGTTTTAACTCTAATAATGCGGCTGAATAATAAATAATATCTCTATAACTCGCATACTTTTCTCGCTTGGCTAATTTGTACAATTCGCTTAAATTATCTTGTAAACCAGAACCTTTTTTGCTAGACGACAGATTAACAATATTTAGTCTTGCATATACCTCCATCACAGGGTCTGTTGTACGGTTAACGCTTTTCTCAAACATAGTAACAGCAGCTTCTTTATTGTTGGCTAGCTGGTACAACTGACCACATAAATATTGCCATCTAGCCGTTTCAAATCGGCCATCTGCATTGCTAAGTGCTTTGTTTAAATGCCACGCAGCACTATCGTAAACCTGTTGTTTGTAGTAGTTGTAGGCAATGAGCTCGTGTAAGTCTGTTTGTAATCGTTTAGGAAAAACAGGGTCGCTTCTTAAAATAGATAATAACCCTGTTGCGTTACCAATTTTGTTTTGCTCTAAAAAGGTGCGGGCTTCCCAAAGCAAACTTTCGTTGCGGCTTGGCGATGTGCTAAAAATTTGTTTTAATAGTGATTTTTTTTCATTGGTTGCTACTGTAAATACCCCGTTGGTATTGCTAATGTTGCTACCTAAAATAATGTCGTAGCCATCATCTTTTGGTGCCCAAGCATAGTTTATGTATTGAAACACGTAGCCTGCACTGTCATAATTTTTACGGAAGAAATAAGCTTTACCCAATAGCAAATACAGGTTATCAATCCAATCGTTTCTAAGATCGTGTAGTAAAATACCCGCCGTACATTTATATACCACAGAATCTAATTCCATGGTTTCTCTACTCGTAGCATCTAACGAATAATTGTAAAACGATAGCATTTTGGTGTAATCATCTTTATTACTAGCTTTTGCTCGGGTAATAATGTTATTAATCTTATTATTGGCGTTAAAATAGTAGTTAAAATGCGTAAAGGCATTTTGAAATAAGCGTTTGCTAACAGTTAGTTTTTTATCACCTGTTTTTTCAGAACGCAAACTTCTTGTTTCGTAATTTTTAGGCTTGGCTTTATCTAAATCAATAGTAGCGTATGGTTGGGCAGTAACTGCACACTGAACTACCAGCAGCCAAGCCAATATGCAAAACGATAGTAAGTTGCGGTTCATACGTAAAAACATCTATACAATGTTACAAACATAATTTATTTATGGGGCTAAGTGGTAATAAAATATTAAATATTATGTGATTAAAGTTTACGCATCATTTTGTGTAAATAAAACCTGATATATTTGATTATTAACCAACTAATGTATGTATGAAGCTTGGTCAATGAAGCCAAGCTGACCTATGCTGGTGAGTCTCTTAGTTATAAAAGTTTGCAATAAGCATTATTATTATTTTGTAAAAATATTTGATACTTAGGTACTTGTCTGAGACAAGCGCAATTGAGGGCTGCTCATCTGTATTTGTTAAAAAATAATTAACATGATTAATAAAAAATATGCATTTATCTCTGTCGCTTTTGCTTTGATTACTCTAAACATATTCTGTTCTGAATATAAAATTAAAAATAATAAAATAGCCTTTGCTATTTTCAAGGGGAATAAAATATATTTAATTCTTACAGGTAAGCGAGTGCCACTTGTGCATGACCCAATTTCAATTTTAAAAAATAAATTAATTGATGACACTCTGTTTTTGCAAATACCTACTTTAAAAAATGGAATAATAAATGGGAATGAAATACCTGTAGAAGAATATTATAATACTTATAAAGGCTACATATTAATTAACAATAAAAAAATAATTGTTGCTTTGCAAATTGTTGATATTGATTCAAAAAAAATTATTGTAGAACCATATAATGGGGCATATGATTTGCAAATTTTGAAATAAATCACCCTTCGACTTGTTTCGTTAGGGCAAGTAGATGTGTAGATAAAAGGCATATCTGATGCTTTTATTTCACTAAATCTTCTATCCTTAACTCTGTATAATCTTTTGCAAAGCAAATAATATTATTGTATTGGCTAAATTCTGCTGCTTCGTGCATGGTAGTTATTACCACACAAGGCATTCCTGCATTGGCGGCTGCTTCAACACCTTTTGGCGCATCTTCAAATACAATACAATTTTCTGGGGCAACACCCATTAGTTGGGCTGCTTTTAAAAATGTTTCGGGGTGTGGTTTGCTTATTGGTACATCATCGGCACTAACAATGGCGTTAAAATATTTTTGTAATTGTAGGTTGGTAACTACAAAATTTATATTAAACGGTATGGCGGCAGACCCAATAGACATAGGTATTTGCGCATTGTAGGCGGCATCAAAAAAAGTTTGTAGGCCATCTATTAATTGTAGTTTGGGTAGGTAAGTAGCTTGGTAGCGTTTTTCTTTTTCCATACTCCAAAAGTCCATTTCTGCTTGGGTAAATCTCTCGCTACCAAATATGCGTACTAGTAATTCGCTGTTTTTGCCGTACATCTGTTGCTTCACTTCATCTATAGATATGCTAGCCCCCAAATTTTGGGTTAATATATTGTGCCAACCTGTTGCATGGTACGCCATATCATCAATCATAGTTCCATTCATATCAAAAATAAACCCTACGTTTTCCTTGGTCATACTTGCTTGCATTTTAAGATGGTAAATATAAACTGCTGCTACTTGTAATTGGATTGATTACGTATGAATTTTTGCAGTATTTCTAAAACAGTAGAAAGATTGTTGATTATTTGTTTGAAAAAATAAAACTGCTGAGTTACCTACATTTGTTGGTATGCAGGTATTAACAGAATATAGCGAAGGAAAAGTGTTGTTGTTTGATAAACCTTTAACATGGACAAGTTTTAATGTAGTGAGTAAAGTGCGCTATTTAACCAAAGTAAAAAAGGTTGGTCATGCTGGTACGCTAGACCCATTGGCTACTGGACTTTTAATTGTTTGTACTGGAAAATTTACCAAAAAAATAAATGAATATATGGGTATGCCAAAGGAATATATTGGCACTATTACACTAGGAAGTACCACACCAAGTTTTGATTTAGAAACAAATCCTAAAAATTTTAAAGACACCACACATATTACTGAACAAGCCATTATAGCTGCAACAGAACAATTTAAAGGGGCTATTTTACAAATGCCACCACAACATTCTGCCATAAAAAAAGATGGTAAACGGTTATATGAATCTGCAAGGCTAGGTATTGTAGTAGAAGTGGCTGCAAGACCAGTAACCCTTTATGCATTTGATATTGTAAAAATAGAGATGCCAGTGGTACATTTTAGGGTAGCTTGTTCAACAGGTACGTATATTAGAAGTTTGGCAAACGACTTTGGGGCAGCCCTTGGTGTTGGTGGCTATATGAGTAGTTTATGTAGAACTAAAATTGGAGATTTTGATGTAGCCGAGGCAATAACTGTTACTGATTTTATAGAAGAAATACAACAAATTCGGGCTAATATGGCTAGCGACTAACTGCTTGTAATTTGTTTTGGGATAATATAGTTGAAACGATACATTTGCAATCTTAAAATGGGGAATTAGCTCAGTTGGTAGAGCGCTTGCATGGCATGCAAGAGGTCAGCGGTTCGAACCCGCTATTCTCCACTTTTGCACCTTCACTAGCATTTCGCAAATCCCCTTTTTTAAATCATTTTATTTAGTTGCCTCTTAATTTTTCAACCAAATTTATATATTGTTGCATTGCCTCGTCTCTAGTAATACCTTTTAGTTTCCCCCAAGATTGATGTTTAAATTTAGCAACAAAGTCAAAGCCACCACCACTATATTCATCTGTAACATCACCTTCTGTACCTTGTTTGTATAATGCATATAATTGTAATAAAGTTTCATTATCAGGCTTTTCGCTAAGCGTTTTGCTATTAATAACTGCTTGGTTAAATATGTCTTGTAAAGCCATTTTTTTAAAATTTTATTGTAATTGTTGCAATTGTTTTTGCGCATCTTCTTTCATTGCCGCATCATCAAAAGTACGGTTTGGTAGTTTTACCATTTTACTTAATACGTCTATTTGCTTTGCTGGCTTATCATTTTCTTTATATGCTTTATTTAAGTAATAATAGTTAATCATATAATAGGGTTCATTAACCTTACACTTTTCCATATATGCAATGGCATTGTCAAGCGATGCCTCTGGTAATCCGCCATAAAATAATTTTACAGCAGCTTTTTTTAAGCCAGATAATGTGACCATTTCATAATGCCACCTACCCAAAACAAAGTTGGCTTTACCAAAATTGGCATTTATAGCCAAAGCTTTTTCAGCATAGCTTTTCGTATCTTTTACAAAAGCGACTATTTTTTTGTTTTCAGATTCTACTTCGGTCATTTTACCACTAGCCATCGCATAAGCATAATTGGCTTCTGCACTATTGTTATTAGCTTTTATGGCACGTTGTGCAAATGCCAATCCACTCTCGTAGCTTAAACGTTTATCATTTTTATTGTCTATTCTGTTACCAATACTACAACTTAGTTCAGCAGCTTTTACCAGTGCTTTTATATTGGTTGCATCGTTGGTTAAAATTTCTTTGTATTTATTTAGTGCGTCAGCATCTTTAAAACTATGCTCCAAATTTTCAGCTTCCTTAAAAAGTACATTATTATCCTGTGCAAATGCATAAACACTGCTACACATACATATAACTATTAATAATTGCTTCATATTTTAATATTATTTCTTTTTAATACATAGCTAACCCCAACAGAACCATTAAAGTTTGTAATGGGTGGTTGCATTTTTTTTATTGCTATAAAAACTTCTTCTGCTAGACAAAATTGTGCCACAATTTGTGCTGCAATTTCCATTACTACTGTTTCTAACAATGGGGTTGCTATTTGCATTCTATTATTTACAATCTCAAATACATCAACGTAATTTATAGTTTGTGAGATGTTAAGAATATTTGCTTTTGGCTGGTAGTTAACAGTTAGGTTTATTTCAAAATTATTACCATTTATTGTTTCATGATCGTACAAACCATGATAAGCAAAAATGATAAGATTGTGGAGATGAATAGATAGCACTTTAGTTTGAGTTTAAAATTTTGGGTTTCTGGTTGTAAGTTCCTAATAGTTTATGTCACCTTTTATTGGCTTGTATTAATACTTCCTCACTCTACCGGCGCCTTTAAATCTTGGTTGCCAGTATTTATCATTCATATCTGTAATAGTTACTCCACCGCTTGTAGATGCTTGTAAAAACTTATTATTTGCCAAATAAATACCTACGTGCGATACGTCTCTACCCGATGTATGAAAAAAAACTAAATCACCTTCTTTTAAATCTTCTACAGCAATATGGTCGCTTTGGTTGTATTGTTCTTGAGCGGTTCTTGGTAAATTTATATCATAAACTTCCTTCATTACCACCACACTAAAAGCAGAGCAATCTATACAAGATTTTGTGCTGCCTCCCATGCAATATTTTGTACCCCACCATTCATCAATTTTACGAAATAGGCCAATATTAGTAAGGGTTTCAACAGCTGCATCCATTACAATGGCATATTTTAATTGTAGCCAATCTGCCTTCTCAATAGTGCTAGGTAAGGTATTGCTTTCTGCATAAACAACCGGGCTATTCCTCATGCCACTTGTTTTGTGTTGCGATGTAATTATTTGCCCTGGGCGAACTTCAATATTATCTAGAAAAGTTATTTTGTGTGGCGGATTATTTTTAACAATTGGTTTATTGGTAGAGGCATCTTTACTGCCAATTTTTCGTAAAGAGCTGCAACTGCTTAAGGCAACCAACCCTATAATAATAAAAAAATAGTATTTTAAATTCGCTGCCATGCGGCAATTTAAAACGCAATGGTAAAAACACCAAACTTCGGTAATAAGTTTTTAACAGTTTATTGGTTTTAAAACCGTTGTGGATAAAGAATTTAAAGCCTACAAAGTATCATACTCTTTCCTATAAATAAAAATACCACTCATAAAGATGAATGGTATTACAAATAAATAAATAGTATTTATACTTCTACAAGTTCTTTAATTAAATGATTATTTGTAACAAATAAGTCATTTGGAATTTCAATACTTGCAATTAATTTTTCTTCTAGCACGTTGGCAAATGCCTCAAAATAGGCCACAACATCTTCTCTAACATTCCGCTTTAACCAACGAAATCCACCTTGTAAATTATTAAGTATATCCCTGTCATCTAAATATTCAATATTATGAATATCAGTGGGGGTTAACCCTAGCTTTTCTAGTTTGGTAATTAATAAGTTTACGGGTGCATTTGTGGCAGGGCAATAATCTTCTGATAATTCTGTCCACTCGCCAACGCCTGTATGTGCATAGGTCAAAATTTCTTCTTTGGTTAATTGTGTAACCACTTGTAGCAAATTGCCACAATTGCAACTACCATGATTGCCCCATGCATAATGGTTGCCAGTTTTTAGGCGAAATGCTGTGTCTCTTAAAGCTTGAATCAATGTAAGATTTGGATGTGCCATAGCAATTTTTTTTAAATAACAATTGTAGTTTGTAAAAGTTTTAGAGTATTATTTTTTTACCATATAGACATATAAGCACATAGAAAAAAGAAAATTCAAATCCATAAATCTCTAGTGTATCAGTTTAATTTCAACATTTAATACATTACAAATCTATTAATGAGCAATAGTGCCTTCAATGCCTTTGTACCAATGTATTGAGGAACTTATTCAATTAAATTGTAATGTAGGTAGCCTATAATGCTGACTATCATATACAAACAATTCTTCAATAGTATATGTCCAATATTTATAAAGTGGTGTTTTTGCTAGGTAGCTATCTGCTTTTGCCTTACTTTCTGTATGTAAAGTTATCCAGCAGGTTTGACTTTCCATACTTACTGCGTAGCTATCTATAATACCTTTATTCATTAAAAAATTTATATAGGTTCGGTGTGGAGGTACGAGAACCATAAAATCATCATCCATTGTAAACTTAATAATCGCCTGAAACTTATTCATATTCTTGCTTTTAACTGTATTTATAATAACAACTATTGTGCTTGATATGTTTCAGATGGCAAACTGACAATTCGATATGCCAAGTTCGTATTGTAATTGCAGTAAATTGCAAATTTTTAAAATAAATACATAAATGATAAAAACAATTGCACTATTAACCTGCTCAAATATATTCATGATATTTGCATGGTGTGGCTTTTAAATGAAATATTTGATAAGTTTTTTATTTATACTTGGTGCTGTTTACTTTGAATTTAAAAAGTAGAATTTAAACTCACCACTTAGCCACAGTAATCACATAGATTATGTAGAAGTTTTTTTCTTTTCTATGTGCCTAAATGCCAATGTGGTGAAAAATTAATGTACTATGAGAATTATTTCAGGAAAATATGGTGGTAGGCGCATTGCACCACCAGCTAATATGCCCCACACAAGACCTACAACAGATATTGCAAAAAGTGGCTTGTTTAATATTTTGCAAAGCCGTATAGATTTTGAAGGTACAAAAACACTCGATTTATTTGGTGGTACTGGTTGCATTAGTTACGAAGTAGCATCTCGTGGGGCCGAAGAATTGACCATTATTGAGAAAGATGGCATCATGCATGATTTTATAAAAAAAAATTGTATCATGTTAGGTATTAACAATGCGAAAGTGATACAAATGGATGTATTTAGTTACCTAAATACTTGTAACGAGCAATTTGATTTTATTTTTGCTGGCCCACCATATTCATTAGGTGCTATTGATGAAATACCCAAGCTAGTAATTGATAAAAAAATACTTGCAGATGATGGCTATTTTGTATTAGAACATACACCACATAATAGCTACGAAACGTTTGCTGGCTTTAGCTTTAAGCGTAATTACGGTTCAACTGTTTTTTCATTTTTTCAGCCAATTTTATAATATAAATTGATGCTAATTATACGAATTATTTATGTGCACTATATAGCCAACTATCATCTATCAACTAACATCATATGCCATCCATTTTCATTACAGGTATAGGAACTAATGTAGGCAAAACAGTAGTTAGCGCCATTGTTACAGAAGCCTTGGAAGCAGATTATTGGAAGCCCATTCAAGCTGGTTTTGAAACTGGTACAGATGCGTTGCAAGTGCAATCATTAATCAGCAATACGCAGACCATTATTCATCCCGAAGTTTATAAATTAGAACTGCCAGCATCACCACATATTTCAGCTAGACAAGAAAGTGTAGACATTAATATTTATGAAATCGCCAGTCGTAAATCGTTAATCGTTAATCAACAACAATCAATAAACAACAATCATCTAATTATTGAAGGCGCAGGAGGTATCATGGTGCCATTGAATGATACCGAATTTGTACTTGATTTAATAGAGCAATTGCAAGACAAAGTGATACTGGTAAGCCGTAATTATTTAGGAAGCATTAACCATTCACTGCTAACTGCAAATATTTGCAAACAACGCGGTATTGATGTTATTGGCTGGATTTTTAACGACCAATATTTAGATTATGAAAATGAAATTGTTGTATGGTCAGGATATCCTAAAATTGCATCTATACCTTTTGTTGAAAACGTAGATAAAGCCTTCGTTGTACAACAAGCAAACGCGATCAAATTATCTTTACAGCAATTGTTATGACGAAAAATGAATTAAGAAACATATATAAGCAAAAACGATTAGGCATTTCATCTAAAGAAAAGTTGAAACTTGATGACTTACTATTACTGCAATTACAAACCTTCAATTTTGATGGCATAAAAACCTTGTTGACTTTTTGGCCAATGGTAAATATGGCAGAACCTGATACACATTTATATAGTGGTTATTTAAGGCATATAGTTGAAGGGTTAAAAATTGCCTATCCTGTAAGTGATTTTGCCACTAATTCTATGTGGGCCAAATTGATAGATCAAGATACCATATATACAACCAATAGTTATGGTATTACTGAGCCCAAAGCAGGTCAAATTATTAATCCCATAGATATTGATTTAATTTTTGTACCATTATTGGCTTGCGATAAACAAGGGATTAGGGTTGGCTATGGCAAAGGATTTTATGACCGTTTTTTAAACCAATGTAAAGCAGATGTGGTGTTAATAGGATTTAGTTATTTTGAGCCTCTTGATTTGATAACCGATACAAACGAATTCGATATACCTTTAAACTTTTGTATTACACCAAATGAAGTGTATGAATTTTAAGTGAGAATAGCAAAACTGATGACACAAATTGTGCGGTATGAAGATAGATTTTTAGGAAAAAAATAGCATCCTTTTTATCAGCTACAATCAGTGTTACAGTAAAAGTTTTTAACGCATGAACATAAATAATATTTTCCTCAAATCTTTTCGCATTGTACTGCTGCCTTTGGCAATTGTATATGGCGCCATTATCATCATCAGAAATTGGTTGTTTGATAAACAATATTTAAAGTCAGCTACTTTTAATTTTCCGCTTATTTGTGTGGGTAATATAGCAGTTGGTGGTACTGGCAAAAGCCCAATGGTTGAGTATTTAATAGAGTTATTACACTTACAATTTAATATTGGCACCCTAAGCCGAGGTTATAAACGAAAAACTAAAGGATATGCTTTAGCCCAACAAAATACAACTGCCTTAGATATTGGCGATGAGCCAATGCAGTTTCATACAAAATTTCCTGAAGTAGCGGTGGCAGTTGGTGAGGAACGTATTGAGGCAATTCCTCAATTGCTGCACGATAGGCCAGATTTAGATACCATTATTTTAGATGATGCGTTTCAGCACAGAACAATAAATGCCGGGTTAAATATTGTATTAACCGAGTTTAGTAATTTGTACACACAAGACTTTTTTTTGCCTACCGGCGATTTAAGAGATGAAACAGCTTCTACAAAACGGTGTCAAATTATTGTTGTTACAAAATGTCCAGCCGATTTATCTGAAGATAAAAAAAATAGGATTATTAAAGAGCTGAAACCATTAAAATCGCAGCACATTTTCTTCACTACTATTAAATATGGTGAGCCATATCATATTTACCATCAAACAAAAAAAACAATTACTCAAAATATAGAAGTGTATTTGGTGTGTGGCATTGCCAACCCAAAACCAATAAAAGAATATTTGCTAGAACACGCATATACTTATTATCAAAAAAATTATAGCGATCACCACATTTTTACAATTGATGATTTAAGAGAAATAAAAAATACATTTAACGATATTGATGCTGTTGATAAACTAATTCTTACAACTGAAAAAGATGCCGTTCGTTTAACTAAATTCACCGAACAATTAAAAGATTTACCTTTATATGTGTTGCCTATTAAGCACCAATTTTTATTTAATCAACATAAACAATTTGATAAACTAATAATTGATTTTATAAAAAGCTATGCTAAATTAAATATGGTAAATAGTAACGATTATTATTAAATTTCACGTAATTATATACGATAAATTTCGTAAATAAATAATCTTACTAACCAATTAAGTCATTAAAAATCAGCGGTCAAATAAATATGAGTAAGAGTAAAAAGAACAAGACCAAAGTGCCAACTAAAACCACTAAAAATACAGCGCCTATATTACCACTAAAAGGGGCATTAGAAATTACTAGAAGTGGTATTGGCTATGTATTAATTGAAGATAAAAGTGGGGATGTGTTGGTTCGTCCTGGAGACTTTAATACGGCTTTAAATGGCGATATTGTAATGGTAAAAATCATTAAAGAAAATCCATCAACCAATAAAAAAGAAGGTAAAATAATAGAGGTAGTAACTCGCAAGCAAACAGAATTTATTGGTGATATTCAATTATCTGCTGGTCATGCTTTTTTTATACCAGATACAGATAAGCCAATGCCAGATTTGTACATACCATTGCTAAAGCTTAACGGTGCAAAAAATAAAGACAAAGTAGTTGCACGATTAATAGAATGGGGCAAAGGTGATAAAAAACCAGTTGGAGAGGTTGTAAGCATAATGGAAGCGGGTGATGAAAACGATGGTGCCATGAAAGAGTTATTGGCAGAAGCTGGTTTTCCGCTGAGTTTTACTAAAGAAGTGATGGACGAAGCGATGCAATTAACTGATGCTATTAGCGATGAAGAAGTGAGTAAACGTAAGGATTGTAGAGACATTTTAACCTTTACAATAGACCCTATTGATGCTAAAGATTTTGATGACGCCTTGTCTATTCGTACGCTTAAAAATGGTAATTACGAAATTGGTATTCACATTGCAGATGTGAGCCATTTTGTAAAGCCAGAAACTTTGTTAGATGAAGAAGCATATAAACGTGCAACCTCTGTGTATTTGCCAGATAGAGTAAACCCAATGTTGCCAGAACGTATTTCAAACGAGTTGTGTTCTTTACGCCCACACGAAGATAAATTTACCTTTTCTGCTATTTTTCAATTAACCCCAAAAGGCGATGTAAAGCAATATTGGCTGGGTAAAACATTTATCCATTCTAATCATCGGTTTAGTTACGAGGATGTACAAGAAATTATTGAATCAAAAGAAGGCCCATTTAAGGAGGAGATATTACTGTTAAACAGTATGGCGCAAAGTATTCGTAAAGAGCGATTTAAAAAAGGTGCAATCAATTTTTCATCGCAGGAAGTGCGTTTTAAATTAGACGAGAAAGGCAAGCCAATAGCGGTTGTGGTAAAAGAAAGTAAAGAAGCCCATCAACTAATAGAAGAATTTATGCTTTTGGCTAATAAAACCGTTGCAGAAAATGTATTTAAAACTGAAGTAAACGGTAAGCCAGTGCCTTTTCCATATCGGGTACACGATCAACCAGATGCAAAAAAATTACAGCCGTTTATAGAATTTGCCAAGCGTTATGGGCATCAATTTAATACATCTTCACCTGACAAAATTGCTGAAAGTTTTAACCAAATGTTAGCCGATGTACAAGGTAAAGCAGAGCAGCATGTGTTAGAGCAATTGGGTATAAGAACTATGGCCAAAGCTGTGTACACAACCAAAAATATTGGCCACTATGGTTTGGCATTTGAGCATTATTGCCATTTTACATCGCCAATTAGGCGTTATCCAGATGTGTTGGTACACCGTGTGTTGCAAAGTATATTAGAAGGTAAGCCAATGATGGATAAAAAAATGGAAGAAAAATGTAAGCATGCTAGCGAACGCGAACGTGCCGCAATGGAATGTGAACGTGCTGGCAATAAATACAAGCAAGTAGAGTTTATGCGAGATAATGTGGGTGAAGAATTTGAAGGTATAATTAGTGGTGTTGCTGCTTTTGGTTTTTTTGTAGAAACAATTCTACACAAATGTGAAGGTATGGTTAGTACAATCAGCCTAAGCGAGGTAGATGATTTTAGGCTTGTAGAAGGTGATTATAGTTTAGCTGGTATGCGTAGCGGTCGTAAATTTAAAATGGGCGATAAAGTTTGGATAAAAGTAATTGCTGCAAATCTTGATAAGCGTCAATTAGATTATATGTGGGTTAATAAACCTGTTGATGAAGTAACCAATCCAATTGTTGAAGCTGAGCCTATAAAAAAAGCGCCAAAACCAAAGGTTAGTAAAAAAAAGTTGTAGGTACGATTTTTTAAAAATGTTACAATAAAATTTTTATTAGGTTCTTTAAATTATTTAATATGAAAATAAGACATTTTAATATTTATAAAAGCAGCATAATTTAATCCTTTTTTATCTATATAAAGACATTCAAATTTTAATTTAATTAGATAGAAGGATATATCAATCTTTAGTGAGTTAAATTCTCTGTTTAATGGAATATGAACAATATATTAACATTATTGTAATATATATTTTAAAAGAGAGAAAGTTTTAACTTTACTTTAATTAAGTATTTCATGCAATCGGCACCTAATAACTTACATAATAGATCATCTGCTTTTATAGCCTCTTTAAAAGGTAATAGATATCCAGTGGGTAAAATAAATATCTCCAAAAAGCCATCTTGTTTATTAGTTAATCCAAATATTGTAGCTAAAGAATTAATTAAAAAAAATGCCTTTAACCAAAAATATACGTATAATATTTGGTCGGGCCCCATGGATAATAAACTAATAAAGTACTTAAAAAAGAATACTTATAATTATATTGTTATTGATAAATGTATTAGTGATGAGGCAATTATTCATTTTTTAGATTTAATACGCTTTCATGATGTTAACAATGGTAAAATTATAAACATCGTCTCTTTTTACGAGAAGGTGATACATTGCAGCCCTATGATGTATATGAACGATTATTCTGAGAATAATCCTGATGATTTAGTCATTAAACCCGACAAAAGCTTACTATTTATCAAGCGATTTATTGATATAAGTGTGTCAATAATGGTATTGCCAGTTGCTGTTCCAGTAATGCTACTTGCATTTATAGTAACTAAATTTTCATCTTCTGGGCCAGTTTTATTTAAACAAAAAAGAGTTGGCCTATACGGTAAAATATTTACAATTTATAAGATACGTACAATGGTTCACAACCCTGCAGGTTACAATACGCCAACTGTAAAAGGTGACGCACGTATTACCAAGGTAGGTAAAATATTGAGAAAAACAAAAGTTGATGAATTTCCTCAATTTTTAAATGTATTAAAAGGTGATATGAGTTTAATAGGCCCACGCCCAGAAAAAAAAGATATTGTAGACAGATTTGAAGCTGAAAATATTTTTTATCAATACAGGCATATTGTAAAGCCTGGTATTACAGGTTGGGCTCAAGTAAATTATCCTACTGCTACACCAGAGCAAAATTTAGAAAAGTTAGAGTACGATTTATATTATATAAATAATATTTCCCTAAAATTAGAATTTCAAATAATACTTAAAACTGCTGGTGTTATTACAACATTAGATAGTCTATAAACGGGTTATTGTTTCATTAAATGCTATGCCCCAATTTTTCAATTCATTTAAAACAGGTTTATAAATTTCTTTATAAATAGGAATTTTTAAACCTCGTAATGGTATTTTGTTTTCTATTATCATTTTTGCGGCAATACCCAAGGGCAAACCTACCGTTTTTGCCATGGCAGTATTTACATTATTCTCGCCTATAACTATTAATGTGCTAGACACTTTAAATTTTGCTGTTGGCGTGTCTTTTATCTCGTGTAAAGTTTCGTCATAGTTAATATCATGTTGCATTACAACCATATCCTTATCATTTGTTTGTAATACTAGTTTTTGCTCAATTATAAATTGCAATACATCCGCAGCACAACAAAATCCTTTATTTATAAAAATTGTATCATCAGTAAACAAAAATGCAAACTGGTTTTTTAGCAAAAAGCTGTCGTTAATAATATCATTATAAACACTATATAAATCAAACCGCTTTAAATGCTTATTAAAAAATTGAGAAATTGTTATATTGTTTGTTTGGTAAAATGGTAACTCATCAGTAAGTTTTAAATGTATTATTTGTGCCCATCCAATCACAAAATCGGTATGTCTTAAAGTAGTTCTTATAAAAGTGGTGGCATTATTTAATTTGTATACATCTTTATAGCTTAGGCTATCTCTATTTGGATAATAAGCTAGTTGCCCTAAACCCTGCACAAGCGTTTGTTTACAATCTGCAAACAATATGTCATAATTTTTATGTTTAATAGTATTTTCTTCTAAATAAATAGCACCCCCTTTTCCAGCCATTATAATATTTTTAGGGTTCCAACTAACTTTATAATGCCATGGATTATCATCACTTTCAGGTGCAATTAAACCTCCACAGTGCGATATAAAGGATGTTATTTTGCCACCATTATCATCTATTGTATCAATTAATTGCATGGCACTCATATGATCTATACCAGGATCTAAACCCATTTCGTAGAGAAATAAAATATTTGCAGTATCAATTTTTGGTGCAAGTTCTTTGGTAGCATCATCAATATATGACCCTGTTAATAGATGCTTTTTTAGGCCAATACAGCTTGTAGCAATTAAATAATGTAACGTTGGCGGCATTAACGAAATCACTACATCTGCTTTTTCAATCAAGCTATATCTTTGTAACTCATCGGTTATATTTATTTCTTGACTACTGACAAATACGTTGTTACCAACTTTTTCTTGCAAAAGGTTTAAGTCTGCATCGGCAATAATTACGTGGCAAAAACCATCTGTTGCCAATTGTTTTAAATAATTAATTAATACAGTTGCCGATTTTCCTGCACCAAATAAAACGATTGTTTTCATGATGGAAAATTAGGCTTCTTTTCAATCGTATCATCTTATTTAAAGCGATATTTTGTTATTTACACTTGTGGATAAAGCCGTATAAAAAACAACCCTTTTAATATAGGTTTAAGCAGGTAAAAAGCTATCTTCGCACACCTTGTTTTAAGAGGGAATAGTTTTATAAATATTAAAATAAAATTTCTTATAATCTGCGATGGAAGATAATACGCCACAATTGCCCGAACAAACTGCCGATAACGATCGTATCATTTCGGTAAATATTGAAGAACAAATGAAGACCGCCTATATCGACTATTCAATGTCGGTAATTGTAGGTCGTGCCTTGCCAGACGTTAGAGATGGTTTTAAACCCGTACACCGTCGTGTGTTGTTTGGCATGAATGAATTGGGAAATAGCAGCAACAAGGCGTATAAAAAATCTGCCCGTATAGTAGGTGAGGTAATGGGTAAATTTCACCCACATGGTGATGCTTCTATATACGATACCTTGGTGCGTATGGCACAAGATTGGACCATGCGTTACAAAATGGTAGATAGTCAAGGTAACTTTGGTAACCAAGATGGTGATCCACCGGCAGCTATGCGTTATACCGAGGTGCGTTTAGAAAAATTTGCCGAGGCAATGTTGGAAGATTTGGAAAAAGATACGGTTGATTATCAATTAAACTTTGATGATAGTTTAGAAGAGCCAACAGTTTTACCTACAAAAATTCCGCAATTATTGGTAAATGGATCTTCTGGTATTGCCGTAGGTATGGCTACCAATATGATGCCGCACAACTTAAGCGAAGTAATAGATGGTTGTGTTGCATATATAGAAAATCAAGAGATTACTTGTGAAGATTTGATTCAATATGTAAAAGCCCCCGATTTTCCAACTGGTGGTATTATTTACGGTATGGAAGGTGTAAAAGAGGGTTTGTTAACTGGCCGTGGTAGGGTAGTATTACGTGGTAAATGCCATGTAGATACAAAAGCAAGTGGTCGTGAGCAGATTGTAATTACCGAAGTGCCTTACCAAGTAGGTTTGGATGCGTTGACAAATAAAATCGGTCAGCTTGTAAACGACAAAACAATTGAAGGCATTGCACACGTAAATAATGAAAGCAACCAACGTGAAGGTAACCGGATTGTAATAGATTTAAAGAGAGATGCTGTTGCACAAGTCATTATTAATCAGCTATATAAATTTACAGAGTTTCAAACAAGCTATGGTATTAATAATGTTGCTATTAGTAAAGGGCGACCTAAAATAATGAATCTTCGGGACTTAATTGCAGAGTTTATCGAGTTCAGGATGGATGTTATTACCCGTCGTACAAAATTTGAACTACGCAAAGCTGAAGAACGTGCCCACATTTTAGAAGGCTATTTAAAAGCCTTAGACCATTTAGACGAAGTAATAAAATTAATTCGTGCCAGTAGAACACCAGATGATGCGAAGGAAGCCTTAATGGCCAAAAGCCGTGAAGAGAAATGGTATATCAACCAAGAGATATTTGGCGATATTGCCGAAGACTTATACAGACAAGAACAAGGGTTATCCGATATTCAGGCCAAAGCTATTTTAGAGTTGCGTTTGCAACGTTTAACTGGCATGGAAAGAGATAAAATTATTGAAGAGTTTAATGGTCTTATCAGTACAATTACGCGTTTAAAAGCATTATTGGCAAGTGAAACTTTGCGTTACGACTTAATTAAAACAGAATTATTAGATATTAAAGCAAAGTTTGGCGATGCTCGTAAAAGCGACATTCAATATTTAGCCAACGAGATGCGGATGGAGGATTTTATTAAAGATGAAGATGTAGTTATAACCATATCGCACTTAGGTTATATAAAACGTACCACTGCAACCGATTATCGCCAACAAAAAAGAGGTGGTCGCGGTGCCATTGGCAGCAAAACGAGAGATGAAGATTATGTAGAACATTTGTTTGTGGCATCTACACACCATACCATGTTGTTTTTTACCGAGAAAGGCCGTTGCTTTTGGATGAAAGTGTACGAAATTACCGAAGGTGAAAAATCAGGAAAAGGCAGGGCCATACAAAACCTAATGCAAATTCCTCAAGATGATAAAGTGCGCACCATTATAGATGTAAAACGTCTTGACGATAAAGAATTTGTAGATAGTCATTACATTGTTTTATGTACTAAAAAAGGTATTATTAAAAAAACGGCTTTGGCAGATTTTAGTCGCCCACGTGCAAATGGTGTAAATGCCATTACTATTAACGAAGGTGATGAACTTCTAGAAGCTAAAATGACTGACGGAAATAGCGAAATTATGATGGCTATTAAAAGCGGTCGTGCCATACGTTTCTCTGAGGCTAAAGTGCGTTCTACTGGCCGTGGTGCCATTGGCGTTACAGGTATTGAAGTAGATGATACCAAGGATGAAGTAGTTGGTATGATTTGTGTAAATGCAAGCGATACCAGTAGAAATGTATTGGTAATAAGCCAAAATGGTTATGGTAAGCGTACCGCCATCGAGGATTATCGTGTTACTAACCGTGGTGGCAAAGGTGTAAAAACCATTAACATAACCGAAAAGACAGGTAGTTTGGTAGGTATTATGGATGTAAGCGATAAGGAAGATTTAATTATTACTTGTAAATCTGGTATTACATTACGTACGTCTTTGGTGGCAATTAAAGAGTCTGGCAGGGCAACACAAGGTGTAAAAATTATTCGTATTGATTCTAAAGATTCTATTGCGGCTATTTCAAAAATTGAAGATCAAGAAGAAGAACCAATAATTGATGACACCTTAATAGTAAGCGATGAAGAGGCAGATTCTTCTGTTATTCTACAAGAGGAAAACAGCGAAGAAGTTCCGGCAGACTCAACGGAAGCAGAAGAAACCCCACCAGCAAATGATGAAGATACAAATACAGATAACGACACACAAATAATTGATAATCAATAATAAAATACCCAAATGAAAAAAATAATTATCTTTTCTATGTTTGCTTTAGGTGCCTTAATTACAAAGGCACAGGATTACAAAAAAGTACAAACCTCAGTTTTGTTAAATAAATATGAAGATGCTAAAACTGAGATTGATAAATTAATGACCGACCCAAAAGCACAAGCAAAAGCTGAAACGTACTTGTGGAAAGCAAAAGTGTACGGTGCACTAGCAAGTGGGAATGACGAAAAAATGAAGGCTAAATACACAAGCGCTTTTACAACTGCTGACGAAGCATTTACAAAATATGCTGAAATGGATCCTACATTTAAGATTATGAAGGATAATAACTTAACTGATGCGGCAAGTAATATTTATTCAATATCCTATAAAGAAGGTGTAAGAACATTTAATGCCAAAGCTTGGGATTCTGCTTCTTATCATTTTAATTATGCAGTTAAGTATAGCGATTATTTATTTAAAAATAAATTACTTAAAAGCGAAGCACCTTTTGATACTACCTCTATTTTGTATGCTGGTTATTCAGCTCAAAATGCCCTTAAAGCAGATGCTGCTGTTAAGTATTACACAAGGTTAATGGATGCAAAAGTTGCAGATGCTAGCTATGTAGAATTGTATAAATATGTATTGTTGCAGGATATTAAAAATAAAAATAAAGAATCTTTCGATAAATATTTAGCATTATCTAAAGCCACTTATCCAAAAGAGAATTGGGATGATTTCGAAATGGAATATATTAACAAAAACGTATCATTAGCAGATAAAGTTGCCATGTACGATAAAGAATCTGCAGCAGGTACACTAACAGCCTCAAAATATGTACAGTTTGCAGACGTATTTGCCAATATACCTAAAGATGAGAAAGATAAAATGGATAGCTTTACGCTTGATAAATACAATCGTAAAGCATTAGAAGCCTTTAAAAAAGCAGCTGATTTAGATGCTACAGATGGTATTGCGCATTTTAATACAGGTGTAATTTATTATACTTTATATGGTGTTTATGAGGATAGAACCATTGAAATCAGGAAAATTTTAAAAGATTTAGTGGCTAGTCATGTAGTAGAAAAAGACTTAAAAAAGAAAGTGGTAGCAGAAGCTAAGTTTAAAGAACAAATAGATGCCATTAAAAAACTAAATACTGACTTAGATAAACCAATGACAGAGTGTGTGGATGGTTGTATTATGTATATAGAAAAATCGTACAATATTTTAAAAGAAAAGAAAGATCTTAACAATATAGAGAAAACTTGTTTAAGAAAATCAGTTGACTTTTTGGCCAATATGTATGCTATTAAAAGAGATAAATCTGCTGGTAAAGATCCTAAAGCTTACGACATTTACGATGCCAAGTATAAATTATACGATGGCTTACATAAATAATTTTTTTTGCTAAGTAATAATAAAAACGCCACTTTAAGTGGCGTTTTTTGTAGCTATTGCTAAATTAAATTTTTGTAAACACCTCATTTTTGTAAAAAAAATGATAGATTTAATTTCCAATTTTTTAAAAATAAAATTACTACAATGATTGTTCAATCTTTAATGGGCGAATTTTTGCATGAAGCTGAAAATACCCGAAAACTGTTACTTGCCATACCTGACAGTGCATTAGACTACAAACCTTCAGCAACTAATTGGACTACCGGTCAGTTGGCATCGCACATTGCAGAAGTGTACAATTGGTACCAACCAACCTTGCACCAAGATGTGTTTGATATGGCCGCTTACAAATACGATAAAGGCGATATTACTAAAGCTGCCAATATTGTAGCCAAATTTGAAGAAAACTTTCTGGCTGCAAAAACTGCTTTAGAAACTGCAACAGACGAGAGCATGCAGACTGAATGGAAAATGGTAATGGGTAATACCGAGCCCATTTTTCCTGTAATGCCCCGCATACAAGTAGTTCGTAGTTTTTTGTTTAACCATTTGTACCACCACCGTGGTGAATTGGTTGTTTACTTACGCAGCACTGGCAATAAAGTTCCTGGCTTGTACGGCCCAACGGCTGATGATAAATTTTAAGCTATTACAATACAATTATTGTACAAAGCCATTCACGTTTTAGTGGGTGGCTTTGTAATTTATTTAAAAGTAGCTGTTGCTTTAAGTAAGCAATTCATTCGTAAACAAAGCTTGTTGTTTAATTATTTTATGCTCTAATTGGTTTTCTACCAGCCAGTTTAAAAACAAGTTTATCTTTTCAGGATACATAAAACCACAATTACTATCATTTCCAAAATGGGCTTTGGTTGCTTCAAATGCTTTATCTATGTTAATATTATTTTTATCATCATCTGTTAAATATTTTTTTAAAATACTTATCGACTCGTACTTATTATCTATTGCAAACAAATAACCTTTTTGGGTTGCTTTAATAAAATTAAAATAATTTGATTTGGAAGTTGCTAATTTGCTCTTTTTAGTAATTATAACAGGCGAATAACCGTAAGGAATACCATACTCCTTTAATGACCATTTATTTAATTCAATATTTTTATCGTCAGCTTCTACACCTTCCCAGTTATTAAATATCCAAGTTGCGTCTGCTTTTCCAGCTAGTAATGTGTTCCATATTCCTAACTTTTCAGGATAAACGATGGTTATAGTTCCATTGCCCCCAGCGTTTTTTACTAATTTTTGAACTATTTTATCTTCATAACGAGCTTTGTATGAGGCATAAATTTTTCCATCCAATAATTTAGGGCTGTCTATATTTTTTGATTTAAGTGATACAATACTGCTAATATCTTCTTGTAAAATTGCAAAAATTGCAATCGCATCAACCGTATTCTTTTTATTATTCAAACTAATTACAGTTTCAAACGGTGCTATAACAAAGTCAGCTAAACCTAACTCAAGCTTTTTTCCAGGTGTTATTTCATAATTATCTTCTATTGGATTTATTATCTCAAGTTCAATATCATTTTCCGAGTAAAATCCAAGTTCTTTAGCTACAAAAATCCCTATGTGATTAATGTTAGGTGTCCAATCCAATGCAATTTTTAAATGTATCATATTTTGTAAGGTTTGTTATTTATTTACTAGTTGCTATCTCATCAACTTAGCTAGGTGTGGTGGGTTAATCACAAACCAACTGGTAAAATGTTATGTTAGTAGTTCTTGGTAGTTTATTCAATTTCTATCTTATCTATTTGCTTCATCAATCTATCGGTTTCGGTAAGGGCAATTATTATTATCTAGAGGTTACTGTCTGACTAACCTCTGGAAAAATTTATTTCAGAATAAAGGTAGAGTAAGAAAAACCACTATTCAAAATAATCAAACTCAGTTACCAATAACCTGTACAATGCCTTCTTTACAGCAGAAGTTAGCTTTTGTATATCGCTGCACTTATTTAGTAAATCCACACAAGTATTTTGCTCGGCGTATTTTTTTATTTGTATTAGCCCACTATTTGGCGTTGCAAAATCGGGATAGCTAAAGTATTTAAAATAGGCTTCGTTGTTTAAGCCAACATACTCTACGGTTTGCCCTTTGCAATAGTCGGTGTTCCAATATTTATACAAATTGGTAATGGCATCTACTAATAACTTGGCAGCATTATCGGTTGGTGTTTGTACAATGGCTGGCAGTAAAGTGGTACACCAAAAGCTAGCTTTATTGTTAGGGCTAAGTGGGTTATCTACAAATACTTCTGGGGCATCTTTTACGGGGTTATCTTTCTCAAATTTAGTAACCACGCAGCGGTTTTCTGCTAGTACAAAGGCAAAACATAAGCTGTACCAATAAGCTGCCTCTTTTTTTAAATATTGGGTGGCCATATATCGTACTGATTAGCCCAAACTGAATAGGCTTCATTTAAGGCTTTGGGAATGGCAAATACAGAAATATATTGTGGCTTTTAAATTTTACCCAAGAGTTAAGTGGTTAACAAAAAGAGAATGTGGGGAAGACATCAAGTTAATATCAAATTTTAAGGAAGGTTCAATTCTTGAACTTGCGTTATGAATTCTAAAAGATATTTGCCAACCTTCAGTTAATGACACCATTAAAGTCGTTTGAGAATTATCTTGATACACAATTTCAATCAAACGATTTGGCAATTTTAACTTTGGAACTTTCATTTTTGGTTTGACAGCCTGAAATGGCAAGTTTAAAGTTCCATGTAAATTGTATGCCTGTATTTCTACTTTATTTTTACCTTTTATAACTTTATAAAAATCTTGAGTGCCAACTAAATACTCCACAAGTCGTTGAGCAACAATTCCAGGATTATCTTTATCAAGTTTTAAAAGCTCTTTTTTAAAAGCATCAAGAATTGGAACATAAACTGAGATATGATAATCACCCAATGTTGACCATTTTTGTGTTGCCTTACTTGCAGTTCTAAGTTTCGCTAATCCATCAAAAATTGGTTTTATTTCAGTAAAATATTTTGGTGAGCAAGACACACCAAGCCATTTTTCACCAAAGTTTATATCATTTGACAAACGAGAGTGTTTTACAGCACGATGATTATTTTTTGCAGAAATTCCTATTTCCCACTTTTGTAGTGAACGAATTGCTAAAACATCTCTAACATCACCAGCTTGACCTTGTTTATCAGAAACAATTTCAAGTTGCAAAACATCGCTTTTATTTATGCCGTTGGACAACCTTGGCTCTAAATCAATAAGAAAATTAACTGCAAAACTTGCATTCAAATTATACAACCCTTTTTCAGTTTTACTAAAGCTGTCATAACATTTTTTTGCAGTTTTATAAATATCATTTTCAATCACCGAAACAGAAGTTAAGATTTGTAACCTTTCTAAAAAAATATTCAATAAAGCAAATTCAAATGCCTTTCCATTTTTTGTTTGTGTTGCTTCCATTGCCATTATTGTGCCACTGCATTTACTATTTCAAGCATTCTTTCACGAACGACATGACCATTAAAAAAATTATCGCTTTTTACCTTATTTGCTTTTTTCACAACTTTCAAATTACTCAAATCATCATAAATTGTTTGAGCTATAACCTTACCCATACGAACAGGAACAGCATTGCCAATCATTTTATAACCAGCTACAACACTATTATAATGAAATATAAAACTATCGGGAAAGGTTTGAATTCTAGCACATTCTCTTATAGACAAACGACGATATAAATGCTCTTGTTCTTTTACAAACTCTCTAAGATTTTGCTCTATAAATTTCATCTTAGGTGCTTGTGGATGTATGGGTGCATGACGACCGCCAGCTTGAATTGTAAATGAAACTTCATCCCAAGAACGAACTCTATTTCTTGACATAAAAATTGAGGAAAAGCCACCAATCATGTACTCATGATTTTTGACAAGGCAATCATTACCATTTGTGTAATTTCCTTCTTTTGCAGGTAGGACATTATTTTTTAAATCACCAATTGCTTTTTCAAGTGTTATCTTTTTTTCAGGAGTGGTTGCTACAGGAAATTGAAACTTTAAACCCAAGTTTTTCCTGTACCCAATAAAAAATACACGTTTCCTATCTTGTGGTACACCAAAGTCAGATACATTTAATAATTGAAAAGACAAGTCATAACCAATATCTGTAAACATTTGTTTTATGTTAGCTAATGCTTCTTTATGTGCAGGCAATAACATTCCAGACACATTTTCAGCCAAGAAAAATTTTGGTTTTTTATCAGCAAGTATTCGCATGAACTCATAAAAGAGTTGACCTCTTTTATCGGCAATACCTTTTTTAGACCCAGCTTCTGACCAACTTTGACAGGGCGGGCCACCAATTATGCCATCACAATCAGGAACTTCATTTGATGGAATATCAACAATACTTCGCCTATCTAAGACTGTATTTTTATGATTCTTTTCATAAGTTCCCCATATTTCTTTATCGTATTCATTTGCCCATATAACATCAAAACCAGCTTTTTCAAAACCTAAATCAAGACCTCCAGCACCAGCAAAAAATGACACGACTTTCATATACTAATAATTTTAGCACAATTTAACACCTAACTTCTACACGGTCAAATTTTATTGCAAAACAACCCATTGAGAATTAAGGCGAACGCATAGAATGTGGTATAAAAAAGTTAGTGTGGCGAATATACAAATGATACAGGTTATTACTATACGTTTGCTTTGCCCAATAATGGGCGTGTGGCACTCAAAAATAGAAGTGCGCCACCTACAAGAGGGAGCGCCGCACCAAAAAACCGTTACGCCGCATTCAGACATTGGCATGCTGCACCAAAAACTGAGCGTACCGCACCTAGCAATGGGAGCGGGGCTCTTAGAAATGGGAGTGCCGCACCTAGAAATGTCTGCGCCGCACACAAAAATGGCTGCGCCGATGCCCCGAGCCATTTTTTAGTAATAAAAAGCCCAAAGTAGTTGCATACATCGGGCTTATTAGGGGTATTCTATAAAAAAAAGTGGGTTACGCTTCTTTCCAACCCATTTGTTCGCGCAATTGTGGGGTACTGCTTAGCGCTACGATGGCTATTGTTTTAAAATCGCTCATCCACTCTGCAAATACGTCATACGCTGCATCTCGCACTTTGGTGGCTTTTTGTGCTTCGCCTATTTCTTTTTGTTGGGTAGCATCAAGCCCAGTTAATGATTTCATACTTGTTTGCATAGTAGTTAGCGCTGCTTCTGTTATGCCTCTTACCGCAACGGCGGCTTTGTAAGTAGCATTATCTAGTACACCATTGTAAAATAATAATGCCTGTGCTTGGTAGCCACTTTTGCTGCGTTTACGGTCGCCATTTAAGCCCAAAGCAGTTTGCGCCGCAATATCATTTTTAAAAACCACTCTTGCAATAGTTAAGTGGTTTATGTAGGTGCTATGCAGTGCCATTATGGTGTTGTCATAATTTTCGGTGGCTTTGTATTGCTCACCATATTCTTTGCCTTGTGCTTCGTTCAGCTTTTCAAGTGTTTCTAGCTCTGTATATTTAGCTGTTATTTCTGCTTCAGTGTAGCCTATGCCTAGCAGCTTGGGGGCAATTGCTGGTAATTTTGCGTTTATTAAAGCGGTTTTACTGCGGGCTATATAGCTTACAATATCTACGTAGTTGTTGTTTTTTGGTGCTGGTGTAGCGGGGGTGTTTGGTGTGTCCATAATTAGTTAAATTTTATTTTAAAGCAATATAAAAAATTTGTTTTGTAATACAGTAATTAAAGTACATTATTTTTTCACAATATATTACTAGTGTGTGGATAACGATAAAAAATAATGCTTAGATAATAATGTTTTTGCTGTTTGGGTAGCCACTAAGCAATAAGCAGCGTGCCAACAATTAGCACAGCAGATATGTTAAGTCTAAGGTAGCAAATTTGGCATTTTGGTTTTAAGTTCAGCTAATAGTTAATGTTGTTCTGATTTGGCAATTTTATTGGGTTATTAAACAGATACACAATACCTAATGCTTTATAGTAAGGTTACATTTTTATAGCATCACGTTTTACAAACTACTATTTTTGCGTTCGTTTTAAAATAACTGCTAGCAAAGGCAATTATTTCATCATTATTAAAATTGGGTTCGCTACATGAATAATACTTACACCTCGTTAGTAGATCAAACATTCCATTTTCCACAAGAAGGTTTTAAAAGAAATGAAGACGGTAATTTAATGTTTAATGGTGTTGATATAAAAGCTTTGATAGATAAATATGGTACACCACTAAAGCTTACCTATTTACCCAAAATCGAAATGCAAATTAACAAGGCTAAAATGATGTTTGAGAAGGCCTTTAAAAAACACAATTACGAGGGTAGTTACAACTATTGTTATTGTACTAAAAGTTCGCATTTTTCTTTTATTGTAGAGGAAACCTTACGTCATAATATTCATTTAGAAACTTCATTTGCTTACGATATAGAAATTATTAACCAGCTTTTTTTAAAGAAAAAAATTACGAAAGACACGTTTATTATTTGTAATGGTTACAAGCAAAAATCGTATACTTCTCGTATTGCTAGGCTTATTAATACAGGATTTAAAAACGTAATACCTATTTTAGATAATAAGGAAGAATTACAAGCATATAGACGTAGCGTAAAGCAACCTTTTAAATTGGGTATACGTGTGGCGGCGGAAGAAGAACCAAGTTTTCCGTTTTATACCTCACGTTTAGGTATTAGGCCAAAAGATATTTTAGAATTTTATGTAGATGAAATTGAAGGGTTTGAAGATAAGTTTCAATTGAAAATGCTACATATTTTTTTAAACAAAGGCATTAAGGATGATATTTATTATTGGAGTGAATTGAACAAGGTGATAAACTTGTATTGCCAATTAAAAAAAATTTGTCCAGAGTTAGACTCAATAAATATTGGTGGAGGGTTTCCTATTAAACACTCTTTAGGTTTTGAGTACGATTACCAATTTATGATTAATGAAATTGTTGGTAATATTAAACGTGCTTGTAAAAAAGCTAAAGTACCAATGCCACATATTTTTACTGAGTTTGGCAGCTTTACCGTTGGCGAAAGTATGGCGCACATATACAGTATTATAGGTCAAAAAGTACAAAACGATAGAGAGTGTTGGTATATGATTGACTCGTCTTTTATAACCACATTGCCTGATACTTGGGGTATTGGTGAAAAGTTTTTAATGCTGCCAATTAACAAATGGGACAATGAATATCAGCGAGTCGTTTTAGGTGGTATAACTTGCGATAGCCACGATTATTATGATAGTGAAGAGCATATTAACGAGGTATTTTTGCCAAAATTGACTAACACCTATAAAGGCGAAGAAGAAAGTAATAAAGAACCGTTGTACGTTGGCTTTTTTCATACTGGTGCCTATCAAGACCAAATTAGTGGGTATGGTGGAATAAAGCACTGCCTTATTCCATCACCAAAGCACGTAATTATTGAATACGATAAAACGGGTAAATTGATTGATTGGGTTTATGCAAAAGAACAAACTGCACAAAGTATGTTAAAAATTTTGGGTTATTTATAGCTTGTAATTACTTGCACTGTAACTATTTTAACAAAGTATTAATTACTTAAAAATTATTCATATTTATAAATCCGCTTACATTTGCACTTTGAAAGTTGAGCAGTAAATACTTCAATACTTTTAGGGTTTCCTAAACAAACATTACTACGATTTCTTAAGCTGTCATCTGATTTGTTGCTCAACACAATATTGTATTAAAAACAAGTTAAAGGAAAGATTATGAACAATCAAGTAGAACCATCTATTATACAGATGGAGCAAAAACAATTGAAGAAGTTGTTAACACAAGTAAAAGAAACTATTGCAACAGACAAGCAAAACAATTTTAGTGTTGTAGATTTATGGAACATTCAGCGTAACATGAAGCCAGCATTAAGAGCCAAGCTAACTAACAGATGGCATATGTAATATAGTTTTTTTAATTATTTAAGCCCCAAAGCAATTTGTTTTGGGGCTTTTTTGTAGGCGTTATTTTTATAAGTAGTAGTTTTTAAAATAGATGAAAGCTGCCACTTTAAAAACTGTTCATTACTAAACATTGCCAGAAAATTTATTAATAAGGGCTATAAAATCATGGCTTTATTGTAAGCCAATGCTTTACATTCGCTGCCCAAATTATTACAAATAAAACGCAACAAAAATGAACCAGTTTGAATCAGTTATAGCATCAAAACTTACTATAAAAGTATCACAAGTAGCCACCGTGCTACAATTATTGGCCGAAGGCTCAACCATTCCTTTTATTGCCCGTTACCGTAAAGATGCAACTGGTTCTTTAGATGAAGTTCAAATACAACAAATACAAGACGAAGCTAAAACGCTGAAAGAATTTGCTGAACGTAAAGCATTTATTGAGAAAACAATTACTGAGCAAGGTAAAATGACAGTAGGGTTGCAGACGAAAATTGACAATGCAATAACTATTACTGAACTTGAAGATATTTATCTGCCTTACAAACCTAAACGTAGAACCAAGGCACAAATAGCCAGAGAAAATGGGCTAGAACCTTTGTCTGTATTGGTTTTAGAGCAAAAAAATATTGATATTAACGAGGAAGCAAAAGCCTTTATTAATGATACGGTTGCAACCTTAGAAGATGCCTTGCAAGGTGCTAGAGATATTATAGCCGAGCAAGTAAATGAAGATGCTACCGTACGTGCCAAATTGCGTAAATGTTTTGAAAATACTGCCATTTTGCAAAGCAAAGTATTAACTGATAAAGAAACTGAAGCGGCTAAATACAAAGACTATTTCGACTTTAGTGAACCCATTTATAAAATCCCGTCGCATAGAACACTAGCTATTTTGCGTGGCTTTTTAGAAGGATTTTTACGTATGAGCATTAATCCAATAGAGGAAGATGCTATTGAATTGATAGAGGATATTTACATTACAGATAGTTTAAATAGTTCTGTTGAGCAAGTGAAAAAAGCTATTAAAGATGCTTATAAACGCTTGCTACAACCAAGCCTTGAAACCGAATTTAGAACTGCTTTAAAAACGAGGGCTGATGAAGAAGCGATTACCGTTTTTGCAGAGAATTTAAAGCAATTATTATTAAGTTCGCCATTAGGTAGCAAACGTGTTTTGGCTATTGACCCTGGTTATAGAACGGGCTGCAAAATTGTTTGTTTAGATGAACAAGGTGCTTTGCAAACCACCGATTTAATCTATATACACGAAGGCAACAAACAAACTGAAGCAAGCTATATTATTAAGCATTTGGTAAGTAAATACAATATAGAAACTATTGCTATTGGTGATGGTACGGCTGGTAGAGAAACCGAAGGTTTTATAAAATCGTTGGGTTTAAACTTGCCTGTCTTTTTGGTAAATGAAGATGGTGCGTCTATTTATTCTGCTTCAGAAATTGCTCGTGAAGAATTTCCTGATTATGACATTACGGTACGTGGTTCGGTAAGTATTGGTAGGCGGTTAATGGATCCTTTGGCTGAGTTGGTGAAACTGGATCCTAAGAGTATTGGTGTTGGTCAATATCAGCACGATGTGAACCAATTTCGATTAAAAGAAAGATTAGATCAAACAGTGATGAGTTGTGTAAACCAAGTAGGTGTAAACATTAACACTGCAAGTAAGCAATTGCTAAGTTATGTGAGTGGTATTGGCCCTAGTTTGGCTGAAAATATCATCAAACACCGTAACGAGATTGGTAAGTTTACCGATAGAAGTCAGTTGTTAAAAGTGCCACGTTTAGGTGGTAAAGCCTTTGAGCAATGTGCAGGTTTTTTACGTATTAAAAATGGGGATAACCCACTTGACGAAAGTGCGGTGCACCCAGAAGCATATACCATTGTAAAGCAAATTGCTACCGATTTAAGTGTAGATGTAAAGGCCTTAATTGGTAACGAATCCTTGTTAAAAACAGTAGAACCCAAAAAATATATTACCGAGCAAATTGGTGTAGTTACCATTCAAGATTTGTTGAAGGAATTACAGAAGCCAGGTCTTGACCCAAGAAGTGAATTAGAGCAATTTGAATTTGCACAAATATTTAAAATAGACGATGCTAATGTGGGCATGGTTGTACCAGGAATGGTAACAAATATTACACGTTTTGGGGCTTTTATAGATATTGGCGTAAAGCAAGATGGGTTGGTTCATGTGAGTGAAATTTCTCATAATTATATTACTGATCCTAACGAGGTTTTAAAGCTAAATGATAAGGTACAAGTGAAGATTTTAGAAGTTGATATTGCTAGAAAACGTATTGCATTATCAATAAAACAAACGCAGGAAGCACCTGCTAAAAAAGGGTCAAATAATAAGTTTCAAGGTATAAGCAACAAGCCACAACCTGCCAAAATAGACGATACAAGCAACATGACTATGAACGATGCTTTGAGCATGTTGAAAAAGCGTTTTAGGAAGTAATGTTTTATGTTACACGCATAAAAAAAGCGCCGTAAGTAGTTAATACTTAGGGCGCTTTTGCTTTTATAAATCGACTTATTTATCTAAACGAAAAAGCTATTCCAGCACTAGCACCTTTATATTCTGCAAACGTATAATCTGCAAATACTTTTAAGAAAAAGATATTTACACGTGCCCCCCAAGTATTAGAAACACCACTAACTTTATACGTAACGGCAATAGGATCTGTAACTGTAACCGTTTGTGAGCCAGTACCTGGCGGTTGATTTTGGTAGGAAATATTATAATCGCCTTTAAAAGCCAAAGTTGATTTGCCACTCATATAGCCTATTGAAGTATATACTTCAAAAAACGCCAACTTAACAGATGCAATGGCCTGTACTGTAAGGGCAGATATTTGATAGTCTGCTAACGCATTTTTATTGGGGTTTTGTACAGGGCTACTGGCACCAAACTTTGGTTTGTAAGTGGCAGTAGTAGTAGTGTAACCAGCTAGTGCTGATAAATGTAAGAAAGGTACTTTTTTAATAAAAGGCAGATAATTAGAAAACTCATGCTGAACAGCAATACCCATCACACCAATTTCAACATCGCTAAAACTGGTTTTAGGGAAATATCTAACTTTTACATCTGTATTTTTAAATAAGCCAAAACCTACTTGAACCACAGGCAGCGGTGCAGACAGTGGTAAAAAAGAAATATTCTGTTTTAAATCGTCACCTATACCACCAATAGCAGTAAATTTTGCTTTTACATTTTGGCCATTAGCGGTTGTATTTACTTCCAACTCTTGATTAGTAGTACCGCCCATAAAAGTTGGCAATGTGGCAGATGTAGCCAATGTACCAGATAGTTTAAGCGTACTATAGTCTGCATTTCTAAACAAAAAGTTTTCATTACCTGCAGGTATAATAGCAAACTGCCCTCTAATGGTAATATCAAACCCAAATCGTTTATGCACTTTAGCTGTATTAAACCAACCACGAGACTGGTTGTAAATTTCACCTTCACCAAATGGTCTCATGTATTCGGTAGCATATTTATTGGCATCTGGTAAAGAAGCAGCAACAATTTGCCCAAAATCTTGCCCCTTTACTATAAAAGATGCACTAGCACAGAATAAAAAAACAGTAATCTTTTTCATGGTGGTTAGTTCTTTTGTTAATGATGTTTATACAAATTAACTAAGTATTTTTGATTGTATATATTTTTTGTAATTTTTGGGGTAAAATATATTCGATATGTAACTATACATACCATAATGTTCAAATACTTTTCAGCTTTTACCTTTTGAGCCAACTTAAGCTCTAAAAGAAAGTCATTCATTATAAAAAATATTATTTGATATTTTTTTAAACCCAAAATACTGTTAGATTCAATAATCAGCCTCATTTATTTAAAATGCTAAATATGTTTACCCATCATTTTCTGGTATCTTTTTTGCCAATTTAGCACCAACACAAAAATGATAGTATGTATAAGATGGTATTTTTAGCTAGCTGCTTTTTTTGTAGTACTGCTTTTGCCCAAGAAGCACATAATACAGGTAGTAATATATCTAACCAGCAAGCAATGCAAATATTACAACACCACAACAAGGTAAGACAAGAAGTAGGTGTATCAGCTTTGGTTTGGAACATTCAATTGGCTGCTTATGCACAAAATTGGGCAGATTATTTAGCTAACAATAATAATTGCACCATGAAACACCGCATAAATCCTGGTGAAGAAAGTAAACCCTATGGCGAAAATATATTTTGGGGTAGTTCAAGCAGTTACTACAAACCTGTAGATGCGTCATTAGCTTGGTATGATGAAAAAAAATTGTATAAATATCAAAGATTAAACAATAATAATTGGGATAAAGCTGGGCATTATACCCAAATGGTTTGGAAAGATACAAAAGCGGTAGGGGTGGGTGTAGCAGTTTGCCCTAATGGCGGGTTAATTGTTGTTGCCAATTACTATCCAGTTGGAAATGTTATCACCCAATACCCTTATTAGTTACCCTTGCTTTAATGGGTGTTCAAACATAAGCTCAATTTTTTGGACTTAAGAAGAAAGCCGTAGGCACGAACCATTTTAAACAATGGGTTTTAACTAGTTGTTTAGAATATGAAGATCCTTCTCTATTTGCTTCTTTGTTCCGTGGTAAAACAAAACCCGATATTTGTTACTAAATTTTTTATTCTATCACCCAATTAGCATCTATACTAGCATCACCAATAGAATACTTAAAAGGTGTTGGTCCTCTGCGAGGTGATTTACTTAAAAAAGAGTTAAGTATTTACACTTTTGGCGATTTGCTAGAGCATTTTCCACTAAGACATATTGATAAAACTAAGATTAGTCTTATTGGAGATATACATCAAGACACAGATTATATACAGGTTGTAGGTAAATTATTATACATAGAGGCTATTGGCGAAAATCGTGGCAAACGTTTGGTAGCACAATTAAGAGATAGTAGTGGCACATTAGAGTTGGCTTGGTTTCAAAGTATTAATTGGGTAGAAAAAAATGTATTGGTAGGTACAGATTATTTGGTTTTTGGTAAGGTTGGGTTTTTTAATAACAAACCACAAATTGTTCATCCAGAAATTGAAGCATTTGTGCCTACTGTTGCTGGTGCAAAAACCTATTTAGAGCCAGTTTACCCCAGCACAGAGAAATTAAAAGCTAGAGGTTTTGGTGGTAGGCAATTGGCTAAGCTAACCCAACAATTGGTTACACAAATTCAACTAAAAGATATAGAGGAAAATATACCAGTAAACTTACTACAACAATTACAATTATTACCCCGTTATCAGGCAGTTTGTACCATACATTTTCCAGCTTCTATTCAGGATTACGAAAAAGCAATGTATCGCTTAAAGTTTGAGGAATTTTTTATAGCACAAGTACGGCTTAATTTGGTAAGGTTGCAACGCCATAAAAGTAGCCGTGGTGTGGTGTTTGAGAAAGTGGGCGAGTTATTTAATAACTTCTACAACCAACATTTACCGTTTCAACTAACGGGTGCACAAAAAAGGGTGTTAAAAGAAATACGAATTGATACCGCTCGTGGGCATCAAATGAATCGCTTATTACAAGGAGATGTTGGTAGCGGAAAAACCATTGTGGCGCTGTTAAGTATGTTATTATCAGCCGATAATGGCTTTCAAAGTTGTTTAATGGCACCAACAGAAATATTAGCGCAGCAACATTATACAGGGTTAAGCGATTTATTGAAAGATATGCCAGTGCAAATACAAATTTTAACTGGTAGCACAAAAGCCAAAAAGCGTCGAGAAATTTTAGCTGCTTTGGCAGATGGTAGTTTGCATTTTGTTGTTGGTACACATGCTTTGATAGAAGACCCTGTAGTGTTTAAAAATCTTGGTTTTGTGGTTGTAGATGAGCAGCATCGATTTGGGGTTGCACAACGGGCAAAATTATGGCAAAAGGCAGCCGTATCACCACATGTATTGGTAATGACGGCCACCCCAATACCACGTACATTGGCCATGACTGCCTATGGCGATTTAGACTATAGTGTTATGGATGAGTTGCCCCCTGGTAGGCAACCCATTACTACCGTTCATCGTTTTGAAAATGCGAGAGCCAGTGTGATGGAATTTATAAGAACCGAAGTAGAAAAAGGTAGGCAAGCATACATCATATACCCACTAATAGAAGAAAGTGAGAAAATGAGTTACGAAGATTTAATGCAAGGTTACGAGCAAGTGAAAAGCTTTTTTCCTGAGCCAAAATATTTAATAAGTATGGTGCATGGTAGGCAATCTGCCGATTTAAAAAAAGCTAATATGGCACGTTTTGTAAAAGGTGAAACCAACATTATGGTTAGTACCACTGTTATAGAAGTTGGTGTAAATGTGCCCAATGCAAGCGTGATGGTTGTAGAAAGTACCGAGAAATTTGGTTTATCGCAACTGCACCAGTTGCGTGGTAGGGTTGGCAGAGGTAGCGAAAAAAGTTTTTGCATACTTTTAATAGGCAGTAAAGTAAGCAAAGAAGGCAGAGAACGTATCAAGATAATGTGTGCCACAAATGACGGCTTTTTAATTGCAGAGAAAGATCTTGAATTGCGGGGTCCTGGCGATATTGAAGGTACAAGACAAAGTGGTGCATTGAACTTTAAGTTGGCTTCTATCGTAAATGATAAAGGAATACTTGAATTAGCAAAAAAAGAAGCAGAGGAATTATTAGATAAAGATGTAGATTTAATTTTAGCTGAAAATTTGGGTCTAAAAAGGTTTTTGCAAAGCCAAAAAGGTAAAACAGGTTGGAGTAAGATTTCTTAGTTTTTTTTGGGTAATTATATGTTCTTTAAAATATTGCATTATTTTTAAATAATATGTAAATTACTGCGGTTGTCGCTAAAAGGAATAGTTGCTGCAATCTTTATAATTAATCCCTGCCATTTACCAACTGCTGAAAAAGAGAGTATTATATTTAATGTGGATTATCAAAACCTTAAGCAGTTGGCATCAAAACAATTTATATTATCCCTTTTAGTTATCGCTTTTGCCTCTGCTGCTTCTGCACAGCAATACTTAGAATTTGTAGAAAATAAAGGCCAGTGGGATACTCGCATACAATATAAAGGCGATTTAAAAACTGGCTCTTTTGCTTTAAAGCCAGATGGGGGTTATAAAATGACGCTCTTAAACCACGACGATGTAGCTGCACAAGCAGCACTTATTCATGGACATAAAAAAGAAATAACTACAAGTGGAGATGGTAGTGGTAGTGACAAAGTACTAGGTACCCTATCAACAAATAATGCCATATCCAATACAAGTGACTTTGCCCTTCGTGGTCATGTGTATGAAGTAAAGTTTTTAAATGCCAATCCTAATCCTATTCCTGTACCTGATAAGCTACAAACGAATTACAATAATTATTTTTTAGGCAACGATAAGAGTAAATGGGCTGGTGGGTGCAAAATTTATGGTGCCATCACCTATAAAAATATTTACCCAAATATTGATGTTCATTATTATACTGATAATGGACAATTAAAGTACGATATTATAGTAAATCCTGGTGGCGATATTAACCGTGTGGCCTTGTATGTGGATGGTGTTGATGATTTAAAATTAAAAGATGGGCAATTAATTTTTAAAACCTCTGTTGATGAAGTAAAGGAAGCGATACCACATAGTTATCAAGCAGGTATAAAAGGTACAAAACAGGTTACATGTAGGTTTGATGTACGAGGAAATATTATACGGTATAAAATAGATGAGTCAATTGATAAAACTGCCACTTTAGTAATTGATCCTAGCTTAATTTTTTCAACTTATACTGGTAGCACAGCAGAAAATTGGGGCTACACGGCTACTTACGATGGTGCAGGTAATTTTTATGGTGGCGGTATTGTTTTTGGCGCCACAACACCATTTAACAATGGAGCATTTGCTTACAAAGGTGGTGGCGGTACAGGTGAGCCAGGCGGACTTTTTGATATTGGCATTATTAAATTTAATCCATCAGGAACTAACAAAATATTTGCAACGTATTTAGGTGGTACTGGCGGCGATTATCCACAAAGTTTAGTGGTAGATGCCGCAGATAATTTAGTAGTTGCTGGTAAATCTTCCTCATCAGATTATCCAGGTTCTACAAGGGCATCTGGCCGAACTGATTTAGATATTGTACTTACAAAATTTAAAGCAGATGGTACGGGTTTAATTGGCTCTAGAATGATTGGTGGTATAGGTAATGATGGGGTGAATATTAAAAATAAATATCCAACTGATGGTCAAGGTGTTAATTCTTTAAGAAGAAATTATGGTGATGATTCTAGAAGCGAAGTTATTATAGATGCAAATGGCAATTTGCTACTTGCATCTTGTACACAATCGCTCGACTTTCCTTTAGTAAATGCTTTTCAAACAGTAAATGGAGGTAATAATGCTGAAGGTAGAGCACAAGATGGAGTGTTTATTAAAACCAATAGCGATTTAAGTACCATTTTAGTGAGTAGTTTTTTAGGTGGCAATAATGATGATGCTGCATTTGTGTTAGCAATTAACCCAATTAGCAAAAATATTTATATAGCAGGCGGTACCGTTAGTAATAATTTCCCTGGCGATAAAACTAATACAATTGGTAGTAATTATGTTGGGGGAGAATGTGACGGTTTTGTTGCAATATTAAATAGTGCTGGTACGCAATTATTAAAAAGTTCTTATTTCGGCACTACTGGTGCAGATGTTATTTATGGAATTCAGTTTGATAAAAATGGATTTCCATACATTATGGGTACAACTACTGGCACTTGGACTACAACAAATAATGTAGGTTTTAAACAAACAGGGGGCAAGCAATTTATATCTAAACTGAAATCTGATTTATCTGATTATGTTTATTCAACCGTGTTTGGTACCAATAGTAGTGTGCCTAATATATCACCAACTGCATTTTTAGTAGATAGATGTGAAAATGTGTATGTGTCAGGCTGGGGAGGTATTGCTAATAGCGAGTTAAGATACCCAAGTGCAGGTACTAATGGATTAAGCATTACGCCAGATGCAATAAAAAAAACAGGTGATGGCAGCGACTTTTACTTTTTTGTAATGGCTAGAGATGCAACTAGCCAATTATATGGTAGCCTTTTTGGTCAAAATGGAGGTTATGGTGAGCATGTTGATGGAGGTACAAGTAGATTTGATGCCAATGGGATTATTTACCAATCCTTATGTTCTTGCGGTAACCCAACTGATGGTAGTCCTGCAAATGCTTTTCCAATTAGTGGGGGTGCTTTTGCAAGTACAAGAGGTAGTAGTAGCACATTTTGTAATTTAGCAGCCATAAAAATTGCCTTTAATTTGGCTGGTGTAGGTGCTGGTATTCAATCATCTATAAAAGGCACCGCTAATAGAAAAGTTGGTTGTGTATTTACAGAAGTAGAATTTAAAGATACTTTAGGTTTAGGTGCATCTTACAAATGGGATTTTGGTGATGGAACACCAGAACAAAAGACTATAGTACCAAATATAAAACATACGTATAATATAGTTGGCAATTATCATGTTCGTTTAATTGCTATTGATTCATCTACTTGTAATATAACAGATACATCGTTTTTAACAATAAGCGTAAGAAATGATGCTGCTACCTTAGGCTTAGTTGTTACTAAATTGGCTTGCGATAATTTAAATTATAGGTTCGATAATACTTCCAATCCACCAATTGGTAAACCTTTTAAAAGTAATAGCTTTAATTTGTTTTTTGGTGATGCTTCTAATCAGGTAATAGGTATAGGTTCCGTTCAACATAGCTATGCATCAGAAGGTACTTACAATGTAGGGCTTGTATTAACTGATACCAATTATTGCAATTATAACGATACTTTTAAAGTACAACTACGTATTGCTACCAATGTAAAAGCACAGTTTATCACACCAGTTTCTGGTTGTGCACCATATTCTGCCATTATTAAAAATACAACTTTAGCAGGGCAAGATTTTAGTTGGAATTTTGGCGATGGTAGTAGCTTTTTTGGTACAAATCCACCACCACACTTGTATAGAAATATTGGCATATATACTATACGCCTTACTGTATCAGACACCAATACATGTAATAAAATTGATAGTACATCATTAACAATTACTATTAGCGGCAAGCCCACAGCTGCATTTACTTACAATCCTCAGCCACCACAGGCAAATACGGCTGTAACTTTTACTAATAATGCTATTGGAGGCAGTAATTATAAATGGTTGTATGGTGATGGCGATAGTTTAGTGACAACAAATGTTAATGCTGTTCCAAGTCATATTTACAATGCAACCAATACGTATAATGCTTGTTTAATTGTAAATAATACTAGCGGTTGCTTCGATACTACTTGTCAGCCAATTAATGCGATTACAATTCCGTTGCTAGATGTGCCTAATGCTATTACACCAAATGGTGATGGCGTAAATGATAAAGTGGTTGTACGAGGTTATGGTATTGCTAAAATGGATTGGCGAATTTATAATAGGTGGGGAGTTTTGGTGTTTTCTAGTACTGACCAAAAAGTTGGTTGGGATGGAAGGTATAAAGGCGCCGTTCAGGCAATAGATGTATATACTTACACACTTGAAGTAGAATTTAGTGATGGCACAAAATATTCTAAGAAAGGTGATATAACTTTATTACGATGACATTAAAATGGCAACATATCATAGTATGTACTTTACTTTTAGTAGCAAATTGTGTTCAATCGCAAGATTTACATTTTTCTCAGTATTTTAATGCACCATTATTAGTAAATCCTGCAAATACTGGGTTTAATCCTGATTACGATTATCGAATTGGTGGAAATTATCGCAATCAATGGGCTAGTGTTATAAATAATCCATACAAAACCATGAGTATTTGGGGTGATTTGCAATTATTTAATAATCGTTTCGAGAATGGTTGGGTTGGGCTTGGTGGTACACTTTACAAAGACGAGGCAGGAAGTGGTGGCTTAAGTAGTACCCAAGGTTATTTATCTACAGCTTACCATCAAATGCTGGGTAATGCTAGTTTACTAAGTTTTGGTGTAAATGTTGGGTTTGTTAATAAAAAAGTTGATTTAAATAAATTAACGTTTGATAATCAATGGAATGGTAAATTTTTTGATGTAAATGCTGGTTCTGGCGAATCGTTTACCTATAGTAGTATTTCTTATTTCGACTTACAAATTGGGCTAAATTATGCTTGGTTTATTTCAGACAAGGCATATCTTAATTTGGGGTTAAGTGCGTCGCACATTAATCAACCCAATGCAACTTTTTTTGTTCCTACAACTAATATAGATACCAAAATTCCTGTTAGATATACTGCTTTTGTAAATGGTAATTTTAAAATAGATGATAATTGGATAGTAAATCCTAATATATATGTTAGCAAATCTGCTAATGCTACCGAAACTGTAATAGGAATAAATGCTAACCGTAATTTGAGTGGCGATGGTGGTGCACAACAATTAATTTTAGGTGCTTATTATCGTAATAAAGATGCCATTATACCAATGATTGGATATCAAACCAATGATTTAAAAATTACCTTTAATTACGATGCAACAACGTCTTCGTTAGGTAATTTTAATAGTAGGCAAGGTGCTTTTGAGGTATCTATAATAAAAAGTGGTATATATGGTGGTGGTGGCAAAGCCATAAAATGTCCAACAGTTAAGTTTTAAAAGTAGCAGCCTATAAAGTTTTGCACAACTACAATATCGCTAATACCAATTAGGAACATTAATGCTCAATAATAATGATCAGCTAAAATTAGTTGGGTTAAAAAATTATTTCGTTGGGTTATATAAAAATAAAAATGAAATAAAAATTGAGTAAAACGTGTTTTTTAAATTTAAATTGCCTCTAAAAAAACTTTTTTTAAATCATTAGCAAATAATATTCTTAAACTATTACTTTTGCAGCCAATCCTTTACTTAATAAAACCAAACTCAATGTTAACAAAATTCAAAATGAATACTACCTTAATAGTAGTATTAGGTTTAGTAGTCACTGCCTCTATCACATCACCATTTACCAGTATGTTTGGTAAACAGTACAAAAAAAGTCAAAATTATTCTTGCTGCAACGGTGATCAATTGGTAATTCATCATTATTACACAGTTAAATTTTTCTGGGCAGATGTTGCTAATGGCTATACGTTAGAACCAACAGGCAAAACTTTACCAGGTGGTTGTAATATTAAATGCAAATAATTTTATTATATTTATTTTATATTTGCTTAATTGTATAAGTTATAAATATTTTATAGGCTCTCATTTTTGAGAGCCTTTTTATTGTACTAATAAAAAAATAACTAGCAATTTTGTGTAACAACTACTAATATATGAAACATTTCATAGTTACCTTTTTTAGTACATTAGTTATATCGCAATGTTTTGGTCAAATCCCTACAGAAAAAACACTGTTGTGGCAGATATCAAATAGTACTAACACAAAGGCTTCCTATTTATATGGTACGATACATTTAATTTGTCCAGATAAAATTGCCATTGATACAGTTATCAAAAATGCCTTTAATAAGACTAACCAATTATTTTTAGAAATTGATTTAGATGACCCACAGATGATGGCAAAAGTTATGAAGGAAATGATGATGCCGGATAGTTTTTCGTTAGAAAAGATGGTTGGCAAAACCAATTATGATAGCATGAACACCATTTTTAAAAGCAAAGTTGGTATAACCTTAAATGTTATGGGCAAAGCCAAACCAATGTTTTTAATGAGTGCTATATTTCCTGCATTATTACAGTGCAAACCAGATGGTTTTGAAAAACATTTTCAAGCAATGGCTAAAGAAAGAAATATCCCATTAAAAGGTTTAGAAACTATTGAATACCAAATGCGGGTATTTGATACTATTCCTTACAGCGTGCAAGCAGATATGCTAAAAAATTTGTTATTTAACTTAGATAGCACTAAAAAAGGTTTTGATGAAATGCTGACTGTTTATTTATCAAAAGATGTAAATGCGATGCAACAATTGACTGTAAAAGACCAAGATTTTGGCAAGTACGATGCGCTAATGCTTAAAAACAGAAACAACAATTGGATACCTGTTATTGTAAAAGAAATGTCTTATCAACCAACATTTTTTGCTGTAGGTGCGGCACATTTAGGTGGTATTAGTGGATTAATTAACTTATTGAGACAAAATGGATTTAAGGTTGAACCAGTAATGTATTAAAATATATAATGTAGTTTCATTTATGCATAGTAATGTGCCAATTTATGTCTTTTCTTTCGTATGATTAACAAGAGCAAAGTCATTATCTACTTTGTATTTGTTGTTAGTTACAATTTAATAAATGCCTATGCCAATAGTATGTATTTTTACTGCAACCAATAGATTTATATGATTAAAAAGTGTCTTTTTATTTTATGCATATTTGTATTATATGTTAATACAAGCCTTGCGCAACCACTTGATAAAGCTGATTCTAGTAAAGTAAGTATTTTATTAAAAAAATTAGATACTGTTATACAAAACAACAATTACAAAGAAACTGCCTATATTTTAAACGAAATTGCTTTTGTTTATTGGAACAATAATCTTACAAATAAAGCTATTAGTTATTATGAAAAAGCTTTAGCTGCTAATGTTAAAATAGGGAACGATGCAAGCATTGCTATGATTAATAATAATTTGGGTATACTTTACAATGATATACAACAGTACGACCGTTCTATAAGTTACTTTAATATTACACTTGGCTTAAGAAAAATTAAAAAAGAACCCGTTAGTATTATCTCTACGCTTTTAAATATCAGTGTCGTACAAAACAATTTAGAACGGTATGATGCAGCCATTAGCAACTTGCAAGACGCTTTATCTATGGCAAAAAAAATGCAAGATACCAAGCAATTAGATAGTTGCTATGCCATGCTTAGCGAAACCTATAAAAAAAAAGGAGATATTAAGGAATCGCAAAAATACTTTGCTTTATACAAAGATTTTCATGACGATTTAGAGAAGAAAAAACTTAAAGAAGTATCGTCTGAATTTGAAAAAGAATCATTACAAAAAGAAGTGCATTTAGCACAAGCACAACAAATACAGGGAGAAATAGATAAAGAAAATATTACGAGCAAAAATGTTTCTATAGAAAAAGAGAAAAATAATATTAGAAACATAGCTGTAATAATTGTTACTGCTTGTATTATTATTGCTATTATTTTTTATACAACTAATAAAAAAATTAAACAGCAAAATGTTGCTTTAAATGAAGCAAATAAAACGCTTGAAATACAAAAGCAATTGCTCTCTGAATCCAATGATGTAAAAAATAAAATTTTCTCTATTATTGCCCATGACTTACGTAGCCCACTTGCTTCGTTTAATGGCTTTTTTAGCATAATAGATTATTTAGATTTATCAGACACTGTAAAAGCTATTTTTGAGAAAATGAATACAGAAGTTACCAATACTTCTGCCGTATTAGACAATTTATTGTTATGGGCAAAAACACAAATTGAGAAAGCTGAACCTATTATAGTTTCAATTGAAATAAACGAGGTAATTACTAGAACAATAAGTTTGTTACAACCTATTGCCCTAAAAAAAAATATAACTATTGTTAACAAAATACCTGCTAATTTTTTAGTAACAACCGATATTAATTTGGTAGAAATTGTAATAAGAAATATTTTACAAAATGCAATAAAATTTACACACAACAATGGCCTTATAGAAATTTTTACGTCATCTGATGAGTTGTATAAAATTATACATATTAAAGATAATGGTGTTGGCATGAGTAGCACAAAGGCAGCTAACTTGTTTAGTTTAAAAAATAATACCTCGTCTAGAGGTACCGCCAATGAAGCAGGTACAGGCTTAGGTATGGTATTAAGTAACGAATTTATAACTGCCTGTTGCGGTAAAATACAAATACAAAGCGAGGAAGGAAAAGGCACCACCTTAAGTGTTTTTTTGTTAAAATAAATTTCAACTATTAAGAAGCTTTTGAGCTAATTATTTGATTCTTCTAATGGCATTTTGTTTGGCTGCAATTGCGTTATTTTTTCTTTTTTGTTTGGGCTAGGGTTAAAAAATCCTCCTTACTTCATTCAAAAAAATATTCATAATTAATTTTAAATAAATAATACAAACAGTTTCTTAAATCATCTATTGATTTGTATTTCAATTACTAACATAAAAATGCCCTTGCTTTCGCAAAGGGCATCAACTAAAACCAACTATTCATCAATCAAAAATTATAAAATAGCTATTTCTTTTGGGGCTATTTTGATAACTTCTTTTTTCGGTAATAATAATTTTAAAATACCATTTTCGTACTTAGCTTGCACTGCTTCGGCATTAATTTTTTCATCAATGCTAAAACTACGTTTAAAGCTTTTAAAGCTGAATTCGCGACGTAGTGTTTTGTAATCATTGTTTTCGGTAACTGCTTTTTGCTCAAAAGCAATGGTCAGCAAATCGTTTTCAATAGTTACTTTAAAATCTTCTTTATTTCTACCCGGTACATTTAATTCTACATGAAAACCCTCATTGGTTTCGTGAATATTAGCAGCCGGTGCAAAGGTGTTTTGTAGTTGGTCTTTACCCCAATTAGTAGGAAAACCGTTTAAAATTTCATCAAATAAATAGTTAATGTCGGCTGGATGTTTTTTTACGTATGTCATTGTTGTCAATTTATAGTTTTAGAATTTAATTTCTACAAATTTATTTTCAAATAGTGTTCCATGAGTTAAAAAATTTCTTTTTTCAGACTTTATGTCGCTAATGGCTAATAATAATAGCCATTATGTCACTTACGATACTCGAAAAAAGGCAAATTGACTTTTACAAGATGAAATGAAACGACCATTTTCTCTTATTTTTGCATTATCACTTTAAAATATAGAAATTATGTATCCAGCAGAAATAGTGTTACCAATGAAAGCCGAATTAACAGACGGTGGTTTTGAAGATATGAGCACAGCAGCCTTGGTAGATGCTACCATTGCCCAAAAAGGTACAACTTTAGTAGTTTTAAATTCAGTTTGTGGCTGTGCGGCAGGTAGTTGCAGGCCAGGTGTTTTAATGGCTGTACATAATGCAACAAAAAAGCCCGATCATTTAGCAACTAGTTTTGCAGGGTTTGATGTAGAAGCGGTAAGAAAAGTACGTGAGTATTTGTTGCCTTACCCACCATCATCACCAGCTATTGCGTTGTTTAAAGATGGTAATTTGGTAAGTATTGTAGAGCGTCATCAAATAGAAGGCAGACCAGCACAAGTAATAGCACAGCATTTAATAAGTGAGTTTGAAAAGCATTGTAATTAAAAATTGTTTTAGAAGGGTTAGTTAGTAAATGGCCTCGTATGTTTATACGGGGCTTTTCTATGCTTACAAGTTAGCCATTAAAAAAGCCCCACAATATGTGGGGCTTGAGTAAAAATAATGATAGTATTATTATCTAATCTGACCACGTACAAGACCACCTGCTTTAACCATGCTATGTGCATTAAAGTAAATAGCATCTGTTTTTAAAGATGCGAATAATAAATCATCAACTATAATAATTTTAGTGGTGCCAAAATCTGCTGCACTACCATAGATTGGTACAATTACAGAACCACTTACTCCAGCCACACCTTTGTGGATATGCGCTGCTGTCATCGCATCATTTGATTCTAAATTAGTGATAATAACTTTAGTATATAACTTTTTTGAAGACGTTAATCTAAATGTACCAAGTCCAATTGCAGTAGTAGTTACTGGCGTTGTTTCGTTTACACCACTTAATATAACATCAGCCGCGGCTTCTACGTTAGTATTCAATTGACCTCTTAATAAGCCTGAACCAACTTGCATAGAATGTATGTTAAAATAAAGTTCATTATCATCACTTTTTAAACTATCTACAAATGTTGTTCTAAGATTTGTAATTGTACCAGATGCAGTACTACCTGTAAAAGTTGGGTTTATACCTAATATAACACCTCCACTACTAATTACATCACCAACATGTATATGTGCAGCAGTTAATGCATCACCGCTAGCCAAACCATTTACAGACAATGCATAAGTTAATGAATTATCTGACATAAGTGTTAACGATACTGTACCAGTTTCGTTACGAGAAGCGGGGGCAGGGTTTTCATTTTTTGCAGATAAAGAAATATTCCATTGTTTTACAACTGTTGGTGCTATTGTTCCATCATCTTTTTTGCAAGAAAATAATAGGGTAGATGTTACTGTTGTAAACAAGAGTAGGGAAAGTGCATTTTTTTTCATGATTGTGATTATTTTAGCAGACAAACGAAAATTTGTTAAAAATGGTTGCCAATCAATTATATTTTCTATTAAAAGTTTAATCATTAGATCAATTTGGTACAATTAGCTAAACGAAATAGTGAACAAGTATTACTTTATTTTAATAAAAAAAAATATACACATAAGTTCTCAGATCTTTAATTATCAAACTAAAAGTGATAATAGGCTAAATATTGTACAATTCTTTTTCTATACCCAGTATCATTTATTTATTCAAAAGCAGTTAGTCATATAATTAACTAACATTGCAATGGTTTACTACATCTTAATAAATTATATTCCAAAAAATTATGTATCCCAATTTATATTACGTATTTAAAGATATTTTTGGTGTTGAGTGGGCAGGATTAAAACTGGTAAATTCATTTGGCTTTTTTGTAGCCATAGCATTTATGGCTGCTGCTTACGCATTAACCCTAGAATTAAAACGTAAGGAGCAAAAAGGCTTATTAAGTTATACCGAGCAAATAATAATGGTTGGTGCAGAAGCCTCATTTATAGATTTGTTAACCAATTTTTTATTAGGTTTTGTGTTTGGTTTTAAAATTATTGGGGCTTTTATTATTAGCGATGCGTTAGTAGATCCACAATCATTTATACTATCATCACAAGGCAGTTTGCCAATGGGTATTTTGGTAGGATTGATATTTGGCGGATTAAAGTGGTGGGAAAAACACAAAGAAAAATTAGCTAAGCCAGAGCAACGTACCATACGCATTTGGCCACACGATAGGGTGGGCGATTTACTAATTTACGCGGCTGTTTTTGGATTTTCGGGGGCAAAAATTTTTCATAATTTAGAAAACTGGAACGATTTCATTAAAAATCCAATTGATGCACTTATTTCCTTCAGTGGACTTACATTTTATGGTGGTTTAATTTGTGCCGGCACAGCCATTATTTTATATGGGCGAAAACATAAAATTGGTGCTTTGTATTTGTTTGATGCCTTTGCACCATCCTTAATGTTAGCATATGCAATTGGTAGAATTGGTTGTCAGGTTAGTGGTGATGGCGATTGGGGCATTATGAATAGCGCATTTGTATCTACATCTACGGGTCAAATGGTAGCTGCTGCACCACAGCAATTTCAACAAGCGTTAATAGCAAACCAAGGGTTTTATATTAATCAATTTAAAAGTTTAGATGCAGCCCATCATATAACTGTACAACCATTTTGGCATTTACCGAACTGGTTATTTGCCTACAATTTTCCACATAATGTGATTAACGAAGGCGTTAAAATTGCAGGTTGCGATGGGCAGTATTGTAGCCATTTACCCATTCCTGTTTTTCCAACATCGCTATACGAGGTTTTTGTTTGTGGTATATTGTTTATTGTGTTGTGGGTAAGTCGTAAGCGTTTTAAATTAGCGGGTCAGCTAGCTGGGTTTTATTTAATATTAAATGGATTAGAGCGTTTTTTTATTGAAAAAATACGGGTAAATACCAAATATGAAAGTTTGCCTTTTCAACCCACACAAGCAGAACTTATTTCCCTATGTTTAGTAATTGGTGGTATTATTTTATTTTGGACCGCCTCTAAAAAGCCTGCTAAAGTTGAACTGTAGATTTAAAATTTTACCACATAAATGTTGTGTTTGAGGTTAGAAAAATATTAAAATATGAAGGTAGATATCTTAGCATTTGGGGTACACCCTGATGATGTAGAACTTGGTTGCAGTGGTACTATTATTGCTGCCATTGCTGAAGGCAAAACGGTTGGTATTATTGATTTAACGCAAGGCGAACTGGGCACTAGAGGCACCATAGAAACCCGTTACCAAGAAGCAGCAGATGCGGCCAAAATAATGGGTGTAGCTATACGCGAAAATCTTAAAATGGCTGACGGCTTTTTTAAAAACGATGAAGCACATCAGCGACTAGTTATTGCAGCTATTAGAAAATTTCAACCAGACATTGTATTGTGCAATGCACCCGAGGATCGTCATCCAGATCATGGTAGAAGTGCTAAACTAGTAGCTGATGGAGCATTTTTATCGGGGTTGCGAAAAATAACTACCAGTAGCGATGGTAGTTATCAAGCCGCTTGGCGACCAAAATATATTTTCCATTATATTCAAGATAGATTTATTCAACCTTCGTTTGTAGTAGATATTACAGCACATCACGATAAAAAAATAGCAGCCATACTTGCCTACAAAACACAGTTTAACAACCCAGATACCGCTGAACCACAAACCTACATTTCATCACCACAATTTTTAGAAACGGTTAAGGCTAGGGCTATGATGTTGGGGAAAAGAATTGGTGTACAATATGCCGAAGGTTTTATATCTGAAAAAGTATTGGGTATTACTAGCTTCGATGCGTTTATTCAAAATGTAACGTAATAACATATTGTAAATGATTTCATAATTTCTACTATTATTTTTTTATTATATAATGCTTGTCATTCGTATATTTCCTTCACATTCGTGGTATGAAGTTGTATTATAGCAAACATGAACTACCTTTTCAATATCCATTTACCATTTCAAATGGTCGAACAAAAACGCACCAGCCAACCTTGGTAGTGGCGTTGCAATTGGGCAACTTTATGGGCTTTGGCGAAGCGCCAGCCATCACTTACTATAATATTACCGTAGAAGATATGATAGCGGATATTGAAGCAAAAAAGTCTTTTATAGAAAAATTTGCATTAACAGAACCACAACGTTATTGGCATTATTTGCACCATTTATTTCCAAAAAATCCTTTTTTAGTTTGTGCGTTAGATATGGCTTGTTGGGATTTATTTGGCAAAATGAAAGGTAAATTGCTTTATGAATTGTGGGATACAAAATGGGAAAATACCCCCTTAACAGACTATACAATCGGCATAGATACCATTGATAAAATGGTGGAAAAAATGCAAGCAAAACCTTGGCCTATTTACAAAATAAAACTAGGTACCGATGAAGATATTGCTATCATGCAATCCTTGCGAAAACACACCGATGCTAGGTTTAGAATAGATGCTAATGCAGCTTGGACGTTAGAAGAAGCCTTAGAAAAAATACCGTTACTGAAAGATTTGGGGGTAGAATACATAGAACAACCCTTGGCGAAAGATAATTGGGATGGCATGAAAGTATTATACGAACAATCGCTATTGCCGTTATTCGCAGATGAAAGTTGTGTATTTGAACATGATGTAGAAAAATGTACGGGTCATTTTCATGGTATTAATATAAAATTAACCAAATGTAGCGGCATTACACCAGCACTTAGAATGATAGAAAAAGCCCGAAAATTAGATCTTGAAGTAATGATGGGTAGCATGAATGAATGTAGTATTGGTTCAGCTGCCATTGCCAATTTTTTGCCACAAATAGACCATGTAGATATGGATGGGCCATTGTTACAAACCGAAGATCTAGCAACAGGTATCAATTATAATTTTGGTGCAGTTACTTTAGCGGGCAAGGTAGGGTTGGGTATAAAAGTAACCATTTAGTCCATGTTACAATTTTGGCATGATTTAAGAATATTTTAAAAAAACACCTTTATGAAAAAAATTATTTTCATAGCAGTCATCTTAATAGTTGGCTTCTCTAATACACAAGTAAAAGCACAGTTAAGAATAAATATTGGTTCTCAGCCAGTTTGGGGTCCAACTGGTTACGACCATGTAGATTATTATTATTTGCCCGACGTTGAATCTTATTACAATGTTCAAAAGCGTCAGTACATGTATCAAAATAATGGCCAATGGATTTCATCAGCAACACTTCCTACAAAATATTCGAATTATGATCTTTACAAAGGATATAAAGTGGTGTTAAACGAACCTAAGCCATATCTGCATTTTCAAGATGATAAAGTAAAATACATTAAGTTTAAGGATTACAGAGACCAACAGGAATATATTAAAAACAGCAATGATTCTAAATATTTCATCGTGAAGGGTCACCCAAAATATACTGGCAACAACAAATATGGTGATAAGCATGATGGAACAATGGGTCACCAAAACAATGGTCGTAAAAACAAAGGAAATGATGACAATGACAATGAAGACGACGACCATGACAAAGGCAATAAAGGAAAAGGACATGATGATAATGACCACAAAGGGAAAGGTAATAAAGGAAAAGGACAGGAAAAAGACTAATAAAACAGTTTAATATTATTAAGATACCATTGCTGGTATCTTTTTTTGCTATATAGATATTTTAACACCAATTTCGTGAGCCAGATATTAATATGACAAAAGATAGAAGCGAGAAATTATTAAAAGTGTTACACCATCGGCAAACTGATATAACAGTTGTGTTAGAAAATGTACATGACCCAAGAAATATTACAGCTGTGATGCGTACTTGTGAAGCCGTTGGCATACAAAACATTTATTTATTAAATACAATTTCAGCAAAACTTGAAAAATTTGGGTATAAAAGCGGTAGTAGTGCCAGTAAATGGTTAACTATTCACCATTTTGACAATGTTGCAGCATGTTTTGAGGAGTTACGTACTAAGTTTGAATTAATATTAACAACACAATTATCGTTAAAATCAATTGATTTGTATAGCATAGATTTTACAAAAAATATTGCTTTGATTTTTGGTAATGAACATAGCGGCGTAAGCGATGAAGCCAATACACTAGCAGATGGTAACTTTATCATTCCACAAATGGGTATCATTCAAAGTTTAAATATTTCAGTAGCCTGTGCCGTTACTATTTACGAAGCGTACCGCCAAAAAAACTTGGCGGGGCATTATCAATCATCTACAATACCCGAACCGCAATTGCAAATATTACGCAAACAATGGGGCTTTGATAAAAATATATAACATGGTAAAATTATTTTGTATAACGATTGCTTTTTGTTTTGTAACTAGTACAAGTTTTACCCAAGCAATAAAAAAAATAAAAATTACTGACATTATTACAATGGCCGACACAGCTACCAGCCCATTGGTAATAAATTTTTGGGCTACTTGGTGTGGCCCTTGTGTTAATGAATTGAAGTGGTTTGAAAAAACAATTGATACTTATAAAGATAAAAATATAAAAGTGCTATTGGTAAGTTTAGATAATGGTGAAGATTATCCAAAAGGTATTACAGATTTTGCAAAAAAAAATGGTTATAAAGCAGAAATTCTTTGGTTAAATGAGAACAATCCAAATTATTATTGCCCACAAATACACCCAAAATGGCAAGGAACTATTCCTGTAACTTTAATGGTTAATAATTTAAAAAATTATCGTGCCTTTTACGATGGGCAATTGCCTGAAGGTCAATTAAAAAGAGCTTTAGATAAATTGGTAGATTAAAAACTTGGTAAAATATCGAAGTTAAATGATGCTATTTTTTATAAAATGCGTTGCGTTAATAAATTATCAGTATTAATTTAATTTTCAACAGATCGTCAAATGCTTTGATAGTAAGGGTTTCAGAGAAAAATAAAATTATGTTGAAAACTCATAAAAAAAATAGTTAGCAAAATTTTGCCAAATAAACTTTTCTGCTACCTTTGCCATCCCTTAAAAAAAGAGGTTGTTCTTTTAAATAATATATTTAATGCCGAAATAGCTCAGTTGGTAGAGCAACTGATTTGTAATCAGTAGGTCGCTGGTTCGACTCCAGTTTTCGGCTCTGGTTTTATGGGTAGATGGCCGAGTGGTTAAAGGCGACAGACTGTAAATCTGTTCACTCACGTGTACGTAGGTTCGAACCCTACTCTGCCCACAGTTTTAATTACCTATTTTGATAATTGAAATTAAAGTTCTTTGATTTTCAGATTTAAAATTTCAAATCTGAAATTTTAATTAGCGGAAGTAGCTCATTTGGTAGAGCGGTAGCCTTCCAAGCTTCAGGTGGCCAGTTCGAGCCTGGTCTTCCGCTCAAGAAGTGTTGATGGATAATGGTTGATAGATGACCAATTTCGTATAACTATCAACTATTATTTAACAACTATCAATGGTTTTTTTAAAGCCTTTGTAGCTCAGGGGTAGAGCACTTCCTTGGTAGGGAAGAGGTCGTGAGTTCGATTCTCACCAACGGCTCTATAAGTGATTAAAGGTGCTGAAAGTGGCAACTGAATCAACTAAAAGTTATAAAAATGCAGTGTGCGACGCAACAACAGCTTAATTGATATTGTTTGCTCGTATCACAAAAAAGAAAATATATTTACAAAATTTTTTTGTAAATTTTTAATTTTAAAAATAACAAAACAATAAAAAACAAATAAAATGGCAAAAGAAAGCTTCATGAGGGATAAACCCCATGTAAACATTGGTACAATTGGCCACGTGGATCACGGTAAAACTACTTTGACTGCTGCCATTACGATGATTCTATCTAAAAAAGGGATGGGTAACGTCGCAAAGAAATATGATGAAATTGATGGTGCACCTGAAGAAAGAGAGCGTGGTATTACCATTAATACTGCACACGTTGAATACCAAACTGCAAATCGTCACTATGCTCACGTTGACTGTCCTGGTCACGCTGACTATGTAAAAAATATGATTACTGGTGCCGCCCAAATGGATGGTGCTATCTTGGTTGTTGCTGCTACAGATGGTCCTATGCCTCAAACTAGAGAGCATATTTTGTTGGCACGTCAGGTTGGAGTACCTAGCATGGTCGTTTTTATGAATAAAGTTGATTTGGTTGACGATCCTGAATTACTAGAATTGGTTGAAATGGAAATTCGTGAATTGTTAACAAAAAATGGATTTGATGGTGATAATACACCAATCATTCAAGGTTCTGCAACTGGTGCTATGTCTGAAGATCCACAATGGGTTGCTAAAGTTGAAGAATTAATGGATGCTGTTGATTCTTACATTCCATTGCCTCCTCGTCCAGTGGATATGCCGTTCTTAATGAGTGTTGAGGACGTATTCTCAATTACTGGTCGTGGTACTGTTGCTACAGGTCGTATTGAGCGTGGTATTGTGAAAGTTGGAGAAGCAGTTGAAATTGTAGGTTTAATGGATGCTCCATTATCGTCTACTTGCACAGGTGTTGAAATGTTTAAGAAATTATTAGATGAAGGTCGTGCTGGTGATAATGCTGGTTTATTACTACGTGGTATTGAGAAAAAAGATATCCGTCGTGGTATGGTAATTTGTAAGCCAAAATCAATTACGCCACACACTGACTTTAAAGGTGAAGTTTACGTATTATCGAAAGATGAAGGCGGTCGTCATACACCATTCTTTAACAAATATCGTCCTCAATTCTATTTTCGTACTACAGATGTAACTGGTGAAGTTATACTGCCAGAAGGTACTGAAATGGTTATGCCAGGTGATAATGTTAGTATCGCTGTAAAACTAATTCAACCAATTGCTATGGAGAAAGGTTTAAAATTTGCAATTCGTGAAGGTGGTAGAACAGTAGGTGCTGGCCAGGTTACAGAAATAGTGAAGTAATTTATAAGAATAATTATCTTTAATATTGAATTAGCTAATTAGCAATTTGCTAATTAGCTAATTCGTTTTTACGGGAATGGTGCAACGGTAGCATACGGGTCTCCAAAACCTTTGATCTTGGTTCGAATCCTAGTTCCCGTGCTTTGTTAATTTAAAAATATGGAAATAAGATTTTCAAATTATAAACTTTAAAATATAAATTGCGTTAATGAATAAAATATCTGCATATTTTAAAGACAGCTACCATGAATTGGTAGAAAAAGTAACTTGGCCAACTTGGCTTCAATTACAACAAAGTACTTTAATAGTGCTTATTGGAACTGTTTTAATAACAGCAATGGTTTGGATAATGGATTTTAGTAGTATCCAATTATTAAAATTGATCTACTCATTATTTAAGTAAATAAAACAATGGAAGAAGTAGTAGTCGTTCAGCCCACAGAAGTAGTTGTAGAAATAGACAATACCAAGTATTATTCATTAAGGGTAGTTAGTGGTAAAGAGCGTAGTATTAAGGAATATTTAGATAAAGATATTAGTCGCAATGGTTGGACAAACATTGTAAAACAAGTATTTCTTCCTACAGAAAAGATATATAAAGTTCAAGCTGGTAAAAAAATAATGCGGGAGAAAAACTTATATCCCGGGTATATATTTTTAGAAGTGTTTAATGGTAAATTAACCGATGATATTGTACAGCATATTAGTAATATTACAAATGTTATGCACTTTTTAACAGATGGTAAAGGCAGCAAGGGTAATATTATTTCGCTACGCAAAAGTGAAGTTAACAAAATGCTTGGTAAGGTTGATGAGATGAATGACCTAGGTGGTAGTATGAATGAGCCATTTATTATTGGTGAAACTATAAAAATTATTGAAGGCCCTTTTAATGATTTTAATGGTGTTATTGAAGAAGTGAATGATGATAAGAAAAAATTAAAAGTCACTGTAAAAATATTTGGTAGAAGTACGCCTGTAGAATTAAACTATATGCAAGTAGAAAAAATTGGATAAATATTTTATTATATTTCTTGAAAAGCCATTGTAATTTACAGTGGCTTTTTTGTTTTTTGACACTAATTTAACCACTACCTTTATTGCATGGGCGAATATCATATTGGCGACGCAATAAAAGGCATGGTAAGTAAAAGCAATTTAAAAAATGGCGTAAGGGCTGTTCAAATTGAAGAAGTATGGGAACAGCTAATGGGTAGAACTATTTCTAAATATACCGATAAAATAAAAATTATTAACCAAACATTATTTATAACTACGCATGTGGGACCATTAAAGAATGAATTGTCTTTTCAAAAAATACAAATTATTCAACGAATTAATGAGGCTTTTGGTGAAAAAGTTATTAGCGAAGTCGTTATTAATTGATTGAGAAATTACTTTAAAATAATTACTAAAACTAAGGCTGAATTTTTAGAATTTCGGGTGTAGGGAAATAAAAATATGATTTTTTGTAAGTATCTATTGGATTGATGCCATTAGCCACAGGTTCATTAATTACATTGTTACAATGCCTACAATTTGTCATATAGTTTCTTACAGTTTAGTTTGTGGTTTGCGCTTTGTAAATATACCTCAACTCGTCGTAGTTTATCATCTACACACTCGGCGTCAGGCTGTGCCTACGCCGTTGTACTAAACGTAGTATTTGCTACAATAATTTATAGTTAGGCCAAAGATTATGCAAGTAGAAAAGGCTTGATAAATTTATATTTGTTGTAGCAAATGCTACGTGGTGAAGAACGGCGTAGGCACAGCCTAACGCCGAGTGCGAAATAAGGAAAGCTATGCTGAGGGAGGAATTGACAATTACTTATTTTAAAAATTTGCACACAGATAACACAGATTAAATGGATAGTATGGATGACTTTAAATGATAAATCCCGTTTAATCTATGCAATCCGTGTGATATCCGTTTTCCATAGTTTCAGTATACATAATCAGTTGTGAATGATGGCAAATCACAGCGTCAGCACCAATAATCAGCACGTCAGCATCAATAATCACAACGTCAGCATCCATAATCATAACGTCAGCATCCATAATCAATGTTTAATGGTGGCAAATCAGCACGTCATCATCAATAAACGGCACAACATCATTAATAATCGCTACGTCAGCATCAATAATCACAACGTCATCATTAATAAACGGCACGTCAGCATCAATAAACGCTACGTCAGCATCAGTAATCAATGTTGATTGGTGGCAAACCAACACGTCATTATCCATAATCAGTTGTTAAACATGACACTATGGTAATTATCGGTTACATAAAAGCCCCACACATTGCTGTGCAGGGCTTTTGGTTATTTATTTAAATAGATTGCTTTGTTCCTTGCAAAGACGATTGACTACGCCAACTTAGCTTGCAAATTTGCGTCTAAGGCATCTAAGAATTCCTCTGTATACAAGTAATGCTCACCATGGGTTACTTTATTGCCATAGATACAAACGGCCAAATCTTTGGTCATTTTACCGCTTTCAACAGTTTCAACACACACTTGCTCTAAAGCTAGGCAGAAATTGATGAGTTCTTGGTTACCATCTAATTTACCACGAAATTCTAAACCACGCGTCCAAGCAAATATGGATGCAATTGGGTTGGTAGAGGTTGGTTTGCCTTTTTGGTGCTCGCGATAGTGACGTGTAACGGTGCCATGTGCCGCTTCTGCTTCCATAACCGTACCATTAGGTGTTACCAAAACAGAGGTCATTAAACCCAAGCTACCAAAGCCTTGTGCCACAGTATCACTTTGTACATCACCATCGTAGTTTTTACAGGCCCATACAAAATTGCCGTGCCATTTAAGTGCAGAGGCAACCATATCATCAATTAAGCGATGCTCGTAAGTAATACCAGCTTCGGCGTATTTGGCTTTAAATTCATTTTGATATATTTCTTCAAAAATATCTTTAAACCTACCATCGTATTTTTTTAAAATAGTATTCTTAGTAGATAAATACAAAGGCCATTTTTTAGTTAATGCTTGGTTAAAGCAAGAACGTGCAAAACCAAAAATACTTTCATCGGTATTGTACATGGCTAAAGCCACACCATCCCCTTTAAAGTTAAATACTTCAAATTCTTGCTTTGTACCATCTTCCCCTTCAAATTTGATGGTCAATTTACCCTTACCCTTTGTTACAAAGTCGGTAGCACGGTATTGATCACCAAACGCATGGCGACCGATGCAAATTGGGGCTGTCCAGTTTGGTACCAAGCGTGGTACATTGCTACAAACAATTGGCTCACGAAACACAGTACCATCTAAAATATTGCGAATAGTTCCGTTTGGAGATCTCCACATTTGTTTCAACTTAAATTCTTCTACACGTTGCTCATCTGGTGTTATGGTGGCACACTTAATACCAACACCGTATTGTTTGATGGCATTAGCAGCATCAATGGTAACTTGGTCGTTGGTTTCATTACGGTATTCCATACTAAGATCGTAATATTTGATATCTACTTCTAGATATGGAAGAATCAATTTGTCTTTGATAAATTTCCAAATAATTCTGGTCATTTCGTCGCCATCTAATTCCACTACAGAATTGACAACTTTAATTTTTTGCTGCATTTTAAAACGTTTTGATTTTAAATTAAGGTTAACAAATGTAATACAATAGTATTTTTGTAGAACAGAAACAATTGTGCAATCGTTCTCGTAAATACTACATGCAAAAAGTTACCATAACCATAGCAGTCTTATTATGTATTATTACAATAAGCATCAGCAATATGGGCTGTCAAAAAAATATCGTTACAATGTCAGATACTATTGCCATTACGCCAATCATTCCAATACCAACACCAGCAATAACCTTAATTAATAAATCTTATTTGGCCCTTGGTGATTCTTATACAATTGGGCAATCTGTAGATAGTGCAGAGCGTTTTCCTGTACAAACTGCAACTTTATTAAAAACACAAGGTATTAATATAATACCGTTGCAATACATTGCAACAACCGGTTGGACGACTACAAATCTTGCAAACGCAATTGCAACTGTACAACCAAAAGGCCCTTTTGATATAGTAACATTGTTAATTGGTGTAAATGACCAATATCAAAATAGAAACATTAATGATTATGGGGCACGCTTTAAAGAATTATTGTACAGTGCCATACAATTGGCCGATTATAAACCAAATCATGTTTTTGTACTAAGTATTCCAGATTATGGTGTAACGCCATTTGGTGGCAATAATCCAACAATAAGCCAACAAATTGATGCCTATAACGCCATAAATAAACAAGTAACGCTAAGTATAACCGGCATTAATTACTTAGATATTACCCCCTCATCACGCCTTGTTGCAACTGATAGAACTCTTATTGCCATTGATGGTTTACACCCTAGCGGTAAGCTTTACAAGCTTTGGGCAAACCAATTAGCCCCACAAATTATAGCTGCTTTAAAATAAGGTTATTGTATTTTTTAAGTACGATGCTCGAACACTTAAGATGCGTATTGTTATATCTATTTTTTAGCAATTGGTAAAATAATTGAAAATTGGTTAATGTTATCAGCTATTGGCGTGTATACGATGCTGCCTTTATGTAACTCAATAATTTTATTTACAATGGACAAGCCGATACCAAATCCCTTTTTGTTTATTGCATTTTGACCTCTAAAAAATGGCATTTTTATTTTATCAATCTCTGCACTAGTTAATTGGTTTCCTGTATTGATAAATATTATTTTTATAGTTGGCGTATTAATTTCTATTATAATCGTTACTTTTTGATTGTTAGAATAATTGTAAGCATTTTTAATTAAATTTCTAAAGGCAGATTTTAGTAATGTGTCGTTACATGCAACTAATAATTCATCTTCGTTTTCTGGTAATGTTTTAAAATCTAAGCTTATATCTAAATTGCTAAACATACGCTTACAAGTAGCAATTGTATCATAAAGTATCTCATCAACACGTTCTATTGGCCAACTATCTTGAAATACAATTTTATCGTATTGTGATATTAGTAATAGCGAGTTTGTTAATTCAATTAAATTGGTTTGCTCTTCTTTTAGAGATACTAATATTTTTTTATATCCTTCTTTATCTAAATTTCTATTAATAGCTGCTTCAGTTTGCGAAAGCATGGTAGCTAGAGGTGTTCTTAATTCATGAGAAGCATTTTGAACAAATGTTTTTTGATTTTCGAAAGCATTGTTTAAACGCTGAAGCATGGCGTTAAAATTTTTTGCGATATTATTTATTTCATTATTGTCTTTTCCTTCATCAATTTTTGCAGTTAAATTTAATACTGTAGTTTCTTGTATTTGGCTACTAAGTTTTATTAAAGGCTTAAAAGCCTGTGAAACAAATAAAAAGGTAATAATTATAGAAATAATTATGGCAAACAAAAAAACTGTAATTAATATCGCGAATAAATTTTGAAGTTTTCTAAAACCTGTGATATCAACGGCGCTAGCAAAAACGTAAGTTTTATTTTCATCAGAATATAATGCAACTAGTTCTCTATCTTTTAAAAAAGCATAATAATTTTTATCTTTAATTAGTTTCTTGTAAATAGATGAATCTTTTACATAATTTAAAACGCTATTTGTAGGTAGGTTATAAATAATGTTATAGTTAGCATCTACAAGTGTTAAATGCTCATCATTTAAGTTGTTGGCATTAAGGTTGCTGATAAGTTTTATTGACACTGAATCATCCGCTGCAAAAGAATTTAAATCGTTTTGAAATAAATTGGCTTTGTTTGTTAATCGTAGTTTAAAATCCTTTTCTCTAAAATTTTTATACGAAATATAAATGATAATACAGGATGATAATAAAATAGTAGCTACAAAAAAATTAAATAATAACGTGTAGCGTAGTTTTAAATTCATAAATGGTGTTACACTTATTTAATAAAATATCCAAAACCAGGCTTGGTATGAATTAATTTTACATCGAAATTTTTATCTAGTTTATTTCTAAGAAAGCTAATATACACTTCTATAGTATTGGTGCCGGTATCAAAACTTAAATCCCACACTTTAGCTAAAATTTCTTGTTTTGCTATTACTTTTCCTCTGTTTTTTGCCAACAAAACAAGTAGCGCAAATTCCTTAGCCGTTAAAGGAATTATTTGCCCATTTCGTGTTACAGATTTATCCCCAAAATCTATTACTAAATCTCCAACTACAATTTTTTCGGGTTCGTCGGCTACAGATTCAGCTCTCTTTAAAAAAACCTTTATTCTTGCAAACAATTCAGTAAAATGAAATGGCTTTACAAGATAGTCATCAGCCCCAAGTGCAAATGCATGTACTTTATCATTAATTTCACCTAAAGCAGTAAGCATAATGATTGGTATTTTTTTATTGAGAGACCTAAATTCTTTACATAATGCCAAGCCATTTTTATAAGGAATATTTATATCTAATAAAACGAGTGAATACTGATGCTGTTTAAAAAGTTTTTCTGCAACAATACCATCATATGCAATATCAGTATCATAACCTTGGTTTATCAATTCTTCTTGAATAACTTGACTTAGTTTTGGTTCATCTTCTACTAATAAAATTTTATACAAATTACTCATCAGCTTTTAATGTTATTTTAAGCTAAAATTAAGGTTTTATGATTAAACACATTTTAATATTGTTAACATTTTTTTTGAGTACCCAAAATTTTGCTCAAAAATTACTAACACCATTCGAAGAATCTAAATATTTAGAAACAACTACTTATGCCAACTGTATCAATTTTTATAAGAAATTAGGTAAATTATCTAGTAATATTCAAATTAAAACTTTTGGAAATACAGATGCTGGCTACCCATTACACTTGATAGTTTTTAGTGGTAGCAAAAGTTTTATACCATCAGTTTGGCAAAAAGAAAATAAGTTAGTGCTACTCATTAACAATGGTATTCACCCTGGCGAGCCAGATGGTATTGATGCAAGTATGTTATTGTTGAGAGATATAGTGATAGGTAAAATTAAAGTACCAAATAATATCGTTTTGGCGTTTATCCCCATTTACAATATTGGTGGCAGCTTAAACCGTAATAATTTTAGTAGGGTTAATCAAAATGGCCCCATTGCTTATGGATTTCGTGGTAATGCACAAAATTTAGATTTAAATAGAGATTTTACAAAATCAGATAGTCGTAATTCTAAAGCATTTACACAAATATTTCATTATATAAATCCAGATATTTTTTTAGATAACCATGTAAGTGATGGAGCTGATTATCAATACACAATGACCTTACTTACAACACAACAAAGCAAACTAGGTGGTGCTATAGGTACTTACTTACACGATGTTTTTGAGCCAAGTTTATTTACAGGGATGAAAGAAAAAAATTGGCCAGTAACACCTTATGTAAATTTTGAAGATGGAAATCCTGAAAAAGGATGGCAAGCTTTTTATGATTATCCAAGATATAGTACCGGTTATGCAGCGTTATTTCAAACCATTGGTTTTATGTCTGAAACGCATATGTTAAAGCCTTTTGAGCAACGTGTAAAAAGCAATTATGCCTTGATGCAGACCATTATTGAACAAGCCGCCACCCAAGCAAATGCAGTTAAGCAAAACCGCCAAGCTAGCATAGAGGCTGTAAAAAAGCAACAGCAATTTGCACTTAACTTTAAAATAGATTCCACACGATTTGATACAATTAATTTTTTAGGCTATACAGCCGAACAAAAGAAAAGTGAGGTTACAGGCATGAACAGATTATTTTATAATCGGAATAAACCTTTTGAGCAAAAAGTAAAACTATATAATTATTTTACACCAGAAATGGTGGTTACTAAACCAAAAGCTTATATCATTCCACAAGGTTGGCACGATGTAATTGATTTATTAAAATTAAATAGGGTACCAATAAAAACTTTTGATAAAGATACTTTTTTACAAGTAGAGGCTTATCATATTGATGATTACAAAACCAGCTCTAGGGCTTACGAAAAACATTACAAACATTCAAATACAAAGGTTAGTACAAGTAAGCAAATTATAAATTTTTTAAAAGGGGATATTATTATTTACACTGGCGAAAAAACAGATCGGTTTTTAGTTGAAATGTTAGAACCAATTGGTGATGACAGTTATTTTGCTTGGAACTTTTTTGACGCCATTTTACAACAAAAAGAAGGCTATAGCGATTACAGGTGGGAAGATGTGGCGGCAAAATATTTAGATGAGCACCCACAATTAAAAGTGCAGCTAGATGCAAAAAAGCAAGCAGATGCTAAATTTGCGGCTTCATCATCGCTACAATTAGATTTTGTGTATAAAAATTCACAGTATTATGAGCCAGCGCATTTACGTTACCCAGTATACAAATTAATAAAATAATATTATGAATCAAATAGAAATATTTATAACGCAGACAAATACTAATTTAAACGACATTTTAATTGCAGAATTATCTAACATCGGGTTTGATGGCTTTGAAGAAGTAGAAGAGGGGTTAAAGGCGTTTACGCAAGAAGTTACATTTAATGAAGGCAGTTTATTTTTAATAATAGAAAAGTATCAAGTTACATTTTCAAAATCAGTTGTGCCACAACAAAACTGGAACGAGCTATGGGAAAGTAATTTTAGCCCCATGCAAGTAGCTGATTTTGTTGGTGTTAGGGCTAATTTTCACCAGCCGATGCAAGGCTTACAATACGAAATAATTATAACCCCAAAAATGAGTTTTGGTACTGGTCATCACGCTACTACTTATATGATGATGCAATTGATGCAGGCTATAAATTTTACAAACAAAACGGTTGTAGATTTTGGCTCTGGTACAGGCATTTTGTCCATATTAGCAGAGAAATTAGGTAGTCATGATGTATTGGCAATAGATTATGATGATTGGTGTATTGAAAATGCGACTGAAAATATAGAAGCCAATAATTGTAATCAAATTATAATTCAAAAAGCAGATACAGCTAAGCTTAACAAACAATATGATATTATACTAGCCAATATTAACAAAAATATCATTTTAGATAATCTCTATTATTTAGCAGAAGATGTGACTTTAAACGGACAAGTATTATTAAGTGGTTTATTGGTAGAAGATGAGTTAGATATTTTAGTAGCTACCGAGAAACTTGGATGGATTCATCAAAAAACAATCGTAAAAGGCATATGGATTGCATTACAATTTACTGTGTAAAATAATAAATTTTTATTGCTTTTAGAGGTAGTATTTTTTAAGTTTATTGTGGTCTTTCATTTTTTATTTTTTTTAATTGAGTGTTAAGTAATTATGATTTTTTTAGTTCCTTATCTCTATATTTGTATTTAGACTTTAACCCCTATTGCATGAAGGAAATATTTTTCATACTACTAGCGTATTTATTAGGTTCCATCCCTACATCTGTTTGGGTAAGTAAGTATTTTTTTGATATTGATATTAGAGATTATGGCAGCGGCAATGCTGGTGCAACCAATACTTATCGTGTTTTAGGTAAACAATGGGGTACTTTTGTAATGATTGTAGATATGCTAAAAGGTGTAATAGCAACTTCTTTATACATTTTTTTACCAACATATCTTGGCATTACTAGTGAGTTAGACAGAACTAATTTAATGATTGGCTTAGGTTTATCGTCTGTAATTGGTCATATTTTCCCTATTTGGGCAGATTTCAAAGGGGGTAAAGGTGTTGCTACTTTATTTGGTATGGCCGTTGCTATTCAACCACTAGTAGCATTATGTTGTGTTGGGGTATTTTTATTGGTGCTTTATTTAACCCGTTTTGTGTCGCTAAGTTCTATATTAGCAGGTGTTGCGTTTATGATATTTATCTTGTTTATTTTTAATGAAAAAGAAACACTGTACCGTATTTTTGCCGTGTTGGTAGCATTGATGATTGTGTTAACACATCAAAAAAATATTGGTAGAATTTTAAAAGGCACAGAAAGCAAAGTACCCATTTTAAAATATCGAGATAGAAGAAAAAATAAGCGTTTATTATAATTAAAACGTTGGAAATTGAAACCTTCCGACGTTTTTTTTCGACCAATTTTTATTCATCTTTAAAGTCATTTTTTATATTATTCTAAATATCTTTCCTTTAACCCGTATAATAATTTTTTCGATATTCCTTAGTACTTACAGTACATTAATCCCAAAATTGTAAGCAAATTGAAATTCACTGTTGAACTTTTTCATTTTTACTATCATAACTGCATTTAAAATACCTTATTTTAACTTGGTACGTTAATTCGATTGGCATGATTTTTACATCTTTAACAATAAATTATTTTATATGATAAAGAAATATTACTTCTTAGCTGCCATTTTAGTAATAGCAGGGTTTTGTGGTTGCAAAACAAATTCTATTACTGGTAGAAATCAATTAAGTCTGGTATCAGATGCAGAAGTACTTACGGCCGCAAATACTGAGTACAAACAATTTTTAAGTGCCAATAAAGTAATATTTCCAAATAGTGGTAATGCCGATGCAACTAGTGTAAACCGTGTAGG
>JBBQLL010000012.1:0-91070 GCA_038327865.1 Chitinophagales bacterium | reverse complement strand
ATGAGCCGCTGGCGAAAAGATAAAAAAGCTGATGATATTAATACATTGGAAGACTTAAAAAATATGTTGCTTATTTATGGCAATAAAAAACAGGAAAGTCTGTAAATTCCCATTCGCAATATCCTTACCACTAACCCTCTAAGGCATAAAAAATACTAAGATTAATTTAAGCCATCATTACGACAGCGGTAGGTAAAGCAAAAAAATGCGGTTGCATTCCTACAACCTCATCATCAAAAAAATATTTATAATTCTACCAAGTTCTACTCGCAGAAATATTTACCGTTCTGCCATTTCCATCTTGAAAAGTACCAGTAATAACATCCCCATTTAGCGTTCCCATAATACCACCACTAGCGCCATCTTGTAATTGATTGGTTGCTGTAAGTACACCACCAAAAATACCACCTGCACCACCAGCCCCAGTAAGCTTTAATGAGTTGCCAGTATAAACTTTTAAGGTTCTGTTCGCAATTAAATTAAACACACCCGTTTCTGGTCTTGTAGTATTGTAAGTTCCCTCAAAACATTCTAATAAAGCTGCAGAAGTTTCTTTTACAATTACAAAAATAGCACCTGTATGTCCTGTAATATTTAATGCAGAAATGCGAGGATTACTACCATCTGCATTTACTGAAAGTGTTATACTTACTGAGCTTCCTGATAATGTACCAGTAAATACGCCAGTAAAAGCAGCGCCTGCAACCCAAACACTGGTAGATGTTAATGCGACTGTAACACCATCTACAACCAAAGTACCCGTTATAGATGTGTTGCCATTTAAAACGCTAAACATTATAGTGCCAGATGAACCAGTCATAACACCTTTGTAAATACCTTTACTATTTGCATCGTTTGCCGCTTGTGCATCTGGTGTTGTTTTGCAGGTTTGGCAAGTGTAAACTATAGTTTTTGCATCTTCGGTTTTTTTACAGCTGAATATAAACATTGTAATAGCAAAAACCATTGTTAAAATAATTAGCTTTTTCATTTTGTTTTATTTTAAGATTAATAAATAGAATTATAGTGTAAAAATGAGCGTTTAATAAATAGTAAAAAGTGTGATTAAAGTAGTAAAAAAGTTGGTCGTAATTGCAAGGAACTTAACAATAAATATTTGTTCAAATAGTGATTCTGATTGAGTTTGATGAGATTTTTTTAGACAATAACCTTAACAATTCCGACATTAAAAAATAAGTTATAAATACTCTTAATAACTAATCTTTTTAATCGAATTGATATTTACAAATCCATACGTTTTCCTAAGTCTTTATTGTGTATTAAAGAAAATTATGAGACTGTAAAATATAAAATATGCCACTACTCGTTTTATTTAAAAGCTTGCATGTGCAGTACGAATAGTTTCATACTATTGTCGGCTTGTTTTTCCATATAAATGTATAAACACCTTCTTCCTTGCCATTTGCCATTCCATTACGTGCTATTTCCAAAGCATACGTACCCATATAAAAGCAATCTGCGCCGTACTGCTAGTTTGTAAATTTTGGGGCAATTGCTGCACTACCTTTCAATTGAAAACGGCCATCCATCAATAAGATATCTGGTGCAATCATATTAGCTACTGCCAGAATCGTGTGCAACACAGACATTTATCCAAGCTGTATTTAACGAGTCGGCAGATATAACTTTTACATCTTCAATTTTATTTGCTTAGTTGCAAGCAGAGACAAATAATATAATCGTTATAAAAAAATAAGTTTATTTAGAGTGTTTTGTTTTACTGGTATTTATGAATAATTTTAATGTATCATTTTTATTAATTACTAACTACTACATCGTTATAGTAAAACAATTTACCAGCAATACTTTCGTACATCCAAACTGGTAAACCATCTACCCAAAACCACCCTTTATCTTTTTGGCGATTGAGTGTTATATTTTCCGTTTTACTTCCTTTCACTACAGTTACTTTAACTTCTTTGTACATACGTGGCAAGTAATATTTGTACACCATGAAGGGCGATTGATATTGGCGACCATCGTACAAAATAGATGATGACAATGCTTTTCCTTTGTAGCTTACGGTTATTGATTCATTGCTTTTATTTTGTAAGCAAAAACCAGCCTTCCCATCACCCGTATTGTGAGACCTTACCATAGTGGCACAACTTGTTGCAAAAAAGCAAACTATTACCAAATAAATAATTGTTTTGAATGTTGTAAATTGTTTCATAAGTTGATGTTTTTGTTGGTAGTTTATTTATTACTTACTAATACTGGCCAAGCATATATACTATTACTGGTAAAATCAATTATATTGCCAATACCCCCTGTCATAGCACCTTGGAAATACATGATAAATTTAAAACCCTCACTGGTATTGCTTTTGAGTAGATAATCTTTTGTCTCGCCACCGCCTTCAGAAACTACTTTTACCGTTACATATGGTTTATTGGCTTTTACATTTAGTGCGGGCAGATAGGTACGTTCGTATGTATTAGTGGTATATGTGGTATTTAGGACTGTATTGCTTGAGCTAGAAACTAACCGGCTCTTGTACAAGGTTGATTTTGGCTGAACTGCTATACCATCTACATAAAACTGGTAATTTTTTGAATCGTTAATTTTTAAGTATATAGGTGTTTTTGAGCCCGAGTTAAAAGCATGGTTAGCTGTGTAACAGCTTGTTAGCAAAAATGCTAGGCAGCAAATAATACCAATGCTTTTTATTATTTTAATTTCTGTTCTCATAATTAATTTTTATTTTTTTTGTGATTGATTGCAGTAGCATTTACTTTGTAACGATGCCATTTTATCGCTCGGTTATGGTTTCAGAACTATTTCAAACGAGTGCCCGCAACTATAGCAAGCATTGTAATCATTACTTTTACCACCACAAAAGCTTGACGTGTAGGAAGTGCTTACAATTTCACTTGGCTTAATGGAGATCTTTTCAAATCCTGTCATAGGTATCGTAATTTTTGGTATGTTGTAAGAAAATGATACCAACATTTTTATTTTGTCTTCGGAAAGATTTTTTACTTCAACAGTTACCTTGCATCCTTTTTTTGAAGCAGATAACATACCCCTATATTCAACAATTGTTCCATTCGAATATTTTCCTTTAGTCCATTCATTCCATTTATCAAATTCGCCTTTGCGGTCAAAATCACCTTCTAATGCCTGATACGTATTTTGCGAATACACGCTTACAACAAAGCCACTAATTACAAGCAGCAATAACAGCAATTTCTTTTTCATAATTTTAGTCTCTTACTCATTTGGCTTTTCAGTTACGCCCCTACTTAAATGCCTAAGCAGGAAAGGCTTGTATTATTGTTAGTCGATAAAATTGAAAAGAGAAAAAAATTAGATTTTATGTATATTTAAACCTTAAATTAATAATCTACTTTTCAGAACTATTTATAGCTGCAAGATGATTGTATTACTATTGTAAAAAAGTGTGAAAAAAGTAGTAATTATATTAGCCCATTTTTTAGTAAAACTTCTATTTGGCTATTCAATTAAAGTTTTCTAGAATGTTTTTTATATGTTACACAGAACTGCCACACTTATAAAAAGCTTGCGAACGACCTAAAATAAATAATAGGGATTTTAAATGTATGCTGGTAAATATTATAAGTAATTTCGGGTTAAACGTTATTCCGAGGAACTAGGAAGCTAACCTAATTCAATAAGCTGTCTCGTTCCTCAACACAACTAATTATGTTACGTTTTTATAGCATGCATTGTGTATCACTACCAAACAATTTAATACTATTTGTAAATTAGAAAGTATAATTAAGCAACTTACTTTATTCTTTTACCAAGTTTATTAATGAAAAAATACTCGCCATTTAATTCAACTTGCGCCTGCCCATTTTCAAATTCATCTGCACGACTATAAATTAAAGGAATAATTACCTTTCCAGTCTTATCTACAAAGCCACATTTCATGCCTGTTTTATCACTTCCTATACCTACACTTGCAAGACCTTCTGAAAAATTTCCTGCTTCACTATATATAAATGGGATAATTGTTTTTCCCGTTTTATCTATAAAGCCACATTTACGCCCAGTATTATCATTTCCAATATCTACTCTTGATAAGCCGCCGATGAAACTTTCAGCGCCATTATATTCTAATTCAAGAGTTTTCTTTCCAAGTTTATCTATGAAACTGTATTTAGAACCATTTCGTACCAGTGCAAATCCTTCTGAAAAGCTTTCAACATTATCATATTCTAATGGTATAATTATTTTCCCAGCCTTGTCTATAAAGCCATATTTCATATTTATTAATACTTTTGCAAGACCTTCGGAAAAACTTCCAGCTTGTCTATATATAAAAGGAATAATTGTTTTTCCAGTTTTATCTATAAAGCCATATTTACCATCTTTTTCTACACAAGCAAGCCCTTCTGAAAAAGCATTGGCATTACTATATATAAATGGGATAATTGTTTTTTCAGTTTTATCAATATAGCCATATTCAAAATCTGGCTTTACATAAGCTAGCCCTTCGGAAAAGTCATCGGTATATCCGTATTTTAATGGTATTACTTCCTTTCCTGTTTTATCTATATAGCCAAATTTGAGTTCAAAATCCAGACTGCTAGTTCCTTGAGAGATATAAACGCTTGCGAGGTTGTTAGAAAATTTACCAATGCGTTGATATTTTGGTTGTACAATTACTTTTCCTTGGGCATTTTTTAACCCATATTTATCATTTTTTTTAAATTTGATAACAAACTGAGCATCTGATTTGTGACTCTTGCCAAAAATTACAAAAATGAAAATTAATGTTACAAGTAAATTTTTATTAATTGTGTTCATTTTTTTTTAGTTTTTATGTCTTTAAAATTTTTGTAGGTTGTATTATAAATAGATAACTCGCTTTTAAATTATCACTTAACTACCTTACCTGTTTTATCAATTGTTACCGCTTTCCCATCTTTTTCAACTTTAGCATACCCATATTTATCAAATTTAATTTCGAAAGCATATATTTTTTCTTTTGGCATATCAAATTGATAGGGAATTACTAAAACCCCTTTAGTATTTATATAGCCATATTTACCAGCTGCATTAGACACTGCGGCTAAACCATTTGAAAAACCGCCATGCTGAAAATATTCCTCACTTTCTGATTTAAATATTACTTTCCCTTGTGTATTAATATAATAAATAAACTTATCGTTAATTCCTTTATTTGGACTATCTGCCTTTTGATATAAAGCATAACCTTCGCTAAAATCTGACGCGTAAGGGGAAGCAGCTTTTATGCCTTTTAATTCTATACCTAACTTATTTATATACACCATATAATCGCTATATTCAGTTTTCCCTTTTTTGCCTACAACAGCCAACCCATTATGAAAATCTCTTGCTTTTTCGTAAATAGCAGGAATTTTTAGTTTGCCACTAGTATCTATATATCCATATTTTGTCTTAACTCCTACTTTTAATAATCCTTCATTAAAATTATCAGTGTAATATGATGACACGTAATCCTTAAACTGATACTCAAAAGGCATAAATTTTAAAGTATTTATATTAAACATTTTAAAATCTTTATCTTGCTGGTTACGTACTAAAATAAAAGGTATATCGTTTTTTAATGTTGAATCACGCTCAAAAATATGTGTTTGTATATTATCTAAAATCAATTTCCCATCCATATGTATAAGAGAACCTGATGTATATCTCGAATCTTCAAAAAGCAAAAGTTTTTGTTTTTCAAAAAGCTTAATTAAATACGATGAATTTTCTTTTAGTAACCCTTTTTGAGTATTATAAATACTTAATTCACTACTAAGGATTAAAAACAATAATGTGTCGCTTCCAATTATATTATATGCTACATCATTATACTTTGAGGATAGTAATTCTTTACCTTTTGTTGTTAAAAGCAAATACTCATTTCTAGCTACAGTTTTACATAAAAATGTTGTATCATTTAATCGCGTAAAATTTTTGTACAGTGGCTGCGTTAGCTCTTTGCCCGTACTATCTAGCAACCCATAACCATTACAACTTGAAAAAGATTCTGAAGTTTTACCATAAAAATAAATATTAGGTATTAGACTTTCTTGAAGGCAAGCATATTGTGCTTTTACAATTTCGCTGCCTTCTCTGTTTATTATGCCATATTTAAAAACCTGATAATTACCTAATTCTCTATTTTTATTTTGATACGCTATAATTGCTTTTCTATTGCTAAACGGTGTTGTAAAACGATAAGGTGCAATGCAAATAAATTGTCCTTTTTCATTTACAAAATCGTAATTATTATCGTTACCTACCGAAGCAACAAAAACGCTTACAAGCCCATCATTAAAACCTCCCAAAACATTCTTAACCTTTTCATCAAAAACAAAAACAGTCTCACCTTTTGTATTTATAGCTGTCCATTTATTATCAGTTTCCGAAATAACAGTAGCTAATCCACCGTTAAAAGGAAACGCTTTATTATACTTAAATGGCACTTCAAGATTGCCTTTTGCATTAATAAATCCTGCTTTGTTTTCATCATTCCAAACCATTGCAAAACCTTCGTGAAATGCAGTACCCATCTTGAAAGTTTTTTTAAACACATCAGTACCATTTTTATCAATATATATTGTCTTGCCATTTAGCATTACCATTGCTAATCCTTCAGAAAAAGCGTCGGCAAGCTCATATTTTGGTGGAATAACTTGCTTGTTTTTGCTATCAACAAACCCATATTTTTCGCCAGATTTTATTCTACCCAAACCTTCTGTAAAAGCCATTGTTGAATCGTATTGTGACTTAATAATTTCAGCAGAATAAAACCTATCACAAAATCCCCAAAGTTTTTCTTTTGTAATTTTATTGGTTGTATAAGTAGTTACAAGGTTTTGGCAGTATCCATTAGCTGTGCCTAAAACACATATTACAACACTTAAGAAAATACAGATTTGTCTCATAAAATAATTTTTATAATTTAAGAATATATTAAACAATAAAGTGGTAGCTAATATTACTTTTGGGGAATATTAGGGTTGCTATAAATTGACTATTCTTATGGGGATGATTTATATAAAGCCAGTTTTCTTTAAGGCTTCAACCCTACTGTTTACTTGTAATTTTTCGTAAATATTTCTTGTATGGGTTCTTACAGTTTCTAAACTTACATACAGTTTATCGGCAATTTCTTTGTAGCGATAGCCTTTACTAAGCTGCTCTAAAATCTCTTGCTCTCTTCTACTAAGGTCTTGGAAATATTCGTTCGTTTTTTCTTTTAGAGAAAAAGCATCTATCACTTTTCTTGCAATTTGACTGCTTATAGGTGAGCCCCCTTTATATACATCTTCTATGGCTTCAATTATTTTTTCGGGTTGTGTACTTTTAAGTAAATAGCTTACGGCACCGGCTTTTAATGCACTAAAAATATTATCGTTATCATCAAACACGGTAAGCACCATCATTTGCATTTTTGGATGCAACATTTTTAATCTTTGTATGCAATCAATACCACTCATCTTGGGCAAATTCACATCAAATAAGGCAATAACAACTGGGTTTGCAGTAAGCTGAATTAATGCTGATTCAGCATCGCCAAACAAGCGTAATTCTTTAACATCAATATGCAATTGAATTTGTTCGGCTAAATAATTTCTCACCTTTTCATCATCTTCTATAATAGCAATTGAATCGATTTTCATTATACAAATTTGAAGTGTTATGATTTACCATTTAGTATGAAAAAAGTAGTATTAATTTATGGGAATAGTAAAAATAAAAATGCTGCCTTTGTTGTTTGATTGAACAGAACTTATTCCACCAATTTGTTTTACTCGGTACTGAATATTATTTAAACCATTACCACTGTTTTTCGACTTAACATTAAAACCAATGCCATTATCTGCAATATCAATCAAAAAACTTTTTTCTATAATTTTTATCGAAAACATAAAGCTTGTACATTGGCTGTATTTTACAGCATTATTTACAACTTCTTTACACACTAAAATAATGTTGCGTGTTGTGTTACTATCTAAATTTTGATTGATAAATTTTTCAGGAAAGTTGATTGAGTAATTGATATCAGTGTATTCTAGCAATTCACTCAACTGTTCTTTAATGTGTATAAAAAGTTGTTGAAGATTATTGTTTGATGGCTGCATACTCCAAATAATTTCACTTAAACTAGCTACTATTTTTCTACATGCCACAGCTATTTCATTAAGTTCTTTGGCATTTTCTTTTTTAACTCTTGCAGACTCACTCATCATTGTAATTCTAGTTAAACCAGCTCCAATATCGTCGTGCATTTCTCTGCTAATTCTTTTGCGTTCTTCTTCTTGCATTTTAATAATATTGATGTTAATATTTTTCTCTTGTTCCAAATAGTCAACTAACATTTTTTCCTTATCAAGTTTGTATTGATTGAATTGATAGGCTAGCCCCAAAGTCATAAATACAATGTCTATTATGATACCAATACTAATTAGCGTTGATGATGAAACTGTAAGCTTAATAAAACCAAGATTATAGCCAACAACTAATACAGAAAAAATGATGGCATCAACAACTGCACATAAATAAAATATAACTGCAGTACCGTTTTTTTTAACAAGTTTAACTAAGTAAAACAACATTAAAAAAGAACAAACAATATTACAAGCAAAAAATAGGTATAAGAATATGGGTGTTGATCCTTTGTACTTAATTGAAATAAATGGTAGCAAAGGAACGATGCCCCAAAATAAAAAGAAAAACATCAACCATTTTAGTATGGTTCTTAGTAAAGATTTTTGTTGTTGATATGGTTTTGTAAACTGCAACGCATATGCTACAAACATGCCAGAAGATAGCACCCCAAAAGCAGCTTTAATTCTATTATTAAAGTATGGTAATAATGGCCATAAATACTGAAACCCATATCCATCGCTACTTATAAGCCATGTTGCAGAAACAAAAATATATAGCGAGTATAAAAGATAAGTTCTATTTTTTGTAGTAAAAAACAAAAAAAAGCCAAAGAAAAAAGGAATAATAAATACGCCCATTTTAAGCCCAGTACTTAATAAATTTTTTTGGTCGGATTCAATTAAATTCTCTTCAGACAATACTCGAATGGGCAATTGTAATGCACCGCCTCTATGGTCTATAAAAAAATAAACATCAACTATTTTAGTAGATGGCTTAGGTAACAAAAACCTAAAATTTGGATAAGCTAATCTGCGTGATTGAAAGGGGTAAAAGTCACCTGTTGTAAGTGAATCAACAAGGCTATTCTCTACTATAAAATAAGCCTGTATTTTATTAAGCTTTGGGTTATCTAGAATTATAAAATTATCAGTTACATTTTGAGTTAATTCTATTTTACAATGCACCCATATAAAATTTTTAACCAACCCTGCATTTATAAAATTTGATTCAATTTTTGTAGTGGTATTGTCTTTAAAATAATTTGCTGCCTGATATCTATTTAATGGGTCTGCTGTTTGAAAAAAGCGAAGTTCAATAACTTTTGGATTTACCAAATTTACATTGCATAAAATAGCTGTGAAACTGAAAATTGATAAGAAAAAAAATATTATTTTTTTAGTACGCATAATGATTTCGCAGTTTTTTTTGTGTACTTAACGTTACTAATTGCAAAGTGACGACTCGCTTTTTTACATCTTTGGTAATTGAGTAATCCTAAACAAACAATGCTATTTTAGTAGTAGGTAGCAAGTAAAGCTGCTGCCTTTATTGTGCAAAGCACAGATATTAATACTACCATTCATTTCTTTTATGCGGTGTTGTATGTTTCTCAATCCATTTCCATTAAAGTTTTTAGTGGTATCAAAACCAACTCCATCGTCTTTTACTTCAATGGTAAGTATGCCATTATTGAAACTACTTTGTACACTAATATTTTTTGCTTTGCTATATTTTATGGCATTATTTACCAACTCTTTTGTTATGAGTAAAATATTCCGTTTTTGTTCATTGTTTAGCAATATACTGTTGCCACTTTCTGTTAATTCAATTTGATAAGCCACGCCAGCATATTCAAGTTGCTTATGCAGTTGCTCACGCAAATATGCATTTTGCTGCCCTAAAGTTTTGTTTTCTTTATTCATACTCCAAATAATTTCACTCATACTATTTACAAGTTGGCGGCTGGTGATGGCTATACTTTCTAGTTCAGCATTATTTTGTGTATTGCGTTTAGCTGATTCGCTTATAAGGGTTATTTGCGTAAGCCCTGCACCAATATCATCGTGCATATCATTTGAAATACGTGTGCGTTCTTTAACCAATAATTCAAATTGGTCATGTTGGTTTTTGATGGCTGCAATTACCCCAGCAATTGCTTCCAAGGTATGTACATCGTGTATTAGCAAACGTGAAGATGCAAAAAGCACGGTTTCTACTTTTCTGCCTGTAAAAATATATGCCACTAATTGGTCGTTAACAATAATAGGCGAAAGGATAAAATAAGGTATACCAAAAGTTTGAATCATTCGGTGTATGAATGGTGTGGTCTCGGTTTGACTATTGAAGAGTAAGGATTTTTTTTGCTCAATAAATGAAGTGTCTATATATACTTGCTGGTGCTGCATTGCAGAGGTATCCACTTTTGAATTACCCTTGATAAAATGAACCCCAAAATGATTGAGCATTTGAGGAACCTGCTGTAAAATAAACGATAAATCATTCTGTAAATCAATATTGATGCGTTCGGTAAAATGATCGTAAACATCCTCAATATTGGTGACAGATTTAAATTGGTTTAAAGCAGCCAATAAGGCAAAGCCTGTTTTTAATTGTTTTATTTCATTGTTCATTTCAGCCACCCTATAATCACGGCTTACAACGCTTCCAGCTATGATGTTCAACTGCTTTTTATAATAAGCTACTTCGTTTTGAAGGCGTATGATATTGTTGTTCAAAATATCCATACTGATGTTTTATTCAGAAATGATACAAAGCACACCTGTCCAATCAAGTGGTTGTAAATTATTTTTTACTCTGGCAACTTCTACGCCGCAATAAAAACCCATAAAAGGGATATTGCCTATTCCTTTTTGTACTGCTTCGGCATCTTCAAATTCGCCACCAGCATAAGGTTTTGCCCTTCCAGCGCAGTTGATGTAAAAAGCGAAAACTGGCTTAGCCTCTTTCATTTGGGTTTTAATATCATCAATGCCAACTTGTATATAATCCAAATCCACGCTTCTACGCATCAATTGTACTTCATCACCAGTTTTTAAATCGGGTTCAAACATCACTAATGATTTAGTTGGAATATCTACTGCCAATAAAAGACGATTAGCATATTCTTTTTCATCAAATTCACCAAATTTTTCGCCCCTATTAACACCCAAGGTTACAAAAAAAGAAAAATCTTTCCATTGTAAATGGTGATTATTGCCCAATAGCTCATCAATTACTTCCAATGCAGGGCGGTTGTCTATTTCAAATATCACTGGCCCTTCTGCTTTGGTAATGGTTAAGTATGCACTAGCTGGTTTACAACCGTGCATAATAGTGGTGTACATATTACATGATCCCCCAATTAAAACGGCTACTACATTTTGTGTTAGCACTTCATTATTACAAAACTGATAAGATGTGTTAGACAATTCCATATCCGACAGTAGCCCAGATCCTGCACAAACAATGTGTTTCGGCAAATATGCTTCTAACCCTTCAAACAACCAAGTTGCAAAATTAAGCCGTGGTGGATTTTGCTGCTTACAGGAATCATAAAAAATCCATAGTGCTTTGGCTGCATCGGTGGCTACTTCGTTTATTTTTTTGCCTAATGCTTCACCAGCTTTTCTTTCATCTAGGTTCAAGCTAGGTTGTGAGAATACTGTAAAAGAAACTGTATCAGAAGCAAAAACGGTAACCCCTACTTCGAAACCTTCGTAGCCAATAAAATCTTCTGTAATAATGCCAATACTTGAACCGCCAATAAGAGGGGTGTTACCCAAAACAGAAGTAATACCTTCTAAAAATTTATGCGGATCGTGTTTACCACTACAAAATACCAATGCAAAATTGGCTTTTTCTATGCCTGCTTTTGCCAAGGCATTAGCGGCACATTCAATGCCAGCAGATTTTGAATGTGTTTGATTACTGTGTGCAATACCTATTTTCATATATTGACTTATGGGTAAGTCACAAATTAGTACCAATTTATCACATAGCAGCAATCAGATTTTTATATTAAAAATAATATATATAAATGTTCTTAAAGTAATTGTACTAAAAGTTAAAAAAGGGGAAAAGCGAATTAGACAAATAGCTAGAAATACCTAAAGAACATGTTACTGATTTATGGTAATAAAAAAGAGGAAATTGTTTAACTTTTACATTAGTTAGCTGTTAGGTATCTTACATCTTTAGCTAAAAATATTATGTTTCGTAAGCAATTAATTACCATCATTTTTCTTAGTTGTGCTATTGCAGCAAGCATTGCATTTATGCAAAAAACTAATGAATTTGAAGGCGATAAACCAACAGTCATTCCACCAAGTCCACAACGCAATGGCGATAGTGCTATTGGCTACCAATATTTAATAACAGGCGATTATTTAAAAAGTGGGCTACCTTATAATTATTTTGCCTTATTTTTTGGTAAAGACAAACAAAACTACTTAAACCGTACTGGCAAAAATGCCAATGTACCCTATGGTTTTAATGTGGTACGGGGTGAAAATAATACAGAAGTAGTAGTACCCACATGTTTGCAATGCCATGCACAAGAATTTGATGGCAAATTGTATGTTGGGCTTGGCAATACCTTTCAAGATTTTACCAACTTTGGTAAAGGTGCTGGCTACCTAAACAATATGGGTAGTAAAGTGCTGCAAACAATATCGCCTAATCAATACCAAGCTACAAAAGCCATCATTACCTCTTTTTCTGCTATTGCGCCCTACATGCAAACAGAAGTACAAGGCGTTAATGCAGCCGATAGATTAGCAACATTATTAGTCGCTCATCGTGACCCACAAACCTTAGAATGGTTGCCAAAAACAATATTAGATATTCCTAACGAAGTAGTACCAACAGATGTGCCAGCTTGGTGGTTATTAAAGAAAAAAAATGCCATGTTTTATAATGGGTTTGGCAGGGGCGATTTTGGTAAATTCTTAATGCTAAGTAATATTTTAACAGTAAAAGATACCAGCGAAGCAAGCGAAGTAAACAGCCATTTTGGAGATGTTTTAGCGTTTATAAAATCAATTAAACCACCAAAATATCCAAAAGAAATTGATGACGTTTTAGCAGCAAGAGGTAAAACTATTTTTACAAATACTTGCAGCAAATGCCATGGTACTTATGGTGATGATGGCAAGTATCCCAACTTGTTAATTCCAGCATCCATTATTAAAACAGATTCATTGTTATTTTTAGGTAACCAACAAAATCCACAGTTTATAGATTGGTTTAATAAAAGTTGGTTTGCACAAGGCAAAAACCCCGCTAGATTAGAACCGTACAATGGCTATATCGCACCGCCATTAGATGGCATTTGGATAACTGCCCCTTACCTGCATAATGGCTCTGTGCCTACATTACAGGCCTTATTAAATAGCAAAAAACGACCACAATATTGGAAACGTAACTTCAAAAAACCTACCTACGATTATGTTAATATTGGCTGGCAATACGAGTCAGTAGATGCTCCCGAAAAACGTACCGTTTACAATACAGATTTACCTGGCTATCGCAATATTGGCCATACTTTTGGAGATAAATTATCTGATATTGAACGTAAAGCTGTAATTGAATATTTAAAGATGTTATAGGTTTTTTGTGTTGCCAGCTTTCAATTGTCCATTTAGCTTCGTTGCGTCGCACACTGCAACGCTTTGCATATTATTCAACATCATCTTTGGGAAGCATAAATGGTAAGAAATTTATAGCTTAAAATAGCGGTTTTCACTTACTTAAAATCAGATTATCAGTCAACCTCAACATATATTACAATATACAACCGGCTATAAAATTGTCTCTCAATGGCTTACTGATAAAGGCTTTCAGCCATTTCAATTTCAAACAGACACTTGGCAGCATATTATTGATAGTAAAAGTGGTTTGGTAAATGCACCAACTGGTTGTGGCAAAACCTACTCGGTGTATTTGGGCAGCATTATCCAATTTATTAACCAACACCCAACGGATTATCAATCCCTAAAAAATAATGGTTTACAATTACTTTGGATAACTCCATTACGTGCTTTAGCAAAAGATATTGGCCGGGCAATGGATGAAGTTATTGTAGAGCTAGGTATGCAATGGAAAGTGGGCATTCGCAATGGCGATACTACCACCTCTGAACGGCAAAAACAAAAACGCCAAATACCTGAAGTATTAATTATTACACCCGAAAGTCTGCATCTTTTTTTGGCTCAAAAATCTTATACCGAAAGTCTTAAAACCCTATGTGTTATTGCGGTTGATGAATGGCACGAACTGATTGGCAGCAAACGTGGGGTGCAAGTTGAGTTGGCGCTATCAAGAATAGTGAATAGTCAATGTTCAATGATCATTAGTCAATCAAAAATTATATGTCCAGAGTCACAAGTTGAGGTCGAAGAACTAGCAATTAGCAACAAACAACAAACAACACAAAACAAACAACCTTCAACCAACAACTATCCACTTTCTCTTTGGGGCATTTCTGCAACCATAGGCAATTTGGAAGAAGCAAAAGAGGTATTACTTAGCCCTATAACCAATGAAGGTATCATTGTAAAAGCCAATTTAGATAAGCAAATAGATATCTATTCAATTATTCCTGATGAGATTGAAAAGTATCCGTGGGCTGGGCATTTGGGCATAAAACTGGCAGAAAAAATTATACCAATTATAGAGGCAAGTACAACCACACTTATTTTTATAAATACCCGTGGCATGGCAGAGCGTTGGTACCAAACGTTACTAGATGTAGCGCCACAATTGGCTGGTGCAATTGCTTTGCATCATGGTAGTATTGAGCAGGAATTGCGTTTATGGGTTGAGGATGCCCTTCATACCCAAAAATTAAAAGCGGTTGTGTGTACGGCCAGCCTTGACTTAGGGGTAGATTTTCGCCCAGTAGATACCGTTATTCAAGTGGGTTCGCCAAAAGGCGTTTCACGGTTTTTACAACGTGCGGGAAGAAGTGGTCATAAGCCTGGTGATATTAGTAAAATTTATTTTCTACCCACGCACTCATTAGAATTGGTAGAAGCTGCAGCATTAAAACAAGCTATTAAACAAAACTTAATTGAAGGTAGAGAACCAATGTTGCTATGCTTTGATGTATTAACCCAATACCTATGTACACTAGCTGTGGGTGAGGGTTTTACTGCTGCGCAAATTTTTAAAGAAGTAAAAAGTACCTATTGCTTTAGCGACATAAATGAAGAAGAATTTAACGAGGTTTTACTGCATATAACCATTGGTGGTAAAGCCTTACAACAATATGATGAATATAAAAAAGTAGAGATAGAAGATGGTATTTACAAGATAAAAAATCGCCGCACTGCCATGAGGCACCGCATGCACATTGGTACCATTGTTAGCGATGCGATGATGAAGGTAAAGTTTATAAGTGGTGGTTATATTGGGGTAATTGAAGAATGGTTTATTAGCCGTTTAGAAACTGGTGATGTATTTACATTGGCAGGAAGAAACGTTGAATTGGTAAGCATTAAAGAGATGACGGTTTTTGTAAAAAAATCAAATTCTAAAAAATCTATTGTTCCAAGTTGGATGGGTGGTCGCATGAGCTTAACTGCTAACTTAGGGCATGTATTGAGAGAAACGTTTAGTAGAGTGAATGAGGAATCGGAAATGGTTAGTCAGAAATTGTTAGTGGAGAGTAGGGAAGAAAAAATAATCAATAATCAACCGCCATATGCCAACTATCAACTACCAACTGCCAACTCATTTTCACCCGAACTCACGGCATTACAACCGCTTTTTGCTTTGCAGGCTGAGCTATCGCACATACCAAAAGCCAATGAATTATTGGTTGAACAAATTGAAGGTAAAGATGGGTTTCACTTATTAGTTTATCCGTTTGAGGGACGACAAGTTCACGAAGCATTAAGTGCTTTATTGGCGCATCGTATTGGGCAAATTACCCCGATTACTTTTTCTATTTCTATGAATGATTATGGGTTTGAATTGCTTAGCGACCAGCCAATCCCTGTTGATGATAGTAATATTTACGAGCTTTTAACAAGCGATAATTTAGTGGCAGATATTCAAAAAAGTATAAACAGTGTAGAGATGGCTTCCCGTAAGTTTAGAGATATTGCAGTTATTGGTGGTCTTATTTTTCAAGGTATGCCAGGCGAACAAAAAAAAGCCCGTCACCTTCAATCATCAGCCTCTTTATTATTTAAGGTTTTTAACGAGTACGACCCAACTAATCTATTACTTCGCCAAGCTTACAACGAAGTATTTACGCAGCAAATGGAAGAAACACGTTTACGCACAGCCTTACAACGCATTCAGCAAGGACATATTATTATTATGTATCCAAAACGCTTAACCCCGTTGAGTTTCCCGATTGTAGTTGATGGCCTAAATCGCAATAATTTATCATCTGAAAAATTAGAGGATAGAGTAAGAAGAATGCAAGAACAATTACGGTAACAATATAATTTTTAGTATTTTATATATGCAATTGTTTAATCAAGTTTGTAATTGCTATTCTAATATTTCATATCACATTTTTTTATCTTTGTAACACAAAGCTTCAAATACTTTAAAAGTATAAACTAGCATTTTGGGATAGCTTTATATACATGTAACCCTATATTTGCTATTGTTGAATATGTACTCTATGCAAAAATTGAAGTTTATTCCTTTTATAACTTGTTTAATATTAGCTTGTAGCAATACCCCAAAAAATACCCCTCCTAAACTAGTTATAAAGTCTGTAACATTTGCCCCAATTACTCCAAAAGAAAAAGAATATTATGCAAGTTTAATTGAGCCCTTATACCAAACAATGCTATTGCAGAAAGGTTTCAACGGCGGTATTTTAGTAGCTAAAAATGGTGAGATTATATTTGAAAATTATCATGGTTGGTACGATTATAAACGTAAGGATAGTATTACTGCTTTAACGCCATTTCATATTGCATCTACGTCAAAAACATTTACAGCAATGGTTGTTTTGCGTTTAATGGAACAAGGTAAATTAAATATAAATGATGATGTACGAAAATATTTACCAGCTTTTCCTTACGAGAATATTACCATTAAAAATTTATTATCTCACCGCAGCGGCTTGCCAAATTATGTGCACTTTATGGAAGGTGGTAGCACGGTAGAAATAATTAGAAAAAAGAATAAAAAAGGTAAAACTATCAGTGTAAAACGTGTTATAAAAAGTAGGACCACTGGTTTTGTTGGTATTGCTACTAATAAGGATGTGCTACAATATATGATTGATAAAAAGCCTGCCATTGAAGGTAGTCCCAACCGCTTTTTCCACTATTGCAACACCAATTTTGCATTGTTAGCTTTAATAATTGAAAAGGTTACTGCTATTGATTTTCCACGTTATATGATGGACAGTGTCTTTATACCTTTAGGCATGAAAAGTAGTTTTGTTTTTAGTTTAAAAGATGTTGCCAATTATCACCCATCTTACCAACCAAATTGGGCACCCTTTAAATTTGAAAAATTAGACTGTGTGTATGGCGATAAAAATGTTTACAGCACTGTTAGAGATTTATTGCAGTGGGACAAAGCCTTATATGTTGGTAATTTTGTTAGTCCTAAAAGTTTAGAAATGGCATTTACAGGCTATAGTAACGAAAAACGTGGCGAACATAATTATGGTCTTGGCTGGCGACTTATTGAAAAACCAGAAGGTACAATTGTGTATCACAATGGTTGGTGGCATGGCAATAACGCAGTTTTCTCTCGTTTGGTAAAAGATACAGCCACCATCATTATTACAGGTAATAAATTCAATACCAATATTTATAAAGCCAGTAAAATGTCCTCTGTATTTACTGGCATTGCAGATACCACCAAAACAATAGAGTAACTGTAACTTATTTTCCGAGCCACAAAGCGTTACACCTAATACAACAGAATAGCTAGTATCATTACCATACCCAATTTCTATTAAAAAATCTTTGATAGAAGAACTTTATGCGCATCGGCCGCCTGAGGGTCATTGTTTTCCTTTTTAGCAACGCAATAAACATTTTTCCTAAACGATTGCATATTGCTATTCAATTGTAAACCGTTTACCCTATTTTTGGCAACCTTAAAATTAAAAATTCTAAAAAGAAAATTTGCTTATGAACACTTTGCTTTTCTATGCCGTACCAGCCATGGGTATTGTGGGTTTGTTGTACACATTGATTAAATTTAATTGGGTATCTAAACAAGAAGCTGGTAATGAAAGAATGAAGGAAATAAGCACCTATATCGCTGAAGGTGCTATGGCATTTTTAAAAGCCGAATGGAAAATTTTGGGCTATTTTGTAGTAATAGTTGCTTTGTTATTAGGCTTTATGGCTACAAAAAATGAAGGCAGCCATTGGAGCATTGCTATTGCGTTTATAATTGGTGCTGTTTTTAGTGCTACTGCAGGTTATATTGGTATGAAGGTGGCTACTAAAGCCAACGTTCGTACAGCACATGCAGCAAAAACAAGTTTAGCAAAAGCATTGCACGTATCGTTTACAGGTGGTGCTGTTATGGGGTTAGGTGTTTCAGGGTTAGCAGTTTTAGGGTTAGGTAGTTTATTTTTAATATTAAAACATTTTTTTGCCCCAACTGGTGATGCAGCAGGCATGTTAAGAACTATAGAAGTATTAACCGGCTTCTCATTAGGTGCAGAAAGTATTGCCTTGTTTGCAAGAGTTGGTGGTGGCATTTATACAAAAGCAGCCGATGTAGGTGCAGATTTAGTTGGTAAAGTTGAGGCTGGTATTCCAGAAGATGACCCACGTAATCCTGCAACCATTGCAGATAATGTGGGTGATAATGTAGGTGATGTAGCTGGTATGGGAGCAGATTTATTTGGCAGCTATGTGGCTACAGTATTAGCTACAATGGTTTTAGGTCAAGAAGTTACAGGTGTAAATGGCGCTACATTAATAGATAATTTTGGTGGCCTTTCACCTATTTTATTACCCATGGTTATTGCTGGCGTGGGTATTATATTATCTATTATCGGTACTTTTTTTGTACGAATTAGCGATTCTGCTGGTATTAGCACACATGCAGTTCAAAAGGCACTAAACATGGGCAATTATGGCTGTATGGTTCTAACTGCTGTTGCTTGCTACTTTATAGTTACATATATTTTACCAGAAACATTAATGCTACGTAGCTACCAATTTAGCCGTAATGGTGTTTTGGGTGCTATAGCTGTTGGTTTAATAGTTGGTACGTTAATGAGTGTTATTACTGAATATTATACTGCAATGGGCAAACGTCCTGTAATGAGTATTATTCGCCAATCTGCTACTGGTCATGCTACTAATATTATCGGTGGTTTAGCTGTAGGTATGGAAAGTACATTTTTACCAATACTTGTTTTAGCTGGTGGTATTTATGGTTCTTTTGCTTGTGCAGGTTTATATGGTGTGGCCATTGCCGCAGCAGGTATGATGGCTACAACGGGTATGCAATTAGCCATTGACGCTTTTGGCCCAATTGCTGACAATGCTGGTGGTATTGCTGAAATGAGTGAATTACCTCCAGAAATTCGTGAAAAAACCGATATTTTAGATGCTGTTGGTAATACAACTGCTGCAAGTGGTAAAGGTTTTGCCATTGCTTCGGCTGCATTAACGTCTTTGGCTTTGTTTGCAGCTTTTGTAGGTATTGCTATGCCAAATAATCAACATATTGATATTTATAAAGCTGATGTTTTAGCAGCTTTATTTGTTGGTGGTATGATACCATTTATTTTCTCATCTTTAGCCATTCGTGCAGTTGGTGAAGCAGCTATGGCAATGGTAGAGGAAGTTCGCAGACAATTTAGAACCATTCCTGGTATTATGGAAGGGACAGGCAAACCAGAATATGATAAATGTGTGGCAATTTCTACCGAAGCATCATTGAAGAAGATGATGTTACCAGGTGCAATTACCATTATTTCGCCTTTGTTAGTTGGCTTTATTTTAGGCCCCGAAGCTTTAGGTGGCTTTTTAGCTGGTGCAACTGTAAGTGGTGTATTAATGGGAATTTTTCAAAATAATGCTGGTGGTGCTTGGGATAATGCTAAAAAAAGCTTTGAAAAAGGTGTTGAGATAAATGGCGAAATGTTTTACAAAAAATCTGAACCCCATAAAGCTTCTGTAACTGGCGATACCGTTGGTGATCCTTTTAAAGATACCTCAGGACCATCAATGAACATATTAATTAAATTGATGTCTATTGTTTCATTGGTAATTGCGCCATCATTGGCACAAATGCATAAAACTGATGCAGCTATTCTTGGTAATATGGTAAAGAAAATTGAAGTTAGAGTTATTGATGAAAAAATTACTGACAGTAGTACAACCAAAAATCTTACGCTTACAGCCGATGGCAATAATTTAGAATCATTAATTGCTGCCTTAAGAAAAGATGGCTTAGTAAAAGGTGATGATGTGAAAGTTGAAATGAAAAATAATAAACTTACCATAAATGGTACTGAAATGTCTGAGGATATAATGCAAAAATATCAGCAATATATTAAACCAAATAAAGGTATTATTAAAATGCAAATTGAAAAGAAGTAATTGCTTTCTCCACTATTTTGTAAAAGATAATTGTAAAAAATCCCAGTTGTATGTTGCAACTGGGATTTTTGTAAGTATATTTTTTAATATTTACTAATAAGGTTCAATATGGCAAGGCTTACCTTTTTGTGGGCCACCACCATCTTCTTTACGCTTACAAATTGGTGGTAATTGCATGTATGATTCTGGTGTTGCTAAAGTACTATCCGCATCAAAGCCTGCATTGTTTAGTGCAGTTTTAATAGCGTCAACCGATACACGATCTGATAAATATTGTACCCTCACCTCGCCAGCCATTAAATTATACGTTCTTTTTAACATGCCACTTTGCATATTGTCTTCATTTTCTCTCACCAAATACGCCTCTAGTTTTTCTTTACATACCCAACAACGCAAGTTAGCCGATTTAATAACCACGGTTTTAGCTTTTGCAGCCATTACTTGTGCATTAATTTTTGAACCACCTAATACTAAAAGTACAATAAAAACTATTTTTTTCATTTGTTACATTTCAACTGAACTAAACATAAACTTAAACACCAACCTGCCATTCAGAAGGATTATTACGCCATTGTAGCAATAATTGCTCCGTTTCGGCAGAAACCAATTTTTTCTCAACCGCAATACCAATTAATGTTTGATAATTACTTAATGATGTGTAAGATACATTAGCAGCAGCAAAAGCTTCTTCAGCAATTGTAAAACCATAGTTAAAAATACTAACCATCGCAATTACCTCTAAGCCAGCATTACGCAACACCTCTACCACTTGCAAACTACTTTTACCAGTAGAAATTAAATCTTCTATTACTACTACTTTTTGTCCAACTTCAAAATGCCCTTCAATTTGATTGCCCAAACCATGTTCCTTTGGTTTAGGACGCACATACATATATGGCAATTTCAGCTGATCCGCAGCCATAGCACCCCATGCAATACCTGCTGTGGCCACCCCTGCTAGCATATCTGCATCGGGATATTTTTCAAAAATAACATTGCATAATTCGCTTTTAATAAAATCCCTCACAAATGGGAATGACAGCACTTTTCGGTTGTCGCAATAAATAGGACTTTGCCACCCACTTGCCCATGTAAAAGGCTTGTCTGGACTCAATTTTACCGCTTGCACTTGTAATAATTTTTCAGCAACAGCTTTTTCATTTGTCATGCAACGAAGATAAAAGGATTTGAAATACAGGGCTAATGAGCAAGCAACAAGAACAAAGAAAACAAGCAAAAAGCTTGAACCCTTGAACCTTGATTATTGTAGCTTCAGTTTTACAACTATTTTTACCCAATGGAAAAACAAATAATTGTTGCTGGTGGTGGTTTGGTATTTAATGAAAACGATGAATTGTTAATGATATTTAGACGAGGTTTCTGGGATTTACCAAAAGGCAAATTAGATGCTGGCGAAACAATAGAAGCTTGTGCTGTAAGAGAAATACAGGAAGAAACTGGTTTGCAACAAATGCAACTGCATCAATTAATTGGTATAACTGAACATTTGTACTTTGATAAATACTTAAATAAAGAGGTAATAAAACAAAGCCATTGGTATTTAATGACAACCAATAGCAACCAAGTTCTAACACCTCAAACAGAAGAAGATATAACCGACATAAAATGGGTTGCAATAGCAGATTTATCTAATTATTTGACTAAAAGTTACCCAAGTATTGTAGAAATAGTAAATAGGTATTTAGCACGTATAAATTCTACCAAATAAACACATGGTATTTTTACAAATAACCTTATTTTTATGTTTCTATCTAACTTTGTGGTGACAGAATTTAGTTCATCATTTTTACCACCAATTCCTTCATTAAAGCAGCATCATCTGCGCTGCCATTGTTAATACCAATACTGCGCAGATTGTAGCTGTGTAATAATAATAAAATACGTTCAATGCCTTGCTGACCATAATTTTTGGCGCATTGCGTATAATCTTTCATAAAGTAAGGGTTAACGCCTAATGCAGTGGCAATATCCTTTTCGTTGTTAGATGGTACACCAAAAATCATATAAGTTTTACTGAAAAAATTATACAATGCTGGCAGTATCATTTGTATAGGTGCTGCTTTGGGATTTTGCTCAAAATAATGGATGATGCGTATGGCTTTTGGCAGGTTCTTTTTGGCTAAAGCATCTTGTAGTTCAAACACATTAAACTCCTTACTTACCCCAATATATTTTTCAATATCATCTTCGTTAATGGCTTTACGGTTACCAAGGTTTACAGCTAGTTTTTCAATCTCGTTTTGTAATCGACTTAAATCGTTACCTACATGGTCTACTAATAATGCCATTGCCCTTTGATCTATGGTTAACCCATGGTGGTTTATCATGTGATTGGCCCATTCTGGCAACTGGTTATCATATAGTTTTTTGGTAGAAAGTAACTCGCCTTTTTGCTTTAAGGTTTTAGACAATTTACCACGCCCATCTACCTTTTTATCTTTATAACTAACTACAAAAATGGTTGATGTTAAGGGGTTATCAATGTAGCCTTCCAGCTTCTCTATATCCTTCATATGCTGTGCCTCCTTTAACAATACTACCTGCCGCTCGGCAAACATAGGATAACGTCTACAAGCATTTATTACATCGACCCAGTTAGCATCACGGCCATAAAAAATGGTTAAATTAAAACTGGCTTCGCTTTCAGTAAGTATTTTATGCTCGGCATAAGCCACTACTTCATCAATAAAATAGGGTTCTTCGCCTTCTAACCAATAAATAGGCTTAAAGTTTTTTCGCTTAAAATCGGCAATAATTTTTTCGGCTGACATGACTACAAATATATTGGTTTCGTACAAGCTAACTAAGGATACAACCAATTCAAAAACATGGATATGTATTTAAAATTTGCCATTTAGATAATCAAGAATTTCATGAGCATCATTACATTTAAATTACCCACGCACTTTAATAATAATAATAGAATTTATAACAAAATAGAAGCCATCGTAAAGGTAGTCTTGACATTAATTATATAAAAATTATATGTTATTGATTATTTAATTAGTTAACAGCTTTTACAGGTTGATACAATCCCCCTAAATTTGTAGTCATGAAGATATCAAACGAAACTAAAGTAGGTGTGTTAGCGGCTGTAGCGATTACACTTTTTATATTAGGATTTAATTTCTTAAAAGGTAAAAGCTTATTTAAAACGGGTAATTTTTTATATGCCAAATACAGCAATATTAAAGGGATTATGGTTTCTAACCCAGTGTTTATTAATGGCTTTCAAGTGGGTGCAGTATCGGATATTGAAAATGCTGATGCTAACTTACGAGACATTATTATTACCATAAAACTAAAAGGTAAGTATAATATACCTGCCAACTCTATAGCTGCTATTAAAGAAAACCCATTAGGCAACCCAAGTATGGAAATTGTGATGGGTGATGATACAAAATATTTAGAATCGGGGGATACGTTAATAACTGGTAATAAAGCAGGCTTATTCGGTTCACTTACTGATAAAATTGCACCTATTGCAGACCAGTTAAAGGTAACTATGCACAGTCTTGATAGCGTGTTGAACAACGTGAACTCTATTTTTGATTCGAAGACTAAAGGAAATCTACAAAACACCATGGCAAACATAAATAAAACCACTGCAAGTTTAGCTGTTTCGGCAGGCTCTATACAAGCAATGTTGAACCAACAATCTAGCGCTATAAACCAAAGTATGAAAAACCTAAGCAGCTTTACCAAAAATTTAGCTGATAATAATGAGAAGGTTACCAAAATGATGACTAACATTGAGAAAACAACAGAAAATTTATCTAAAGCTGATATTGACGGTAGCATTGCATCGCTAAAAAATGCCATTGACAATATGAATGGCTTGGTTGAAAAAATAGGTAGCAAAGACGGTACTTTAGGATTATTAATGAACGATAAACAATTGTATTATCAACTGCTAAATACTGTGCGCAGTACCAATATTTTATTGGATGATTTTAAAACACATCCCAAGCGTTATGTAAATATTTCTGTGTTTGGAGGAAAAGATAAGAGTAAGCCATTAACCGCACCTCTTAATGATACACTAATATTTCAAAAATGATTTCTCTAAAAAGATTCTATGTTTTGATGCTGGGTACAATAGCATCGGCTACTTTATTTGCTCAAGTGCCAAAAGATACATCTAGGCAGGGTAAAATGATTATGATTATTAGTGCTGATAGAGAAAATTTTCAGCAAATTGATTCAGTAACACAGGTTTTATCGCTTGTTGGTAAAGCCAAAGTTCAACAAGATAAAACCATTTTTGAGGCAGATAGTATTGCCCTTAACCAGCTTACCAATATTCTAGAAGCCTTTGGTAACGTGCATATTAATGATAATGATAGCATCAATACTTATTCTCAATATCTAAAATATGTAGGTAAAGAGAAGAAAGCCTATCTAAATAAAAAAGTAAAGCTAACAGATGGTAAAGGCGTTTTAACTACAGAAGAATTGGTGTATGATGAGCAGACAAAAATTGGTATTTATTATAAAGGTGGCAAAGTTGTTAATGGTAAAACTGTATTAACAAGTACCGAAGGCTATTATTATGGCGAAACAAAAGATGTATATTTTAAAAAGAATGTTTTTTTAAAAGATTCTGGGTTTACGGTTAAAACAGATACACTTTTATATAATACCAATACAGGTATAACCACTATTGTTGCACCCTCAACCATTGTAAGTGGCAAACAAACCATTAAAACCAAAGATGGCTACTACGATACCAAAAGCAAAAAAGCATACTTTAATCAACGACCAATCATAGATGATAGTGCCTACACATTTACTGCTGATAAAATTGCCCTTGATGATAAAACTGGCCTTAGTGAATACGATGGCAATGCCGTGTACCGAAGTAAAGACAGCTTAGCCTACGATTTGATAGCGGGCAATATAAAAGCAAATAAAAAAACCAATGCCTTATTAGCCACCCAAAAGCCCATATTATTAATAAAACAACCAAAAGACACAATTTATATATCTGCTGATACGCTGTTTTCGTCTAAACTAAGTGAGCTAATGAAAACAAAAGTGATACCAGTAGTGAGAGATTCAGTAATAACAACAAAAGCAACTATTACTAAAAACGCTGAGGATAGTAGTGCGGATAGGTATTTTGAAGCTTATTATAATGTAAAAATATTTTCAGATTCATTACAAGTTGTTTGTGATAGCTTATTTTATTCAGGCGAAGATTCTGTATTTAGGTTATTTAAAAATCCGATTGCATGGGCACAGGAAAATCAGATTACAGGCGACACAATTTATATGTTCCTAAAAAATAAAAAACCTGAAAGATTATATGTTTTTGAAAATGCCATGAGTATCCAAAAGTTGACAGATAAATACTATAATCAAATAAAAGGAAATACAATAAATGGATATTTCATAAATGGCAAAGTTGATAATTTACGGGCAAAAGGCAATGCCGAAACTGTTTACTATGGCCTTGACGAGCAAAATAAATACATAGCAGTAAACAAAGCAACTTGCGATGTAATTGATATGTATTTTGAACAAAAGGCTGATGGTGGTGCTAAACCGAAAAAAATAGTATTGCGTAACAATTTAGAAGGTATAGCCTACCCTATGCGACAAGTAAACCACGAAGAAATACGATTACGAAAATTTAAATGGTTAGATGCACAGCGACCTAAAAGCAAGTTTGATATTTTCTCTAACTAATTTTTCTTAACCACAAAGCAACATGGGTAAGGGGGCTACAACTTTTGCCTAACCACTACGTTGTTCATTATAAAATTAGTACCACTTGCTGCAATAATATTGTATACCTTTTGTGTGCAACGCAACGATGCAACATTGAAATTTGAACGTTGGTTACAAAAAACCTTTACTTACTACCAAATACTTTCTTTAACAAATCGGTGGTTTGTGCCGCAGGGTTTGTACGAATTTTTGCTTCCTCTTGTGCCACTTGGTAAAACATGCCAGATAAAGCACGGTCTGTTACGTAGCCCTTTAAATCGGGGTTAACTTTTTTTATAAATGGAATTTTATTGTAATTGGCAAACAAAGTATTCCAAAGTTGTATTGCACCAACTTTAGATAAAGATGAATCAATAACAGGCGAAAATGCTACTGTTAAAGCGGTGGTAGTTTTGCCTTTTAAATAGGTAGTAGCTGCACTATCGTTACCTTTTAAAATCCCAAATGCATCAGTAATACTCATGTTGGTAATGGCATTTACAAATATTGGCGCAGCACTTTTTGCAGCATCTTCAGCCGCACGATTCAAACTAGTAACGGCTGCATCTACCTGATTATTAAAGCCTAGTGCACGTAGCTTTTGCTCAACCTTTTGTGCTTCTGGTGGCAACAAAATTTTAACGGCAGCATTACCTAAAAAGCCATCAACATTTGCTAATTTTTCAGCACCATTTTCTACGCCAATACTGAGTGCTTGTTTTAGACCTTTACCAACCTCATCGCTTGTTAAATTGCCAATAACAGTTGATTTGCCTGTTGCTTTATTTATTAAATCTTTTAGCCCTTGTGCTTGTGTAGCAGTTGTTGTAAAAAATGTAATGGTCAGTATTACAATGATTATTTTTTTCATAATTGCTGCTTTGTTTTGTTGGAAAAATAACCACCATTTTGTTAGCAAAAAACTAAAAATGGCAAAAAGGATTTATTGTAGGTTTAATAGCTTTTTTTGTAAAAGTTTTACACCTTCGCTGGCTGGTTTTTCTATTACTGTTAGGTTTTGTAATGCAGAGGTGTAAGGTATTTTTTTATCAATAACATACTTAGGAATTATTGACCTTGCCATATCTATTAAACCCGCAGCAGGATACACTTGTAGCGATGTACCTATGACTACAAAAATATCAGCATTACGTACAATATTTACAGCCAAATCAATCATGGGTACAGTTTCCTCAAACCAAACAATATTTGGGCGAAGTTGGTGGCCATGTTCATCTACATCCCCAAGGTTAATATCATTCTTAATTTCATAAATAACTTCATTGTTTTGCACACTACGCATTTCAAATATTTGCCCATGTAAGTGGGTAACATTTGTACTGCCGCCACGTTCGTGCAAGTCATCAATATTTTGAGTAATAATATATACATCAAAATATTTTTCTAACTCTGCCAAGCAAATATGTGCAGCATTTGGCTGTGCATTAGCTACATCTTTTCTGCGTAGGTTATAAAAGTCTAAAACCAATGCAGGGTTAGTTTTAAAACCTCTTGGTGTGGCCACATCATAAACATTGTAACCTTCCCACAAGCCATCACTATCACGAAAGGTTTTAAGCCCACTTTCGGCACTAATACCTGCACCAGTTAGTACTACTAATTTTTGTTTTACCATGAAATAAAAATAATTAAATATTTGCTTTTGCTCGCTTCATTTTTTATAAACAACCAACCTATAATACCAAAACGTGAGTGACTGAACTGATATTAGATTAAAATTAAATTGATAATATTTGGTACCAACATCCATTAAAGTATAGTACTTCCCAACAAGTAAACGTAGATATTAAAGAAGTACGTGTAAATTTTAAAGAGGATTCTACAGGGTGGGTTACTCTAGCAACCATTCTTAGTATTTATGATTTACTTGCCTACCAGAATGGTAAAGACACGTTGATAGGAAGAGGTACTTACCCTTACGGTAATGTAAAGGAAATAAGACTTATATTAGGATTAAACAATACTATTAAAATAAATAATGTTGTTTACCCTTTAACCATTGCTAGCGGTGAGGAATCTGGCTTAAAAATAAAAGCAAATAAAGGGTTGTTTTCACCAAATGAAGTAACGATAATAGGTTTTGATGCCGAATTATCTATTTATCAAAATGGAACCGGCGACTATAGACTTAAGCCGGTAATAAAGCTTAAGTAATGTAAAGCGTCGTTAATAGTGAATACGGTAGGTTTATAATATACTATGTTCTAATAATAATCTAAAAATCCCTCATTTCAATATTGAAATGAGGGATTTTTATTTATGATGACCAATTATTTATTTAGTACTACTATCTTTTATTACTTTACTACCAATTTCTGGTACAGCAATTTTAGGCATGGTGTATTGTTTTTCCATACCATCCATTGCGCCTAAATAGCTTTCTGCAATACGTTTTTCTTCGGCCATATTTTCTGCATTCCGGCCATCTAAACTGTTATAGTATTTAATTTGCTGTTGTAAATCCTTTTTAATAGACGCTGAAACTTTAGCAATTAAAGCTTTATCTTCAGCTCGGTAGCATGCATCTAAAAACAATAAACTAGTGCGGTTATGTGTGTTGCCACGGCTTACCATACCGTAAGCAAAGTTTTCTTCTAACATACCCTTGTCTACCTTATTCAATATTTTACGTGCGTCTTCTTTTCTATTTTTTGTAGATAGATAACTCGCTAATTCAGCATAAGCACTACGTATTGTGTTTAAATGCCTACGGTTTTCTTCATCATAATACACACCTTTTAAATCTGCATTGCCAAAAGCAAATTTATTTAGCATATTATTCATGGCCCAATCTGCATTCATCTCATCGTTTTCTACAGGTACTAAGCGGTAGCTTAGGCCATCTTTTCGCAAATATTTACCAAAACCTAATTCGCCATAAGGTGATGTAAAGTAGATAGGACGTTGCCATTTATTGGCAGCAATAATATTTAATACAGCTAAATCATTTTTTTGTAAAGCCCCTTTAGGAATATCAAATTGTAATTCGCTAACAACACTATCAGTGGCATTAACTGTTTTATTAGCCAAAACCACTGCTTTATTAACTGGTACAGATACTTTATGTACAGGAAAAGTTGGTTCGGCACTACCATCACCTTGATCTTCAGCACCTACTTTACCACCAATATAATTCTTCATCATATCGTACAAATCGTAGTATTTGGTTTCAGGAATAGCAGGATTTGCCTTAAAACGGATATAATTCATTTTGGCACCTTCAATTTGTTCGGCAGTCCAAATAACATCAATTGCATCACTTTCATTTACCTTGTAACGCAATTGATTAATATACCAATCAATACCCAATAAACTGTTGTTAATAACACGCACATCCTTTCTAATACCTTCTACCTCTTGAGCATACCAAAGTGGGTAAGTATCGTTATCGCCGAAGGACATTAGAATAGCATTTGGTGCACAACTTTCTAAATAATCTTTTGCTAAATCTCTCGCCAATACTTTTTTGCTTCTATCATGGTCGTCCCACTCTTGTTGTGCCATTATAGTAGGTACTGCCAATAAACATACAATGGTAGCAATAGTTGCAGCTGTTGTTTGCGTAACCGCTTTTGCTATCCAATCACGCACTTTTAGAACTCCTATACCAATCCAAATGGCAAACGCATAAAAGCTACCTACATACGCATAATCACGCTCACGTGGTTGATAACCCGCTTGGTTTAAGTAAATAACAATGGCAAACCCCGTGAAGAAGAATAACAACATGCTTACAAAAGCATCGTCTCCTTTTTGTTTAAAGTGATAAAATAAACCGATTAACCCTAAAATAAGTGGTAATAGGAAAAGCTTATTATGTGCCTTATTATTTTTAATACTATCTGGCAATGAACTTTGATCGCCAAAGAAAACGTTATCAATAAAAGGTATTCCAGAAATCCAGTTGCCATCGCGAATATTACCAATAAACAAACCTTGAATATCATCTTGCTTACCAGCAAAATTCCACATAAAATAACGCAAATACATCCAGTAGAATTGATAACCTACAAAGAATTTAATGTTATCACCTTGGTTTGGCGAGCGTTCAAAAGCACCATCTTTATTTTTACCAATATCTAAAAAGTAGCCGTAGTAATCTGCGTGATTTTGATCGTTACTGGCATCCCAAACACGAGGTAATACCATTTTATCTTCCGGCATATATACATAGCCAAAATCTTTACCAATGTCTACATATTTGTCTTTCCCTTTTTGGTATTTGGTAGCACCTTGTTTATAGTTTACAGGTTGTGCATTAAATTTTTGTCCATAAATCAAAGGGAAATCGCCGTATTGTTCACGACCTAAATAACCCACCAAACTCATCGGATTATCTACATTGTACATATCTACCACAGGGTCTGCATTACTACGAATCATGGTGGTTAAATAAGTGCTATACCCTATTAGCATAAACGTAAAACACCACAATGCCAAACGCAAATAAGCCCAGCCTTTTGTTGTGGCAAAACGTAAACCAACCCAAATTAAAACTGCTAATAACACAAAGAAGAAAGTAAACCCACTAAAGAATGGTAAGCCAAAACTGTTTACAAAAGTTCTATCGAAAGCACCCGCTAACCCAATGCTAGACTGGATTACGCCAACTTGTACAAGGCCAGTAATAGCACAACCTATTAAAAAGAAAAGGTATACCCCGCCATATAAATTTTTCTTGGCTTTATTAATGCCCTCAACAAAATATAAAAAGCCAAAAGCAGCTAAAGCACCTAGTATTACAAGCCCCGCCATTGTAGGATCAGATGGGATATTACGTTCTTCACTTGCTTCTTTACTTGCCATGTACAAGGTAACTATTATGCCTAACACAGCTCCAATACCCAACAAACGTATAAACCATTTACGCATTAATGGATAATTGAAAGTAGCCTGCCTTTTATAATAATAGACCATTACAATAGCAGGAATGGTTAACAAATTTAATAAGTGAACACCTATAGATAAACCCATTAAGAAAAATATTAACACAATCCATCTATCTGCGTAAGGCTTGTCAGCTTCATGCTCCCACTTTAAAATAGCCCAAAATACAATAGCTGTAAAAAAAGAACTCATGGCGTAAACCTCACCTTCAACAGCGCTATACCAAAAACTATCACTAAAAGTATAGGCCAATGCACCAACAACACCAGCACCCATAACGCTCCAAATTTGGTAGCTAGTCATGTTGTCGGTAATGGTTACTTTAACTATTCTGCGAGCAAAGTGCGTAATGGTCCAAAACAAAAACAAAATGGTAAAACCACTTGACAAAGCACTCATTATATTAACAGCTTTAGCAGCTGTATTTGGGTCATTGCCAAACATTATTATAAATATCCTACCTAATAGTACGAATAACGGTGCCCCAGGTGGATGCGGAATTTGGACTTTAAAACAGCTACTTACAAATTCGCCACAATCCCAAAAACTACCACCAGCTTCTGATGTTAAAATGTACACTGTGCAAGCTAATAAACACACAACCCAACCAACTAGGTTGTTAATCTTGGTAAAGTTCATTTGTTATTTTTTTAAAGACGTTCGCAAACATAGGGATAATTGCTGTTTGAAATTTGGGATTTGAAATTAGACACTTTAAAACAAGATATTGTAAGTGTATTTTATTTTATTTTTCACTTTTCACTATTCATTTATTTACAATCGCAAGTCCATTCTTGGTCTAAATCTATACAAGTTACAACGGTCATTTCATCACCACATGGAGCAAAAATTAGGCGTAGATGCTGCCTGTCTTTACTGTAGCCTTCAACTGCATATTTTTTTCTGCAACTCTCACCTTGTAATTCACTTTTTTTATAGTTTATAGTGCCGTTTTTAAGTAAATCTGTTACTTCTGCTTCATCAATATGTCGGCAAGCCATACGGCATTTTGCATGTTTACTATAGTTAATATGTGATGGATTTCTGTTTAGACCAGGCGGTTGTTTGGCAGCAAATTCAGTAATTTGGATTGATGACTTTTTAGTAGGTGCTTGTTTGCATTGTTTAATCCCAATAGCAACCACCGCCAACATCAGTAATAATAAAAATGGAAATAGATTTTTAAAGTTCATAGATAAGGTATTACACTAATTTGGAACCACTAATAAAAACTATTATACAAATTACATTAATTTATGAAGCTAAAACCATTGTTCATTGACCATCAACTTTTGCTTCCCCAACCCCATTTTAAAAAATCTGGCAATGCTTTAGCCCAAGTAGGCACATCATGTTTACCATCTTCTACCAACATATATTTTATATGCGTATCAGTATAGCCCTTCACTTTTAATTCTACAATTACATCTAGGGCATCGTCTATGCTATCAATTATACCATTGTTGTTTCTATCAGCAGTTTCATCTTGCGTGCCACATTGAATAAATAGTTTGAGCCATGGATAAAAATTACCTTTTCGTACTTGCAAGTGCATCAGTCTGTCTAGCTCTTCATCGTAGCCATCATTGTAGCCTTTTCTTCTCCACCAAAGGCTACCACTAAACACACCAATTTTATTAAATTCGCTAGCATTATTCCATACAATATCAAAAGCACTTAACCCACCCAAACTAAAGCCAGCAAAGGCTTTATCTTTAAAATTAAGTATACTGTATGTTTTACGAATAAAGGGTAATAATTCATCGAAAATAAACTTATTGTATAATCCTGCTTTTGCACCAAGCCCTTGATAATCTGCACTATAAGCAGTACCATATTCGTTACGTCTATCGCTACCACAATGTATACCTATACAAAGCAAAGGGTCTATTTCTTTAGTAGCAATTAGCTCATTTAATAAACTATCAAATGGCATTTTAAGTAAATCTTGTCCATCGTTTATTAACAATAAACTTAATTGCTCTGGTAGTGATATATTAATTGGCAAATAGGCATCTATAATAACTTCTCGTTCTAAATATTGCGAGTACAGTATTTTTTGTTCTATAATAATTGCTGAGGAAATAAATTGATTAGGAGATAACATAGCTTTCAAAAATAAGGAAACCAATTTTTTAAAAATAAATCAACATTTTATTTAGCTATTTGCAAGGTTGTTTCCGATTGTTTATTTACATTGACCCCCAATAGATATAATTTAATAATTAGTAACTAAATACACCACAACAATGAAAAAGATTGGCATTTTACACGGCAAAGAAAGAAGCTTTCCTGAAGCTTTTGTAGAACGGATAAATAGTAAAAAAATAGACGGCATTATGGCCGAATCGGTTAAAATAGATAAGGTTGTTCAAGGTGAATCTTCAGGTTATTCAGTAATAATAGATCGTATAAGTCAAGATGTGCCATTTTACAGAGCTTTTTTAAAAAACGCGGCTTTGTGCGGTACAGCAGTTATTAACAACCCATTTTGGTGGAGTGCTGACGAGAAATTTTTTAACAATTGCTTATCAACTAAAATTGGTGTAGCTGTACCTAAAACAGCCATTTTACCATCTTATAAATTACCAGACGATACTACTGGCGAATCGTTTAGTAACCTTGCCTATCCGTTAGATTGGAAAGGTATTTTTGACTACACGGGCTTTCCTGCTTATATGAAACCCTTTGCTGGTGGCGGTTGGAAGAACGTATACAAACTAGAAAGCATTGAAGAGTTTTATGAAAAACATGCAGAAACAGAACAATTGGTAATGCTATTGCAAGAAGAAATTGTATTTACCGAATATTATCGCTGCTATTGTATTGGTGGTAAGCATGTACGCATTATGCCTTACGAACCCCGCAATCCACACCATTTGCGTTATGTAGCAGATTTTAAACCTAGTGTTGAACGACTAAAACAAATGGAAGAAATTGTGTTGAAAATAAACCATTTTTTAGGTTATGATTTTAATACGGTTGAGTTAGCCATTCGTGATGGTGTACCTTATGCTATAGATTTCTGTAATCCTGCACCAGATGCAGAACGCAGCAGTGTTGGTGAAGAAAACTTTGCATGGGTGGTAGAAACAGCTGCCAACTATGCCATAGAAAAAGCATTAGCACAAATTGATAATACAGACAACTTAACTTGGGGTGAATATGTTAAGAGAGGGTGTGCGAAAATTCCTTTGATTTAAGGTGTAAACTAAAAATCAAATGTGCGTATTGTCACATTTGTATACATGCACATTTTCTAATTTTTAAATTATTGCTATGAGCTACAAACATTTTACCATTGGTGTTGAAGAGGAATATATGGTGATAGACCCCGTAACACGCGAACTAAAAAGCCATGAGCAACGCATTGTTATAGAAGGACAAAAAATACTGAAAGACAAAGTAAAAGCCGAAATGCATCAGGCTGTAGTAGAGGTAGGTACAGATATTTGTCAAGATGTTGATGAGGCTTATAAAGATGTAGCTAGCCTTCGTGGCAATATTGCAGAAATAGCCGGTAATTTAGGCTTATGGGTTGGTGCAAGTGGCACCCATCCATTTAGCCATTGGGGTAGCCAATTAATAACTGACCACCATCGTTACCATCAAATAGTAGACGAATTGCAAGATGCGGCTAGAAGTAATTTAATCTTTGGGTTGCATGTACATGTTGGTATAGAAGACCGTCGAATGGCGATACACTTAGCCAATAGTGCTAGGTATTTTTTGCCGCATGTTTATGCATTAAGCACTAACTCGCCTTTTTGGGAAGGTCGCATAACTGGTTATAAATCATATAGAACTAAGGTGTTTGATAAGTTTCCTCGTACGGGCATACCAGAATTTTTTGAAAGTATTGAAGCTTATGAGAGCTATGTTAATCTATTAATTAAAACCAATTGTATAGATAATGCTAAAAAAATTTGGTGGGATTTACGTGTACATCCTTTTTTTAATACTGTTGAATTTCGCATTTGTGATGTGCCAATGACCATCAATGAAACCATTGCCATTGCAGCCATATTTCAAGCCATTTGTGCCAAGTTGTATAAGTTGAGAAATAAAAACATGAACTTTATGATTTACCAACGGGCACTTATAAACGAAAATAAATGGCGGGCTAGCCGCTATGGTTTAGATGGCAGTTTGATAGATTTTGGCAATGAAACTGAAAAGCCAACCCGTACTTTAATTTTAGAATTATTAGATTTTATTGATGATGTGGTTGATGAGTTGGGCAGTAGACACTTTATTAACTACGTACATACTATGCTAGAACGTGGTACTGGTGCAGATAGACAATTAAAAGTATATGAAGAAACAGGCAGTTTAGAAAGTGTAGTAGATTATATAAATTATCAGTTTTTAAGGGTTGATTAGGTAGGTAATCTATTGATACTTATATTAGAATGTCATTTACTAACTAAACAATTTTTCATTTTTTTTATTACCATAAAAATAAAAGAGGCCTAAAAAATTAGACCTCTTTTTCACCTTTCTACCCAAACCAATTATCTACTTGCAACTGTTCTGTTAGTAACAGTTGAGCTGTTAGTACTATTCTGTAAATATTTTGCGTACACCATCATTTGTGGTTGATCGTTTCCTGCAACTGGGTGCAATGATAATGGGTAGCTTTTCCACCATTGACCAGCAGCCCAATATGACCCACTGATATTATTTACAGTTAAATACTTTAAAAAATTATCTAATACTGGTAACCAACGTGCATCTGTTTTTGGTACACCAAATTCGCCAACAAACCCTCTTTTACCATTTGCTTTTAACCAATCTATAAAAGGTTTTACTTTTTGTATACCAGTTTGAGAACTGATATTAGACGCATCATAGCTTGATAAGTAGCGACCTGAATTATCGTTGTCGAAATAGCAATGGGCATTGTATACTAAATTATCTGAAGGGTCAATTAAATTTTTCAAATAATCGTTATTCATGTTCCATGTAGCAGCATTAGAATAGCTTTCGCCTTCAATCATTATTACTACATTTTTGTTTACTTGTCTTATTGTATTTATGGTTTCTTGAGCTGCGGTAAACCAAGAGTAGTTACCCATATCGTGTGGCTCGTTCATAATATCTAACCCATAGATATTATGAAACCCTTTAAGCTCTATCGTAAGTTTTTTCCAAACATCTTTAAAAGCTTTTAAAGGCACTTCATTAGAGCCAATAATGTACTCCTGACTATTAATTTTATAACGTGCAAAGTTGTGCATGTTTAAGACTACCATTACACCTGTATTAGCACAATCGGTTAAGAATTTTTTGATACGAGCCAATTCTTGTACATCTAGTGGTGCATATAAGTTGTGTTGTAAACGCTCCCATCTAAATGGCAATTGCATTAGGGAAACACCTTTATCTGCAAAATATTCTACTTCTGATTTTTGTGGGTAAATGTAATTTTTGTTGTACAAGCCTGGTAAATTTTCGGTGCCAAATTCGGCACCACATAATGATACACCAAATGGTAAAATACTTGTTTGAGAAAAAGACGTGGTGAAAAATAAGCAGCATGCTACAGTAGCTAAAAAAAGGTTTTTCATAGAATAAATATTTGGATGTTGGATAGGACATTGCAAAGATGCTACTGAGAAAACCCATGATAGCTAGTACAACATATCGGCTTCATTTACGCATTTAGTACAAGGTTGTAGTACTATGTTTAGTGGCAGTTAAACGAGTTTGCGTGTTAACTAAAAAACAAAAAAGGTTGTAATAATGTATTTAATACCATTGCATTGCTATACTTATACTTTATCTAACCTAATTATTTGGTAGTTAAATTAGTTTGCCAATTGGCAGTTTTCCTTTTGGGTTTAGGGTTTCATAAATAGTTTTATCTTGTCGCCATATTTTTTTATTTGATAAAATCAAATAGTGTATGAGTCCATTTATGTTGTTTGGTTTTGTTATTGTTTATTTTATTGTGCTTTTGGGTGTTGCTTGGTATACAGGTAGAAATAGTAATAATGAATCGTTTTTTATTGGTAACCGCAATAGTAATTGGATGTTGGTGGCTTTTGGCATGATTGGTACTAGTTTAAGTGGTGTTACGTTTGTAAGTGTGCCAGGTGCAGTGGTTAAAGAATCGTTTGCGTATTTTCAAATAACCTTAGGCTATGTTATTGGCTATGCCACTATTGCGTTTGTGTTGCTGCCGTTATATTATCGGCTCAATCTTACTTCAATTTATAATTTTTTAGGTACAAGACTTGGTTTTAAAGCCTATAAAACGGGTGCTTCCTTTTTCATATTGTCTCGTACATTAGGCGCAACAGCTAGGTTATATTTGGTAGTAAAAATTTTGCAAGATGCTATTTTAGAGAGTTTTGGCGTGCCATTTTGGTTAACAACCTTGGTTATTTTAATTATGATTTTATTGTACACTTTTGAAGGTGGCGTAAAAACGATTGTGTATACCGATACGTTACAAACCACTTGTATGTTGGCAGGTTTAATAATTTGTGTGATATATATTTTAAACAATTTGCACTTAGGCTTTGGCGAAAGCATTGCTGCTATGAACGCAAAAGGCTATACAAAAATATTTTTTACCGATCCTAACAGCAAGCTGTTTTTTGTAAAACAAATTGTTGCAGGTGCATTTATCGCCATTACAATGACAGGTATGGATCAGGAAATGATGCAGAAAACCATTTCTGTGAAAAAATTAGGAGATAGTCAGAAAAATGTACTAACACTTGGCGTAATATTAATGGTAGTATTGCTACTATTTTTATTCTTAGGTGGATTATTGTATTTATATGCCAGTAACCAAAATGTAGCAGCAACAGGCGATAAATTATTTCCTGAAATAGCGCTAAATCACATGCCGCCATTTGTATCTATTATTTTTATTATTGCATTAATCTCTGCCCTATTTCCTAGTGCTGATGGTGCTATTACAGCTTTAACTTCCTCTTTCTGTATAGATATTTTGGCTATAAAACGTAGAACAGATTGGGATGACACTAAACAAAAACGCATAAGACAAATTGTACATTTAACTGTGGCTGTCGTTTTTTTATTGTTTGTAATGGTTTTTAAATGGATAAATAACCCTAGTATGATTGGTGTAATTTTAAAAGTAGCCGCTTATACTTACGGGCCTTTATTAGGCTTGTTCACATTTGGTATTGTAACCAAACGTGCGGTAAATGATAATTTAGTGCCATTTATTTGTGTGGCATCGCCAATTATTTGCTTTATACTTGATAAATACCAAAAGCAATTGTTTGGCAATTTTGAAATTGGTTTAGAGTTATTAATTATTAATGGTGGATTGACGTTTTTAGGATTGCTTGCAGTTTCGCGAAAAACAATCGGCATACATATGACGCAGATTTAACTAAAAAATATAGATGTAACAGTCATTCTAGTATAATTTATTTATCAATAAAATTTTTCTAATCAGCATAATTATGGTCCAGACATTGCTTCCAGAATTACTAGAACAATACGCCGACCAAATGACATCGGCTGAAGATGATTTATTAGCAAGCATTAATCAACAAACTGTTGCCTCTCACCCACTAAACCACATGCTTAGTGGTAAGGTGCAAGGAAAACTTTTAACATTTATCAGCCAATTAATGCAACCAAAATACGTTTTAGAGATAGGTACATTTACTGGTTATAGTGCGCTGTGTTTGGCTGCTGGCTTACAAACTGATGGCGAATTGCATACTATAGAAATGAGAGCTGAAGATGCCGCAACGGCTAAATTAAATTTTAGCAAGTTTAACGAACATAAAAAAATACATTTGCACCTAGGTAAGGCATTGGATATTATACCAACATTATCTTATAAATGGGATTTAGTGTTTATTGATGCAGATAAAACTGGCTATATAGCGTACTACGAAATGGTGCTTCCCATGTTGCGTGATAACGGATTAATAATTGCAGATAATGTGCTATTTCATGGTCAGGTTTTAGAACAACCTTTAAAAAGCAAAAATGCTAAAGCAATAGATGCATTTAATAAATATATTGCTGCTGATAATAGAGTGACACAAGTACTGCTAACCGTAAGAGATGGTTTGTTATTTATAAAAAAAATACCCAAATGAGACAACTTATTTTACTATTTCTTTTGATGGTTGCTATTGCCGCAAATGCACAAAAAGAAAAAGCCAACAACTATATTGCTTTATATAAAGAGATTGCCATTATAGAAATGCAACGTAGTGGTGTGCCTGCTTCTATTACATTGGCACAAGGTATTTTAGAGTCTGCCTATGGTGAAAGCGATTTATGTAAAGAATCGAATAACCATTTTGGCATTAAATGTAAAACAGAATGGACAGGCGAAAAAGTGTACCATGACGATGATAGCAGAGGTGAATGTTTTAGAAGCTACCAATCTGCCGCAGAATCGTACAAAGACCATTCTAATTTTTTAAGAACAAGGGCTTGGTACGACTTTCTATTTAAAATAGACCCAAAAGATTTTGAAGGTTGGGCTAAAGGATTAAAAAAAGCCGGCTACGCCACCGAGAGAGATTACCCCCAAAAATTAATAAAAGTTATTAATGATTATAATTTAAATCAATATACATTAATAGCATTAAACAAACTGCCAAATAATAGTAATCAAACCTTAGCTGCCAATACGACCAAAGAAGAAATTTATGAAGACACAATAATGGCACCTGAATTGATTATAAAAATTTCCTCTAAACAATTACAGGAAAACCAAAGAAAAAGTGCTGAAGGTGTTACAAACGATTCTGTAATTATTATTAACCCAAATGCTACTAAAAAAGTATTGGCAAATAAAGAGAAAACCAACTTTCCCGAAGGCATCTTCACCATTAACCATAGTAAAGTTATTTATGCCAAAGAAGGTATTTCATTATTATCATTGGCCAGCCAATACGACATTTCTTTAGCTAAATTGATTGAGTTTAATGATATGGCTGAGGAAGAAATATTAACTGCTGATAAGTTAATTTTTATAGAAAAAAAGTTACCCAAAGGCGGTGCTGATTTTCATGTTGTAAATGCTAACGAAACCTTACATGACATTTCCCAAATCGAAGGTGTAAGATTAGACAAAATTGAAGCATACAATAGCATAAAAAAAATAATGCAACCTCTTACTGGCGAAAAAGTTTATTTAAGAGGTAACGCCCCAACTATACCTAAAACAATAGCTGTTACTGTATCTCAGTTAAGTTCACTCTCTGGTAATTAACGCAGTATTTTACTAATCAAACTATTGTAATGAACACAATAACATTATTTAATAAAACATTTGTACCCTTTATAAGTGCAGATGAGATACAGCAAAAAATAAAAGAACTAGCAGTACAGTTAACGGTTGACTATACGGGTAAAAAGCCTTTGTTTGTAGCCGTACTTAATGGCTCGTTTATATTTAGTGCCGATTTATTTAAAGAACTATCCTTTGAAGCCGAGATATGTTTTATTAAATTAGCATCTTATAAAGGCACACAATCTACTGGGCATATTGTTACTGCCATTGGGTTAGATACTGATTTAACAGATAGACATGTAATAGTATTAGAAGATATAATAGATACTGGTAAAACATTACACCAATTTTTACCACAATTATTAAATCAGCAACCTGCATCTTTAAAAATTGCTGTGTTATTACATAAGCCAGATGCAACCATGTATCCTGTACCAGTTGATTATTGTTGCTTTACAATACCAAACAAATTTGTTTTGGGTTATGGGTTAGATTATGATGGATTAGGCCGAAATAGTAGAGAAATTTATCAACTTAAGGAAGACTAAATAGTTTCTAAATATTTGGTAAGGCGTAAACTAAATTAGCTTGTTATATCATTACTAATTATTTCTGCGTTTCTTTATACAAAAAATTGCACATTGTAAATGAAGCAATTACTACTTGCCATATTTTTTTGTATTGTTTTATCTAAAACATGTTTAGGGCAGTACTATTTGCGTGGACAATTAAAAGATGAAAACGGCCGCCCATTAATTGGTGTGCTAATTAAATTATATTCTAAAGGCAATCTTCAATTTTTTAGCGGCGATAATGGCTTATTTGGCATTCCCAGTAAAAAAAAAATAGATACTATTACACTTAGTTTTGATGGTTACGAAACCCTGCGTAAACCCACAGAAACCCAGCAATACCAAACATTGGTATTAAAAATGCTACCTGCTACTGCTAGGTTACTGCAAAATAGACTAGCATCAACTACCAAGAATTTATTACCTAGTAAGCAATTAAGCTTGTTTGGGCCGCTAGGGGAAAGTTATAGTAGCCTATTAGAAAATGGCTTTATTACTGCTGAAAAATATCCTGAAACTGGGTTTGCATTAAATATAGATAGGGCATCATACAGTAATATAAGGCGTTTTTTAAACAATAATTTAAAAGTGCCAACCAATGCTGTACGTATTGAAGAAATGTTAAATTATTTCAATTTTTCTTTTCAAAATGTTGATAATCAAGCAGAGCAATTTTCTAGTTTTAATCAAATTACCAACTGCCCTTGGAGTAGCAATGCCAATTTATTATTCATTAATCTAAATGCCCCTAAACTAAATGTAGATAGTGTGCCACCAAGTAATTTGGTATTTTTAATAGATGTATCTGGCAGTATGGATAAGCCAAATCGCTTGCCACTGCTTCAGGCAGGATTTAAATTACTAATTAAAAATTTGCGTGCTATTGATGTTTTATCAATTGTGACGTATGGTGGCAATGTTGCTGTTGCCTTGCCACCCACAAATGGTAGTGAAAAAAGTAAAATAAATGCAGTGATAGATTCGCTAATTGCCAATGGAGATACACCAGGTGAAGGGGCAATTCGTACAGCGTATGCCCTTGCAAAATCGGCGTTTAAAATTAATGGCAATAACCGTGTAATACTTGCTACCGATGGAGACTTTAATGTGGGACAAACCAGTGATCAGGCATTGGAAGATATGATTACCATTCAAAAACAAAGCGGCATCTATTTAACCTGCCTTGGAGTTGGTATGGGAAATTATAAAGATAGCAAGCTAGAAATACTTGCAAAAAAAGGCAATGGTAATTTTGCCTATTTAGATAATGCTGCTGAAGCTGAAAAAGTATTGGTAACAGAATTTACAAAAACCATCTATAATGTGGCCAATGATGCATACGTAAACGTAATATTTGACGCCAAAAGTGTCAAAAAATACCGTTTAATTGGGTTTGATAATAAAAAAGAGGCAGTTGAAGATAGCAGCAGTAAAATTGAGGGCGGAGAAGTGGGTAGTGGTCATAGTACATTAGCCATTTTTGTTGTAGAATTAGTAGACGCTACTAAACTAAGTAACAACCAAAGCATTGCTACATTAAAACTTACATATAAGCTAGCAAAACAAGCTAGTACCACCACGCAAACCTTTCCTATCATTTATCAGCCGCAACAGCTTTACCAAACAAATGCAACGGTACGTTTAGCTGCTGCGGTAAGTATGTTTGGTGCGTTGCTTAAAAACTCAACATTTGCCAACAACTATTCTTTTAGCGATGTTTTAGAACTTGCAAATACTGCTGCCGATAAAAACAGTTTTATTGAGCAAGAATTTATAACACTTGTACAAAAAGCAGAAAAAATTTACCTGCCAACAAAAAAGAAAAAGAAGTAAAGCTGGTTGCTGGTTGGGAGTACAATACGACTTTTTTTAAAGTCTCGCTAGAACTTTAAAAGCATGACACTTTGTGGCTGTTCGAAGGTAAAAGTTTAGGTATTACAGCTATTAATTTGCGGTAACTGCTTTAAGAATGAGTTTATAAATGCCTAATTATCTACCTGTCGAGATGGCATCTGTTGGTAAAGTAACAACTTTCTACCACGAAACAACTGGCTTAAAATTGAAAGAAATTACAACTGCTGGCACAGCCGAATTGAGTAATTATCAAACAGTAAGTGGTATTAAAATTCCTTATACAAGAAAAGCTGATATGGGTGGGCAATCAATAGAATTTAAAGTAAAAGAAGCCAAAATAAATAGTGGGTTAACCGATGCAGATTTTAAATAATTAGTTAAATACATAAGATTAAACCGCCGCTAGTTTTAAAAATTAGCGGCGGTTTTCATTTAGCTAATTGAGAAAACTAACGTTTTGATGCTAGCGTGCCGTTTATTGATACTAATGTAGTGATTTACGATGCTGACGTGCCGTTTATGGGTGTTGACGTTGCGTTTATAAATGCTGACGTGCCGTTTATTGATGCTAGCGTAGCGTTTATTGATACTAACGTACTGTTTATAGAGGATGATGTTGCGTTTATTGATGCAAGCGTAGCGTTTACTGATACTATCGTACTGTTTATAGATGATGACGTTGCGTTTATTGCTGCAAGCGAAGCGTTTACCGATGCTGACACACCAATTATCAATGATTAGATAATTGAACACGGCATAGATAGATTGAATAGATCAAATGGATGTTACAATATAAAGTCAGCCAGCCAATTAATCCAACCTATGTCATCCATACTCTATTTTCTAACTAAGTCAGCACTATTCACCTATCATTTGGTTTTATTTATAAAATAATTTGGTTATTTAAAAAGTCTTGTTTACTTTGGCATTACAATTTAAACGTATTATTCAAACAAACTAACACGCCTTATGAACAACCGACAAATTGCCCGGTTAGAAGCAGGTAAACGCGTACAAGCTTTTAACACCTCCCATGCTACCCAACTAGCCACTATTGACGACTTTGCCCAAGAGCAAACCGACCTAAATGCGGTGGTAGACAAGATAGACAAAGCCCAGCAAGTACAAGTGGCTGATACCACTGGCTATGCCGATACCAAACTACAATTACGCACTGCCATGGCAGACTTACTAATTATTTACACCGAAAGAGGCCTTGTAAAAGCCCGTCGTGCTGGCAACAATGCACTAGCTGCACAGCTAGACCATGGCGAACGCTACTATATAAATGGCGATGCTACCACAGCGCTAAACCGTGCCAAAGCCACCGTAACAGCTATTAAAGACAAGGCTGCATTACTAACCAATATAGCCGCAGCCGATATTGCCAAAATGGATGCGGCCATAGCTGCGTTTGAAGCAACCATGCTGACGCCAACCGTAGTAAGCCAACATAAAAAAACACATGGTACCGATATTATAGACCCTTTGCTAGATGAGATGGATGTGTATATAGAGCATATTATGGGCTTGGTACATTCGTATTTTTCTAAAACGGCTATGGCTGCCGAGCTAGACCTTACCGCCAAGCTACAAATTACTGGTAGTAGACACAATTTGGTAACGTTTCATATAGAAGATGCCGCTACCGCTACTGCCATAGCCAATGCCACCGTAATGCTAGATAAAACTGGCAAAACCGAAAGCAGCGACGCTGCAGGTGTGGCACTATTTGAAAAAGCTAGTACGGGCAACCAAAACTTTACCATTACCGCCACTGGTTACACCACCCAAACCGCTACCGCCAAAGTGCTACGCAGCACCAATACCGATGTGGTGGTGAAGTTGAAGAAGGTGTAGGTTACTACGACTCTGCGAGGCACGAAGCAACCTAATTGCATAAGACAGATGGCTTTTTCCCTCGCCAAGACGGAGGATTTTTAAATAACCGTTGCTGTTTTTTGACCAACAACGATTCATGAAAGGTGTTGGTGAAAGCAACATTAAACAGTGAAAAAATTAACAGAACCACAATTACAACAAAACAGTTTAAACAATCATAAAAACAGTTTTATGGCATTTATTAAAGTACAAAAGGCACGTTTTACAGCAATTATTATCATTTCGATGATCTCTTTGAGTAGTTGTTTAACTTCAAAAAAAATTGACACTTTTATTGCAGAAGAATACAATGGGCAAATTTCTAAGATAGAAAAAAAAGTAAAACCTTCAAATATTACCATTACATCCGTTAATCCCTCTACATCTACTAATATCTCGTCAACAGAAGTGCATACAAAAGTGTTACCATTAATAGTCTATTGGTCTATTGATTATCGACATACGAGTACATTAAACACTCAAATTGCTGTTACAAATTTTGCTAAAGCAATTAATGCGCCTGTAAACAAAACCTTACTCGAAAAATTAGAGGGACAGAAATTAGAACTAACAGTAGAACAAGTGCCAGCAACCTTTGCACTTGTAGAGAAAACACATGTTATTTGGTTGATTTACCCAATTCATTGGGATAAAATATACATTGAACCAACTATTAAAGATTTAGTCGTTTCGTATAAATTATATAAAAAAGACGGTAACCTTAAAACAGGTAGCATTACCATAAAAAATGAAGAAAAGAATAAAGGGTTAAGATTTTTTCAATCTTGGAAATCAGCAATATCTGAGTACATAATAAATTATGATAGAAATATTGTAGATATGTCTAAGCAATTAGTAAATAAGCTTTTGGTAGAAAAATAACATCTACGAGCAGGTCAGAGACCAGCGCTAGAGAGGACGAGGATTTAAAGCTGTATTGCCAAATGTTTTGTGATAGCGCAATTTGTATTGTTGGAGTGAAACCATTCGTCTATTTTTGAATTATATGCTATTTTCAGACAAACATTACCATGAATAAATTTATTATACTTACTACCACACTTGTTCTGACTTTTTCATTTGTAAAAGGACAAAATCTTTTTCCTAAAAAATTTAATGATTGTGGTTTAACGGAATTCTGCCTGGACTGTGGAGACACAAAAGGAATTTATACCGGAGACTTATATAATTTTTTTGCAAAAAAGTTTAAAGAAAAGAATTTTAAAAATATTGAAGGAACTGTTTTGGTCCAGGTTTTAATTGACACAAATGGAAAGCAATGTGTTATTAGTATTGGAAATAAAGCTAAAGGTAATGTTTCAAATCTTGACATTCGTAACACCATCAATTCAATGACTGGTTGGAACCCTGCAATTAGTAAGAATAAGCCAGAAAATGTTTCCATAACATTACGTTTTGACTTTGCAGGTGAAAAGTTTAACATTACTTATGACAGGTTCGACCCCAATGCTGTAACAAATATGAAATCTGTCGGCGAATCAGAAGTAACTAACAAAGCTGTCAATTCAAAAGGTTTAAAAAATGAATTTGAAATATATACAACTCAAAACTCTGTAGTTCCGTGGGATATGACAAGAGCGATTTCTATAGACACAAATAATGTTGTGTGGTTGGGTACAGATAATGGAATTGTAAGAATTGAGAAGAATAAGTTTAGTGTAATTAATTCTAAAAACTCAGCCCTTAGAGCAATTCGTAATCAGACAGGAATAATGAATTCAGATGTTGATATTTTTAACAACAAGTGGTTTAGTGATGGCTACACAACTTATATGTATGATGGTGTTAATTGGAAAGTGTTTGATTCTCTTAACTCACCGACAAAATGGACGACAGGGATATATGCAGACAAATTAGGAAATGTTTGGTTTTCAGGTTTTGATGGACTCATAAAGTTTGATGGTAAAGACTGGAATGTTATGAACACTTCAAATTCAAAATTACTGTCTAATCGAATAATGGGAGTTTTTGTGGACAGTAAGAAAAGATTATGGATTGGCACTGATAAAGGCAACATTAGGATTGACGGCACTTCAATTGAAAACTTCAAAACAACGGATAATCCTCTTAAAACTTCTACTATCTCAAAAGGTTATGAAGATAGAAATGGGAATATTTGGTTTTCTCTGTATGAGAAATTCCCACAGAAAAAAGGATTTGCAAAATATTCTCGTAATAACGAGTGGGCAGTAATTAACACAGAAAATTCTAAAATGCCAAGAAATGATGTTCTTGACTTTGCAATAAATGAAAGCTCAAATACAATCTGGTTTAGTATTAATAAAGTTGGAATATCGCAATTTGATGGTAAGAATTGGGCTACATTTTCACCAAACAATTCTAAAGTTCCGAGTACCTACATACAAAGAATTGCAGTTGACAAAGAAGGAAGTGTGTGGTGTGCAACTTTTGCAGGGCTATTAAAAATAATTCCACAGTAAAGCAATTTGTGGCTGAGCGATAAAACGCCTTGTTGCCCTATATGTTCCATTAGGGTCGCTGTTCGACATATCCCTTTAGCGCATGTCGAACTAAAGATGATTTCGGGTCTCAGACCCGTTTTATCTACACTTCGCGATGCCCTTTGGAACATCCACGAAGAGCGAGAAAGGTAACCCCAACCAACCGCAGAAATCTACCTTATAGATAATAAAATTTAAAAACTAAACTTTTATCGGGCAAAAATGGTTATAAACAATTAGAAGTTTCAAGACTAATTTGATAATTAAATCCGTAGTTCTTGTTTTTTTAACAATTAGCCTAAAAATTTAAACCTAATTATATGTAGTAATTGATGCTCTAAATAAGTTTAATTGATTTTATACCAGATAAAAGACCCTAATAAATAATATATGGAAACAATACTGAAAAGCTTATTTGTAAAAGAAGCTGATATACCAGCAGCATTTAAATTAGATAAAGAATTACACCAAAGAGAATATTTAAGCAATGGCGAAATGAAAAAGTGGAGTGGTGACGTCCATACGGTGCTATCTCCTATTTGTATTGTCACAGAAAATGGCTTGCAACGCAAGATTATTGGCAGCTACCCGCTTGGTACAGATAAACAAGCAATGGAAAGTTTATATGCAGCAGAACATGCTTACAATAATGGTTTTGGTGAGTGGCCTACCATGAGTGTTGCAGCCAGAATTGCCTGCGTAGAAAGATTTGTGGTAGAAATGAAAAAGAAAAGAGATGAAGTTGTAAAGCTTTTAATGTGGGAAATAGGAAAAAGCCATCCAGACTCGATAAAAGAATTTGATAGAACTGTTGAATATATTGAGGCTACAATAGATGCGTTAAAAGGCATAGATAGAGAAGCTTCTCGTTTTCAATTTGAGCAAGGTATTATAGCACAAGTAAGGCGTAGTCCTTTAGGTGTCGTATTATGTATGGGGCCGTTTAATTATCCATTAAACGAAACCTTTACCACGCTTATACCTGCTTTAATTATGGGTAATACTATTTTGTTTAAGCCACCAAAGCATGGTACTTTATTACATTACCCCTTATTAAATGCCTTTAAGGATTGTTTTCCGAAAGGGGTGGTTAATACCATTTATGGTAGAGGTGCCAATATTATAGCGCCAATTATGCAAAGTGGTAAAATAAATGTGTTGACTTTAATAGGTAGTAGCAAGGTAGCAAATGAGTTAAAAAAACAACATCCAAAAGCATATAGATTAAGAGCAATATTAGGTTTAGATGCAAAAAATGCAGCCATAATAACGGCCAATGCAGATATAGATTTAGCTGTACAAGAAACCGTTTTGGGGGCTTTGTCATTTAATGGGCAACGCTGTACTGCACTAAAAATTGTATTTGTACATAGAGCTATTGTAGATGCTTTTTTAGAAAAATTATCGGTAGCTGTAAATGCACTAAAAATAGGTATGCCATGGGATAAAGGAGTAGCTATCACACCATTACCTGAACCTGGAAAACCACAATATTTAAACGATTGTATAAATGATGCCATAGCAAATGGTGCAAAGGTTATTAATGAATATGGCGGTGTAATAGCTGAATCGTTTGTTTACCCTGCCATTGTTTATCCTGTAAACAGCAAAATGAAGTTGTACAAAGAAGAACAATTTGGCCCGATAATTCCAGTTGTTGCTTTTGATGATATTGAAGAACCTATTGAATATGTAGTTGAAAGCCCACATGGGCAGCAAGTAAGTTTGTTTAGCAACAACGCCGCTGAATTGGCTAACTTAATAGATCCATTAACCAACCAAGTAAGCCGTGTAAATATTAATTGCCAATGCCAACGTGGGCCAGATGTGTTTCCTTTTACTGGTCGTAAAGACAGTGCAGAAGGTACTTTAAGTGTTGTGGATGCTCTGCGTAGTTTTAGTATACGAACTTTAGTGGCTGCTAAAATGAGTGAGGCAAACAAAGAATTAATTAATACTATTGTTAACGAACATAAAAGCCAATTTTTAAGTACTAGGCATATACTTTAATTTGGTACTTATTAAACTTTAATGTATTATTATTGGCATCAGATTCTTAGTCAAGTATGTAGTTTTATGAGCCATGCTTCTTTACAATTTATTGTATATGACGTAGCGTTATAAAAGCAACTTAATGGCATTTAGCGTAACTATTTTTTCATTTCATCTTTTACACGCTTTACAACGGCATCACCAAACACACAAAGGCCTGCATTAAATAGTACTAAAGCCAATGTGCCGTACCAAAACCACGGCTGCCCATTTGCTTTTTGACTACCTGCATCTATGGCCATAGATAAGCCTGCACCTACTAGCACCAACCCAATAGGCGCTTGCCAAAGCCAAGTCTTTATTTTCATTTTTACAATTATTAAATACAACACTATAACTTAAAAAAAAGCCTTCTGCAGTTGCAGAAGGCTGTGCATTATTTCTCATTAATCCATCCAATCATACAAAAACCACGTTCAAATAAGCTTATGCTTCCAACACAAACGGGTATTTATAATCGGTGGCTGGTACAAATACTTCTTTAATAGTTCTGGCACTTAACCAACGGTACAAGTTTAGTTGGCTACCTGCTTTATCGTTGGTACCACTGCCTCTTGCACCACCAAATGGCTGCTGACCAACCACTGCACCCGTACATTTATCATTTATATAAAAATTACCAGCAGCATTGCGTAAGGCATTGGTAGCAACTTCAATCGCGTAGCGGTCTTGTGCAATAATAGCACCCGTAAGTGCATAGGTAGATGTACTATCTACAATAGCTAACGTATCTTCAAATTTATCGGCATCATACACATAAATGGTTAATACTGGCCCAAATATTTCCTCACACATGGTTACATATTTCGGGTCGTTGGTTTCAATAACAGTTGGCTCAATAAAGTAGCCTTTGCTCTTATCGTAATTGCCACCTGCTATTATTTTTACCATCTTATCTTTCTTAGCTTCATCAATGTATTTGGCTATTTTATTAAAACTACGCTCGTCTATTACGGCGGTAATAAAATTGCTAAAATCTTCTACACTACCCATTTTCATACTGGCTAATGCAGCTACCAATTTTTCTTTAATAGCGTCTGCCAAATTACTTGGTAAATAGGCTCTAGAAGCTGCACTACATTTTTGCCCTTGAAACTCAAATGCACCACGAGCCAAAGCTGTTACAGCCACATCAACATCGGCACTTTTATGTATCATAATAAAATCTTTACCACCGGTTTCGCCTACAATGCGTGGATAAGTTTTAAACTTGGCAATATTGGTACCAATAGATTTCCAAATAGTATTAAACACAGCCGTGCTACCAGTAAAATGCACCCCAGCTAAGTCAGGATGAGAAAAACAAACTTTGCCAAGCGTTGGTCCATCTACATAAATCATGTTGATAACACCATCGGGCAAGCCTGCTTCTTGCATTACTTTCATAAACAATTGTGCAGAATAAATTTGTGCATCGGCGGGTTTCCAAACCACTACATTGCCACACATGGCGGCACTAGCGGGTAAATTAGCCCCTATAGCTGTAAAATTAAATGGTGTAATAGCCAATACAAATCCTTCTAAAGGTCGCCACTCTAAACGGTTGTGCATACCTGGCGATGAAATGGGTTGTTGCTTATATATTTCGCTTAAGTAGTGTACATTAAATCGCAGAAAATCAATCAATTCACAAGCAGCATCAATTTCTGCTTGGTAGGCATTTTTACTTTGCCCCAACATGGTTGTTCCGTTAATGTGAAAGCGGTATTTGGTAGCTAATAAATCTGCCGCTTTTAAAAATATATGTGCCCGTGCTTCCCAACTCATATTTGCCCAATCGGCTTTGGCAGCAAGGGCTGCGCTAATAGCTTGGGTGATATGCTTTTCTTCGCCCATATTAAAATGACCAAGCGTAAAAGCTGTTTCGTGCGGGGGATGCATCGCCACTTTATTAGTAGTCTTTACGGCTTCATTACCAATATACATTGGCACATCAATTTGTTTTTTCTTTAGCTCTGTTATGGTGGCTTTTAATGCCGCCTTTTCTGGGCTATTAGCAGCATATTGCAATACTGGCTCGTTAGCAGGTAATGGATAAGCAAATGTTCCAAAATTCATAGCGTATTATTTTAAGATTGCAAAGTAAGCAAAGGATGGTAACACTAATGGTACTGATTTATATAGATGGAAAACAGATTTTTTAAAAACTCCATTTAGGGCTGGGCTATCCCTTGCGTTAACGTAAGTTTGCAATAAATACATTAACAATGGCTATCATTTTATTTGATAATAATAAACGTAACAACCTACAACCTTTTACTGCCACCAAAGCTATTGCAGCATTGCGTTTTGGCATTGTAACCATTGCAGAAAGATGGGCTTTAAAAACGAAACAAGAAGTATTTGTTCATACTGAAAAATATCTGCAAGGCCTCTATCCTACTATTGAAAATGATGACAATATTTGGGTAGATGCATCTATAATGCTGACTGACAATTTACTTGACAGAATTTTATCTTTACAAGCAGACGAAGCACTGGCAAACGATTGTGGTTTAATTGCTGGTAGAAGTACCAATGCTTGGCATACATTTAACGTAAACGAAAGCCTACAATGGTTTAAGAATATTTATGATGTGACAGATGTTGCCTGCATTAACTACCCAGCGCAATTATTTCATTGGAATGATAGGATGATTCGTGAAGATTTTGAGCTGTTAACAGCAGGCAAAACGTCTGAACCTATTTCCCATTCTAACCAAGTAATTAATGCACAAGCCATTTTTTTAGAAAATAATGTAACGCTTGAATTTTGTACACTTAACGCCTCTACGGGCCCTATTTATATAGCCAAAGATGCGGTGATAATGGAAGGCTCTATTTTACGTGGACCATTGGTAATAGGACAAAATAATTTGGTAAAAATGGGTAGTAAGTTTTATGGGGCTACTACGTTTGGCCCTAACTGTGTGGTTGGTGGTGAGATAAAGAATGTGGTTTTTCAAGGTTGTAGCAACAAAGCCCACGATGGTTATTTAGGTGATAGCGTGATTGGTGAATGGTGTAATTTGGGTGCTGGCACCAGTAATAGTAATGTAAAAAATACTGGTGGAGACGTGCATATGTGGAACGAAGGTGAGCAAGCATTTATTTCTGGTGGGCAAAAATGTGGGGTAGTAATGGGTGATTATAGCCGAACAGCCATCAACTCATCTATTAACACAGGCACTTTTATTGGTGTGTGTTGCAACGTTTTTGGCAATGGTTTATTACCTAAAAAAATACCCAATTATACTTGGGGTACCCTGGCAGAATACAATTTAGAAAAAGCATTTACTGACATTAATAATTGGAAACAAATGAAACAACAATCGTTAACTGATGCGGAAGTTGCTATACTGAAACATATCTTTGACCACACTAAACATTAACCAAATAGAAAAGTAATGTCAGAAAATCATGTGCTTAATATGCCTATATGATTAAAATTACAAATACTTAACTACAAATTACATAAATTATGCGTAAACAAATTGCAGCCGCCAACTGGAAAATGAATGGCACATTAGAACAAGCCAATACCTTATTAGATGCATTTGCAAATGCTACTTTAAACGTAACCGAAAACCGGTTAGCCGTATTTGCAGTACCTGCCCCTTACTTAATGTTAGCCAAAAAAAAATTAGCTGCTAACCCTTATTTGCAAGTAGCTGCACAAAACATTTACAGTAAAAAAAATGGTGCATTTACAGGCGAAATTTCTGTGGAAATGTTGCAGTCAATTGGTATTAATTACGTAGTAATTGGCCACTCCGAAAGGCGTGAGTATTTTAATGAGTCTAATACGTTTTTAGCAGAAAAAGTCAACATTGCTTTAGTATACAATATCACCCCTATTTTCTGTTGTGGTGAGCCTTTGCAAATTCGTGAGGCAGACACGCAGAACCCCTATGTAGCAGCACAATTGGAAGAAAGTTTATATCATTTATCAGCCGAAGAGATACAAAAAATTGTTATAGCTTATGAACCTATTTGGGCTATTGGTACTGGCAAAACCGCTAGTAGTGCACAAGCACAAGAAATGCATGCATTTATTCGCTTACAATTGGCAACTAAGTATGGTGCGGATGTAGCCAATGAAATTTCTATTTTATACGGAGGCAGTGTAAAAGCCAATAATGCTGTTGAGTTATTTTCTCAGCCTGATGTAGATGGTGGTTTAGTGGGTGGCGCTTCGTTAATAGTAGATGAATTTGTGCAGATAATTAATGCCTAAATAATATCTAAATTTTCTTCAATCCTATAAGGTTTTGCGAAACCTTATAGGATTTTTTATTTATTCAATTATTCTTATTTTATTTCCCATCTATCGCTTTGGCAATAGCAAACGCAGCAGCAGCAGCAGCACCAATCATCATTACTTTTAAACCACCAATTAGCGGGTTTACACCAGTAAGTTTACTTTTAAAATAGCCAAATACAAACAAGCATATCAACGTAACAACCACCGATAATTTTAAGGCATCAAATGTATTAGCTATAAAAAAATAGGGGCTCAAAGGAATTAAACCACCAACAATATATGACATACCTATGTTAAAGGCACTTCTGGTGGCACGTTTTGGATCGGGTTTATCAAGCCCTAGTTCATGCTTCATCATAAAATCTACCCAACGGTCTTTATCCTTACAAATTTCTGCAACAGCTTGGTCTTGTAAATTTTTACTAAAGCCCCAATCTTTAAAAAATTGTCGCACCTCTTCTTTCTCAATATCGGTTTTGGTTTCTACTTCTTCATATTCATTTTTACGTTCACTGTTATAATGATCTTGCTCAGTTTTACCTGCTAAATAGCCGCCTAAGCCCATGGCAATAGATCCTGCAGCAATTTCAGCAATACCTGCAATTACTATTAAATTGGTATTGCTAACAGCACCACTTAACCCGGCTGCCAATGCAAAAGGCACAGTTAAACCATCACTCATCCCAATTACAATATCTTTTAATAAATCAGAACTAGTAAGGTGTTTTTCTTGGTGATGGTGGTGTAGGTAGGTGTCTTGCATTGCGTGGGTTTGTAAGGTTACTTGCATGTAAATATATACAAGTAACAAATTAGGTGAAATGTTTTATCGCCTTTTGTAAGCTAATATTTAAACTGTTATTTTGTAAAAAGTTATGTTGATAATAGTGAAACAGACTGCCTTAGTAATTGTTATTATTATTTTTGGTTTATCGTGTAAAAGCAAAAAAAACTTTGCGAATCCACATATTGAAATACAAACCCAATTTGGCAATATTGAGTTAGAGTTATTTGATAAAAAAGCTCCTAAAACTGTAACTGCATTTTTATCTTATATCGATTCGGGGTTTTATGAAAGAAGTAATTTTTATAGAGTATTAAATATTACCAACCAACCGTCTGATGCACCCAAAACAGAGTTGATACAGGGGGGCTTATGGATAAGTAATAATAAAAAAGCAAGAAGTTTACCAGGTATACCACACGAAACTACACAACAAACAGGATTGCTTCATAAAAGTGGCACAATTTCTATGGCTCGAAATGAGCCTGGCACAGCAACAACAGAGTTTTTTATTTGTATTGTTAACGAGCCTGGCCTTGATTTTAATGGCGAAAATGCTCCTGACAAACAAGGCTTTGCAGCATTTGGTACCGTTGTAAAAGGCATGGATGTTGCACAAAAAATTTACGGACAAACAGATAATAATCAGCTTTTTAAAACACCAATTGTTATTTTTAAAATAGTACGGCTATGATTTACTTTTGTATAGTAATCTCTGCTTCTTTAGTAATAATTATTTGTGGTTTGCCTTTATATTCTTTTACAACACCTACAACACAAACATCTTTGTCTGCATAAAATTCTTCTGGTTTTATAGTAAAATTTTTACGCCCCATTTCTTCAATTACTATCGTTAAAGGCGATTGAGGATACGCTGCCCCCATGTTAAGTAAAGTTATTTTATTGTCAGACTTATCAAAGTATTTCCCACCATAAATTTTCCCACACACTATTACACTGTCCCCAATATGTTTGACCGCTTCATCTGGGGTAATTTTTATTTGAGATGATGCTGAAAAAGAAGTTACAATTATCACTAAAAAAACAAGAAAATATTTATACATGTTGTGGATTTTATAAGGGGTTGTTTAAAATAATTTTATACCATAATAACCAATAGCTGTGAACAAAGCACAACGTGCAATAACACCAACACAACACCAAGCTGCTAACTTATGCATTTGTACATTAAACCCAACACCTACCGCAATACTTACTGGCGCACCTACAGTCATGGTTCCTAAAAAACCTAAGCCAATTAGGCCGTACTTTTCCATTAAATTATGGGCTAAACTTGGTTTTTTATTTGGGTTAACAGTTTTTGGCTTACGATATTTACTAATAATTTTTTCAATTTTTTCGCCTAAAAATGCCGCTACAAATACGCCAATAATGCCGCCAACCATGCTCGCTAAAAATATAATCCAAGGCGATAAATGTAACATGAAACCGGTTGGTATTGCTGCATATACTTCAAATGTGGCAAGCCCAATAACGGTAAGTATTTTATAAAACATTGTGTGAAAGTAAAGGCTTTGTGCATGATATTCTATTATCAATTCAAAAAATAACCCAACTGTTTGCGATACTAATTAAAAACCTATTGTAATCACCTTGTTTTGTACAAAAACATTTTTTTGTCATTTTTAATTACTTTAGTACGATGATTATTTAGTAATTACTACTAAAAAATATGATTTCTACCCTTGGTGATAAATAAAACCAATATTAGACAAGCGATTTACAGTAAGTAATTTTTGTGATAGAATGTATTAAACTATTTAGATATGTTTGAAAATTAAAAACACCTTATATATTAAAACTAATGCCTTGTGCTAATGGCAAATTACTGCCATAGTTAATGGTATTTGTTTGCCTACGCATATAAGCTTTCCATGCATCGCTGCCACTTTCTCTGCCTCCGCCAGTTTCTTTTTCACCACCAAAAGCACCACCAATTTCGGCTCCGCTAGTACCAATATTTACATTTGCTATACCACAATCGCTACCTGTATTGGATAAAAATTGTTCTGCCTCACGCATATTAAGGGTCATAATGCTTGATGACAAACCTTGTGGCACTTCATTTTGCATGGCTATGGCTTCGTCTAAATCAACATATTTTATTAAGTATAAAATAGGTGCAAAGGTTTCGTGTTGCACTATTGCTATATTGTTAGTTACTTCCGCAATACAAGGCTTAACATAACAACCACTTTCGTAATTACTTCCACTTAAAACACCTCCTTCTACAACAAAATTACCACCTTGTTTTTTACAGGCTTCAATTGAAGAAAGATAAGTTGCTACTGCATCTGCATCAATTAATGGTCCCATATGGTTAGCCGCATCTAGTGGATTGCCAATGATAATTTGTTGATAGGCATTTACCAATTTTTCTTTGAATGTATCATAAATACTTTCATGAATGATTAATCGTCTTGTTGTAGTGCAACGTTGTCCGGCAGTGCCAACAGCCCCAAATAATGCCCCTACAAGCGACATGTTTATATCTGCATCTTTAGAAATAATAATGGCATTATTACCACCTAATTCTAAAATTGTTCTTCCCAATCTAGCAGCAACCAAAGTGTTTAAAGCCTTACCCATTCGTGTAGAACCAGTTGCTGAAATAAGAGGTAGTCGTGTGTCTTTACTCATCCATTCGCCAACATTTTTACCGCCTTGTACCAAGCAACTCACACCTTCTGGCACATTATTTTTCATAAAAATATCACTAACAATTTGTTGCACAGCAACACCACAAAGTGGTGTTTTTTCGCTTGGTTTCCAAACACAAACGTTGCCACAAACCCATGCTAATGCCGCGTTCCAGCTAAATACTGCCACAGGAAAATTAAAAGCAGAAATAATCCCCACAATACCTAATGGATGCCATTGCTCGTACATGCGGTGGTTGGGCCGTTCGCTATGCATGGTTAACCCATACAATTGGCGAGAAAGCCCCACTGCAAAGTCGCAGATATCAATCATTTCTTGTACTTCACCATAGCCCTCTTGCAAACTTTTGCCCATTTCGTAGCTTACTAATTTGCCCAATGGTTCTTTATTTACACGCAAAGCCTCCCCAATTTGCCTTACAATGTCTCCCCGTTTTGGGGCTGGCCATTTGCGCCATTCCAAAAAAGCAGCTTGGGCTTTTTTAATAGCCATGTCATAGGCTTCTGCGTCGGTTGCAACAACACTACCAATTACTAAGCCATCAACTGGCGAAAAACTGTTGATAATATCACCTGTACTTTCTAACCATTGATTGCCTGTTGCAGTGCCTTTGTTTTGAGATTGTATAGTAAGTTGTTGTAAAAATTGCATATCGAACTATTTAAAAGTAAAAGTAGCTTTTTAAATTTGTGAAAATACATTTAATGGAACAGAAAAAAATTGAGGCCTGAGTGGTCGTTTTGCAGGTATTGAACGTGACGTTGACTAACGTTAAATGAGTATTTTTTAAAATACTTATTGCTTGGAAATAAGTTAAAAAAGAAGTGATTTTATTCTAGGAAGAAAGGTGGTGTTTAATATTTAATTTAAACTAAAAGGATGGTGAAGTATTTTTAAATAAAAAGGATATACTGGCTGTAAGAAACAAAAGTAAATTTCTATTATTCTGCCTTTACTCTTTGTAACAATATATCATAGACATCGCCATAACTAGTACCAATTGGCAATTCTTTTCCAGTAACAAACACTTTGCTTTTACTAAACTTTTCAACTTTTGCCAAGGGTATAATGTACGAGCGGTGAATCCGAATAAATTCTTTACTGGGTAGCTTTTCTTGAATACTCTTTAAAGTCATCAACGTAAGTATTGGTGTTGGTTTAATGTAGATTTTGATATAATCGTCTAGAGCTTCAATTAGGTCAATATCTTTTAAGTTTATTTTCATCATTTCATAATTAGCTTTTATGAAAATAGAACTCATTTGCAGATTCTGAGAAGATAAAAATTCCATATATTCTTTAACCTTATAAACTGCTTTTAAAAATCTATCAAATTCAAATGGCTTTAGTAAATAATCAACTGCCTCAACATTAAAACCATCTACAGCATAATCTTTAAATGCTGTAGTAAAAACCACTAGAGGTTTATTAGACTCAGCCAAATTTTTATAAAACTGTAAGCCACTTATATCTGGCATTTGTATATCTAAAAAAATAAGATCTATATTGTTTTGATTCAAATAAATGGCGGCTTCATCAGGATTAGTAAACACTTTTTTTAACTGCAAAAAAGATACGCGTTCGCAATATTGGGTTATTAATTGTAGTGCCAATGGCTCATCATCTATTGCTATGCATTGTATCATTTTGTGGTAATATCTAATGTTACAAAAAAGGTCGTTTCATTGTTGGTAATGTGCAAAGTATACTTATCTGCGTATAACAAATCTAATCTTCTTTTTACATTATTAATACCAATACCTGTAGTATCTAAAATACCATTATCAGCCCTGACAATAGTATTACTTGTTTTTAGCTGTACTATATTGGTAGTTGCAGTTATTGTAATACTAATTAATGAGCGTTCTTTTGTGCTTACGCCATATTTAAACGCATTTTCTACAAATGGAATAAACAACAATGGTGCTACTTGATGATTACTGATATTACCTTCTGTAACAAAAGAAACCGTTACTTTATCTGTAAGCCTTACACGTTGTAAATCAATAAAATTGTTTATAAAGTTTACCTCATTTTCTAGCGGTACAGTATCGTTTTGGGTGTCTGTTAAAATATACCGCATTATGGCAGATAACTTCATAATTGCTGGGGCAGTTTTATCGCTACCAACCACCGCTAATGAATAGATATTATTTAATGTATTAAAAAAGAAGTGGGGGTTTATCTGCGATTTTAAAAACGATAATTCTGTGTTTAATTTCTCTGTTTCTATTTCTTTTTTTGTTTGCTCGACTTTTAACCATTGTTGTGTTACAGAAATACAAATACTAATTAAAAACACTAAAAAGAAAATGGCATTTGACCCAGGGAAAAATATAAAACGCGATGCACCTCTAATACTACCACTATGATACCTATTTTTTACAAAGTTTGCTGTGTCTTTAATAGTCTTTAAGGTATCATCAATAAGTTTTTGTTGTTCTTTTATCTTTTCAATTTTATAAGCAAAATCTTCTGGTGCTACAAATACATTTGCTATTTCTCTAGGCACGTATGTAAAAAATAGAGTACAGGTAACAATGCTAAGTATATACAAAATCCACCTTCGCTTAAAGAGTAGTTTGGGTAATAAAACCAACGTATTTAAATAATAAAAAGCTATTAGGCAAATAACATTTGTTGTAAATACTGCTATAAAACGGTTACTTACACTTGTAGGTATATCGCCCTTACCCTGTGGTCTAAAAATATAAGGTAATAGAAAAAACGAGCCCCAAACTGCAATATGTATGATGATAGTAAGTAACTTCTTGTGTTTTTTCAAAATAAGAGGTATGTTATTTTTTTAATTCTAGCAAACATAACTGTGTTAAAAATGGTGTATTTTGTTTTATGGGTGAAATAATACAACCAATCGGTAAACCTTTCTATTCTTTTACATTAGTATTTGGCTAAAAGGCAAATTTTAGTTTAAATAATTGAGATTTTTAAAATGTGTTCTTTTTAGACAATAAACCTATTATTTTTATAACTTAAACTGATTGTTATGTCAATAAAAAAAATAAGTTTGGCTATTGTAGTATGCGTACTTTTTGCAGCTTGCAAATCAAAAATTACAACTACAGTAGCAGCAGATACAGCTACCATTGATGGTCATCCTGCATGGATAATGCAAAGTAATATTTACGAAGTAAATATTCGGCAATACACCCAAGAAGGTACTTTTAAAGCCTTTGAAAAAAGTTTAGACAGACTAAAGGAAATGGGTGTACAAACATTATGGTTTATGCCAATAAATCCCATTGGTATTAAAGATCGTAAAGGCGCTTTAGGTAGCTATTATGCCGTTGGAAATTATACAGCCATTAATCCAGAATATGGCACTTTAGCCGATTGGAAAGCATTGGTAGAAACGGCCCACAACAAAGGTTTTAAGGTAATAATTGATTGGGTAGCTAACCATACTAGTGCCGATAACGTTTGGCTAACATCGCATCCTGATTTTTATGTATTAGATAGTATCACACACCAACCAATATCGCCATTTGATTGGACAGATACACGTAAACTTAATTTTAAAAACCCTGCTTTACGCGATAGTATGATTGCAGCTATGAAATATTGGATTACCGAAACAAATATTGATGGCTTTAGATGCGATGTAGCACCAGAAGTACCACAAGCATTTTGGACAAGATGCATTGATACACTTAAAAAACAGAAGAATATATTTATGCTGGCAGAAGGTGATAAACCTTGGTTACACGTTGCTGGTTTTGATGAAACCTATACTTGGAATGATTTTAATATGATGAAATTAATAGCCAAAGGCGATAGAAAAGCCAGTGCATTAGATAGTACCATCCATAAAACCGATACTGGTTTTGCAAAAAATGCATTACGCTTATTTTTTACAAGCAACCACGATGAAAATAGCTGGAATAAGGCCGACTATGCTACCATGCCTGGCGAAAGTCATGCACCTTTTGCAGTGTTAACCCAAACGCTTAAAAATAGTGTACCGCTAATTTATAGTGGCCAAGAAGAGCCAGTTTTAGATAGTATTAGCTTTTTTTATAAAGATCCCATTAAGTTTGGTAAGTACCAACGAGCTAGTTTTTACAAGAAATTACTTAATTTACGTAGCACCAATGCTGCCTTAGCTGCTAATGCTAGCTTCACAAAGCTTACTACATCGGCAGATGATGCTATTTATGCTTTTGTAAGAGAAAAAAATGGTAAAAAAGTATTGGTGGTAACTAATTTAAGTAAAGCACCGCAAACAGTAACTATCAACAATTCCCTTATTTCAGGAGAAGCAACGAATATTTTTACGGCAAAAAAAGAAAATCTCGAAGCCTCACATACATTTAATTTAAATGCATGGGGTTATTTAGTGTACGATTATAGCAAATAGAAACCTTTACATATTCTTAATAAATTTACTTTAAAAGTCACCTAATTAATTAGGTGACTTTTTTTATTACAAAAACTGTAACTTATTATTCAAAATTTCGTTTCATTTTTATACTTATTTATCAATTATTATTAAACAATCGTCATAATTTACCTTTCGTACAAATATATTACCGTTCATGTTTTTGAATTGTACTATGCAATGCAAGGTATATAGTTTCGTGCTGTAATAATCATTAACAAGAACTAAATAAAAATAAAATTATGAAAAAAATCTTCACGCTACTAACTGCCATGGGATTATTCAGTTTCTCTAGCCATGCACAAGTACAAAATTTGGGTAACGTAAACGGCACAGTGAATGCCTCACAAAAAGTAATTGATGCAGCAACTGTTAGCTTATTACGGGCAAAAGACAGTTCACTTGTAAAAATTGTTATCAGTGATAAAAGCGGTGCATTTGAAGTAGAAAAACTAATAAATGGGAAATATTTAGTATCCGTTCAAGGCGTTGGCTATGCTACGTATTATAGCGAAACATTTGAATTGACTGCTACCAAAAACAAGTATACTGTAAAAGCAATTAACCTAAAAGCAATTGACAAACAATTAGGCGAAGTAACAGTTACAAGCAAAAAACTTTTAATAGAGCAAAAGTTAGATAGACTGATTGTAAATGTGGATGCATCTGTTACAAATGTTGGTGCCACTGCTTTAGAAGTGCTAGAAAAAGCGCCAGGTATTTCGGTTGATAAAGATGGCAACATTAGCTTAAAAGGGAAAAGCGGTGTGGTTGTTTTGGTTGATGGCAAACCATCTTACTTAAGTGCATCCGATTTGGCCAATATGTTACGCAGTATGACTGCTAACCAACTGGATCAAATTGAAATTATGACAAATCCACCAGCTAAATACGATGCTTCTGGGAATGCTGGTGTAATAAATATTAAAACAAAAAAAATAAGAACTGTTGGTTTAAATGGTTCTGTTACAGTAGGTTATGGCCAAGGCATATATCCAAAAGCCAATCAAAGTATTAATATGAATTACCGTAATGGTAAATTAAACTTGTTTGGCAATTACAGTTATAATCACAGGGAAGGTTTTCAAGAGTTAGCCCTTGAAAGGAAATTTATCAACTCTAGTAAGCAAGTAGTGTCAATTTTTAGCCAAAATTCAAATTCAGTTAAAGAAAATAATAATCATAGTGCCAAATTTGGAGCAGATTTTTTTGCCTCAAAAAATACAACCTACGGTTTCGTGGTTACTGGTTTTGATAATGCAGCTAATAATTTAGGCGAAAGCAATACGAGGATAAAAGATGGTGCAAACGCATTGCAAAGTATTACAATTGCAGCAACACCAGAATCTGAACGATTTAAAAATAGTAGCACCAATTTTAATTTCCGCCATCAATTTGATAGTACAGGCATGGAGTTGACAATGGATTTGGATTATGTACATTACAATGGACAAAACACTGGTAGATTAACTAATAGCTATTACAACGGTACCGGTAACCCTATTTTACCAGGCGATACATTGAACAGTAAATTACCAACGCTTATTTCTATTTATAGCGGCAAAGCAGATTATACATTACCCCTTAAAAAAGGTGCAAAATTGGAAGCTGGTTTTAAATTAAGCTATGTAGAAACTGATAACAATGCACAATACGATAGCACCATTAACAACCATTTAAAGCCAGATTATAACCGTAGCAACCATTTTATTTACAACGAAAATATTAATGCGGCCTATGTAAATTATAGCAAACAACTTAACAAAAAATGGTCGGTACAATTGGGTTTACGGTTAGAAAATACACACTCAAAAGGCAATCAATTGGGTAATGTTTTACGGCCAGCATCAACGTTTGATACCACTTACACACAGTTATTTCCAACGGCTTACCTTAGCTATACATTAAACGATAAAAACCAATTTTCTTTGAATTATGGTAGAAGAATTAACCGTCCAGATTATGAATCATTAAACCCATTTGTACATTTTTTAGATAAGTACACATTTGAGCAAGGTAACCCAGGTTTAAAACCACAGTTTAGTGATAATATTGAATTGAGCCACTTGTTTATGGGCGGCTTATTAAGCACCACTTTAAATTATACCAAGGTCAATAATATTATTCAACAGGTTATTGAGCAACGTTCAGCCACTAACGAAACTTATGTAAAACAAGCCAATATTGCCACTTTAGATCAGTTTGGTATCGCGGTATCTGGCCAAATACCTATTACAAAATGGATGAGTTTAAATGTATATGCCAACTTATACAGCAATCGTTTTAGAGGGTTAGTAAACAACGGCTATATTGATATAAGTTCTCCAACATTTATGTTCAACGGCAGTAGTTCATTTAAATTAGGAAAGGGTTGGAATGCCGAAGTAAGTGGATTTTACCGTACTAAAGGCTTAGAAGGTGTCTTGTTTATCAATCCTTTGGGGCAAATAAGTACAGGTGTTTCTAAATCGGTATTAAAAGATAAAGGCAGCATTCGGTTAAATGTGCGTGATATATTTTGGCTACAAAAACCAAGTGGCTATGCTAAATACGATGATATTGATATTAGCTTTAAAAGTAAAGAAGATATTAGGGTTGTAAACATCAATTTTACTTACCGTTTTAGCAAAGGTAAAGTTGGCAATACACAACGTAAAAGAAGCAGTGTAGATGAAGCAGACCGTGTAAAAACTGGCGGTAATTAGTAGAAAAGTAAAACACAAAACGCAGCTTTAAATAGATTATTGCCTAAGACAGCATTCTATTACTGCTTACTACTGCAAAGCAACATAGCAACGTTTTAAAATCCAAATATTTAAGCAGTCAACTTGTACTAACGTTGGCTGCTTTTTTAAATTTTTTTAATTACAATAATACACACACATGAAAAAAATAACAACGCTATTGTTTATTATATTAGTGCTTGGTTTTACCGCAAGCAATGCTCAACCACCAACAATTGGCAAACCTCCTGTTTCACAAGTTTTATTTAACCAAATTGCACAGTTAGACAGCCTATTATTTGCCGCTTACAATAACCAAGATATAACTACCATGAAATCGCTGTTTTCTAAAGATTTAGAATGGTATCAAGACAATGGTGGCTTACTTTATTACGATCAGGTATTTAAAAACTTTGAGAATATACTACAAAGAGATAGTAAAATAAATAGAACCCTTGTAAAAGGCAGTTTGTCGGTATTTCCTATAAAAGATTATGGTGCTGTAGAAACAGGCGAGCATCGTTTTTGCCATAAAGAAAATGGTAAAGATGATTGTGGAACTTTTAAATTCATGATGCTTTGGCAGAAAAAAGAGGGCGACTGGAAAATTACTAGGGTAATTAGCTACGACCATTAATAAACTATTTTTCTAATGGTATTGCTAAAGTGAATTTTACCAATATTGATGGCAAATCTCGTTAATGTGACGCACGAATCAATCTAAATATAATTTTCTTTTTGGCTATCAGAAGCCACTTAAAAAAGTCTTTTGATAATATATGTTAATAAAATGACACAATAAAAAGACATTTAAATGTTATTACAGCAACAAATAATCAGTTTAGTACGTATACTTCTTATATGATTGTATCATTACGTAAAACAATTTACTTAGAATATTAATGAATTGATAGATTTTTATTTTATACACAATGAGCTGGTAAATAAGTGCTACATAAATTTTGGTCGTATGGCACTGTAATCAATACTAGTATGCTAACAAAAGAAGCTGATTCCTTTACAATGTGGATTTATACGTTACTATCGCACTTGATTTTATCTTAATGCGGCAATCTATTTTTCACTTTACCATACAAGTACGTACCTAAAAGAGCAAATACAAATACGACTGTCATTGATATAAAACCATAACCAATGTTTACAACAATAGGGCCAGGGCAAGCACCTGTTAAAGCCCAGCCTAAACCAAAAATAGTACCCCCAATTAAATAGCGAATAACTGATTTTTCTTTGGGATGAAATTGTATTGCCCTACCATACATATCTTTTAGCTGTAACTTTTTTATGATAGCTATACCTATTACACCCAGCACTACTGCTGTACCTATGATGCCATACATGTGAAAAGCTTGAAACCGAAACATCTCTTGAATGCGATACCAGCTTATGGCTTCTGATTTAGTCATTATTATACCAAACAAAATACCTGCAATTAAAAATTTTATCAGCTTCATTTTCTTAAAATATTAATGGAAAAATTAGGAATGTCATTGTCAACCCACCTATAAAAAAGCCAACCACTGCAATTAAAGATGGCCACTGCAAGTTGCTTAATCCACTGATGGCATGGCCACTTGTGCAGCCTCCAGCATACCTTGTACCAAAGCCAATTAACAAACCGCCAACTGCTAAAATAGAAAACCCTTTTACCGTAAATAGTGCATCCCAACTAAATAATTCATTAGGCTGTAAATTGGTTGGTGCAGCAAAACCCAATTTAGATAAATCGCTAGTGGTTGCATTGGATAATAGTACTGGTTTATTGGTTGATAAATATTGATGCGCAATAAATCCACCAAGAATTGCACCTACAAGAAATACCAAATTCCATACTTGTGCCTTCCAATCAAACTTAAAAAAATCTGTGTTTTTTCCTGCACCACAAGCAGCACATATTGTTCGCAGGTTAGATGAGAAGCCAAATGCACCTCCAAAAAACAGCAACAAAAACATTATTGCAGCGATAGCTGCACCGCTCACATACCAAGCCCAAGGCGCTTTTATTAATTCAATCATTGTAACTTTAGTTTTTTAGCTTGATGCTATATTTTGCATCAAAAGCAATTGTATTTTGTAAATCTTTTAATTGTATTACTTTAGTACTAACTATCAATATTTCCGCATAGTTGCTGCTAATACTCACATTTAAAATATTAGGTAACAAAGCCAATTTTTCAGTTATTATTGTCTGGCAACTTGAACAATGCATTCCTTCAAAATCATATAGAGAAACTATTATGGCATTGTTTCTTTCTAATTCTACCCATAATTCTGTATTGGCTCTTGGCGTTATAGAATTGGTACAATTATCCATTTTATTTAAATGAAAAGCATTTTTAAATAATTTAAAATACAATTCTTCACTACCCCCAAAAGGGGGACTTTTTTCAAAAGTTCTATTAAATAATAAACCCACCAGTAAACCATCTTCAGCTAAAAGTTGGTGCATTTTATATGCATACTTTTGGCGAAACATTGGCGGTATTGCACAAAAAAAGGTTTGTTCAATAATTACATCGTACTTGCCTGTGTGATTAAAAAAATCGCCAAGCACCACATTGATGTTTTTATTGCCAATAAACTTTTGTTGTAAAACCTCTACCAAAGTTGGTGCAATATCTATTACTGTAATATTGGTAAACCCTTGTTGCAAAAGGTATTCAGCCTCATACGTATTACCACAACCAGGAATTAAAATACGTATTGATTTGTTGGTTAATGTATTAATGTAGGCTTTTATTGGTGTAGATATTTCGCCTAAATCCCAACCAGTAGTATTGTTTTGATATTGATTATTCCAATAATTTTCATCTATTGGTTTTTCACAAGCAACTACACAACAAGTTATATCTTCCATATTCTCTTTATTTTTTAATTAGTTAAATCATAATTATTTACACATGTTTCTTAATAATTTCTATTAATTTCTGTTTGCTTATTACTCCTGAATCTCTCCAAACTTGTTCGCCTTTTTTAAAAAGTATTAAAGTAGGAACACCTTTTACATGATAGGCTTGTGCCACTTCTTGATTTTTTTCTACATCAAATTTTACTATAGTTACGCTAGCACCAATTACGTCTTTCACTTCTTTTAAAATAGGGGACATCGTTTTACATGGTCCACACCAAGTGGCATAAAAATCTACCAATACTGGTTTTTCTGATTGAATTATTTCTTTAAAAGTCATATTTTTTTATTTTAAGTTTTAACATACTGAATAATAAACTACCCAAAGCTGCACCATACAATGTACTAAAAAATGGATTTGATTGAATAGCACAAGTTCCATTAGAACAGCCCACAAAATGGTAATAAGCATATCCTGCAATTGCACCTACTATACCTCCAATAAAGTATAATTTATATTGACTAAACCACTTCTTCATAGTCTATATCTTTTAAGTTATTTGATTTTTTATAAGGTACGGCACAGCCGTTTATTCCGCAGCATCCAATATTAAAAATGGGCATTGCTGTAAATGATAAAGCTAAAATTCCAATTAATAAATCTCTGTGTTCAATTGCTTGTACCAAGATAATTATTCCTAAAACCAAGCGAAATATTCGCATAAAATTCCAATTAGAAAAGATGATATTTTTCATAAGTTTACGTTTTATGTTAATTGTTTTTTATAGTTAATAAATAGGCCTTTTCTGCCCAAATCCAATATATTTTTTAAGAATGACAAGCGGCTAATTTTTAAAAGTTGAAGGACATACAAAAGCTGTTTTTACAACATTAGTTTTGCTTATTGCTGCAAAACCACCTACAACATCTACAAAATTATCCCAACCTCTTGCTTTTAAAATAGACGCTGCCATCATACTTCTATAACCACCCGCACAGTGAATAATAAACGGCTGCTTTTTTGGAAACTGTGCCAAGTTATTATTCATGTCGTCTAAAGGAATATTGATTGCTCCTTCAACGTGTTCAGCATTGTATTCTGTTGTTTTGCGTACATCAATTAAAATTGGTTTCCCTGCATTTAATTCGGTTTCCAATACTTCAGCAGATAGTCTATTTACGGTATCAATTTCCTTGTTTGCATTTTTCCAAGTAATAAAGCCACCTTTTAAATAGCCTATTACATTATCATAGCCAACCCTTGCTAAACGGGTTACCGTTTCTTCTTCTTTTCCTACTTCTACAATTAATAAAATGGGTTGTTTAATATCAGGTATTAAAGCACCCACCCAAGGTGCAAATTGCCCATCAAGCCCAATATTTATGCTGTTTGGTATAAACCCTTCGGAAAACGTTTGTGCATCTCTTGTATCTAACAGTAATGCATCCGTTTCATTGGCTGCTGTTTCAAATTCGGTAGCAGTCATTTCTTGTAAACCTCTGTTCATTACCACATCAATACTTTCATATCCGTTTTTATTCATCGCTACGTTTAAAGGAAAATAAACCGGTGGTGGTAGTAAGCCATCTGTTACTTCTTTTACAAATTCTTCTTCTGTCATATTTGCTCGCAAAGCATAATTATGCAGCTTCTGATTACCTATAGTTGATACTGTTTCTTTACTCATATTCTTGCCACAAGCACTACCTGCACCATGTGCAGGGTAAACAATTACATTATCTGCTAATGTCATTACTTTGGTTCTCAACGAATGGTATAGTATTGCAGCTAATTGCTCTTGTGTAAGGTGAGCTGCTTTTTGTGCGAGGTCTGGTCTGCCCACATCTCCAATAAATAAGGTATCGCCAGTAAATAGAGCATTGTCTTTTCCATCTTCATCAACCAACAAATAACAAGTACTTTCCATGGTATGCCCTGGTGTGTGAATGGCTTTGAAATGTACGTTACCTAACTTGAAAATTTCGCCATCAGTAGCAATATGTGCTGCAAAACTTGGGTTAGCATTTGGGCCATAAATAATGGTTGCACCAGTAGCTTTTGCTAAATCAATATGCCCACTTACAAAGTCGGCATGAAAGTGTGTTTCAAAAATGTATTTAATTGTTACACCATCCTTTTCGGCTCTTTCTAAATAAGGTTTTATGTCTCTAATGGGATCAATGATTGCAGCTTCGCCATTTGATGTAATGTAGTAAGCACCTTGTGCTAAGCAGCCTGTATAAATTTGTTCAATTGTCATTTTACTAATTTTTTAGTTGTGATTTTATAATGCAAAGGAATAAGTTTAGTTGCTTCTTTTTGGTGATATTAGTTACACAGAACAGGTTATTTTAGAAATATTTCTTTTGCTATAATGTAAATGCCCATTACCAACACAAACCAACCAAAGGCCGGTTTTAATTTATTGCCATTAATTTTTTTAGATAAATAAGTGCCAATAAATATGCCTACAGTAGCTAAGGTGGCTAAAGAAACAAGTAGTTGAAAATTGATTTGAACATCATTTACTAAATCGCCTGTAAATCCAATTAACGCATTTACGCCAATAATTAATAATGATGTGCCAACGGCTTCTTTCATCTTTAACCCTGCAAAAAATATCAATGCAGGAATAATTAAAAAGCCGCCACCTGCCCCCAAAAAACCTGTTACTATTCCAACTAAAAAACCGAGTAATATTAATTTGCTTTGCGTTGGATTTGATAATACTTTTTTGGGGGTTTGTTCTTTTATCATTGATGTAGATGCTGCTATCATTAATGCAGCAAAAACAATCATTATTAAGGTATTTTTAGTCAACTCAAAATTTTGAAAAGTAAAAAGATGGTTTGGGATATTAAGCAAAACAAATTTTCTTACAAGTAATAATGATGCAATAGAAGGAACACCAAAAACTACTGCCGAACGTAAGTTTAAGTTGCCCAGTTTGTAATGTTTGTAAGACCCGATGAGTGAGGAAATACCTACAATAAATAATGAATAACTCGTAGCAAGCTGTGGTTTTATAGCAAATAAATACACTAAAATAGGTACAGTAAGTATTGAACCACCACCACCAATTAACCCTAATGAAATGCCTATTACAACTGCTAATAAATATCCTATTACCGCCACGCTCATTTATTTTAGAAAGCAAATCTGCGTTTAAGATATTTAGTATTCAGTAACTTTTATCACATACTATTTTAAAAGCTCAATATTGTTGCGATGAAGTTTTACTAATCCTCTTTGCTCCATTTTTTTAAGTAGCCTTGATATTACTTCTCTTGAAGTGCTTAAATCGTTTGCTATTTCTTGGTGTGAGATTTGAATATGTTTTGTAGTGTTGGCTTTGGCATTGCGTTGTAAATAAAATTCAAGTCTTTCATCCATACCTCTAAAAGCTATTTGGTCTATTACAACCAGTACTTCTTCAAATCTGCTTCTGTATGTGTCTATTACAAATTCGTACCAACTCTTAAACTCTGTCATCCATTTATCCATCAATTGTAAGGGTATCATTATTAGTTCAGCATCTTCTTCCACTTTTGCCATTATTTGGCTTGTTTCTGCTTTGGTGGCACAAATCATAGAAATAGCACAAGCCTGCCCCGGTAAAAGGTAGTACATAAAAAATTCGTTGCCCTCATCATCTTCTCTATATATCTTAATTTTTCCTTTAACAACCAATACTGTGTTTCTTATGTATTGCCCTGTTTTCATAATAATGGTACCAGCTGTAGCCTCTATTACTAAACAATGCTGCACTATATTGGTAACTAAATCTTTTTGGAAGGATGGGAAAAATTGTGAAACTTTTATATCAGCGGTCATAAAATATTTTTTTAAAGATATTGCTTTTGGGTCGGTCGTTGGGGTTAACTGTTGTATATTGTTATATACTACTCCCCAAAAATTGGACAGATAGTTAAGATATAATATTATTTAGGATTAGGCATTTAGTTCACAAAATTTTGAGATTGACTAATTTAATTTTTATATGAATACCATATCTATAAAAGAATGTTGAGACCGATTCTAAACTAAAGCAGATTATTACAACTTTTTGATTAATTGGAAATGGGGTTCTAGTTTTAAAATATAGTAATGTGGTTCGCCGAAAAACTTAAACCCTTCTTTGAAGATAAAATAAGCAAAGAAGCTGCAATAAAAACAGATGGTTGGTAAGGCTGTTTACCTTTAAAGAACCATTGGGAAATACAACAACAAGTTTAGTGATAAAGGCAAATTTTTTCAAAGAACTACATGCCAATAAAATGAACATCAAAATGTAGTTAAGCGGCACACATTATAAATGCTAGAGGCATCGTTTGCAAATTTTTTTAGATGAGTTTCACTATCGGGTTAATTGACGTCGGTTTATCAATCTATCATTGATACATGATGGATAAACACGGTGCAAATAAAACCCGAAACATGCAAGCAGATATTCAAAAGCGAACCAAATACCTAATCCAATCTATCTGTTTATAAGGTTGGTACGTAAAAAGTAAATGTTGAACCAATACCCGGCTTGCCTTCTGCTACCATAAAACCATTGTGATTGATGGCAATTTTTTTAACAATTGCTAAACCAATACCCGTACCAGAATAGACACTTTTACTATGAAGCCGCTGAAAAAGTTCGAAGATTTTAGTAGCGTATTCATTTTTAAACCCAATACCATTGTCTGTAATGTTTATTACATAATATTCCTTTTGTTTATTTACTGATGAGTGTTCAATTTGTTTGCCATCAACACGTTTAGAAGTGATTATAATATGTGGTATTATTTCTGGTCGGCTGTATTTAAGCGCATTACTAATAAGGTTTGTAAATAGTTGGCAAAGTTGAATATGAGACCCATTAATTGTTGGCAGGTTATCATGCTCTATAATTGCCTTCTTTTCAAGGATAATTAGGTTAAGTTCATTTTTTGATTCTTCAATAATAGTATCTAAGTTACAAGGAACAATTATTAATTTGTCAGCATCGGCACTTGAAAAATCAAGTAGCGAAACAATTAGGTTTTGCATATGCTCACTTGCTGCTATGATGCGGTTTAAATAATCTTTGGTTTTCTCTGAAAATTTTTCTGAGTCATTTATCAACTTGCCAAATATTTGAATCTTCCGTAAAGGTTCTTGTAAATCGTGGCCTGCGATGTACGTGAAAGACTTAAGTTCTGAATTTGAGTGTTCAAGCTCAATATTTTTTAAGGCAAGTGTTTGAACCATTTCTTCTAACTCGGTTGACTTAAAAGCTAATTCTTCCGTACGTTCTTTTACTTTGAGTTCTAATGATTCTGAAAACATCTTTTGTTGAGAAATATCAATGCTAATGCCAGTAAGCTTGTTAGCTACGCCTAGGTCATCGTATTGATACTGCCCTCTTTATTTAATCCAAACAACAGCACCATCATTTGCACGTTTAATTCGGTAATCTACTTCATAAATACTATTATTAACCCTTGATTCTTCTATTTTTTGGAAAGCCAATGCGACATCTTCTGGTACAATCGCTTTATGCCAGTCTTCATAGGTAAGATTTTTATTTTGTTCATTATATCCCCATATTTTTTTATGCAGGGCACTCCATTCTAATTCTTGTGTTTGTATGTTTAATGACCAAGTGCCAACATTGGCAGAATCGGTGGCAAGCTTTAAATACGCTGCCAAATTTTCTATAGCTTCTTCTGCTTTCTTTTTTTCGGTAATATCCCTTGATACTGAAATAATCTGTTGCACTTGTTCACCTGATTTAACTACTGGCGATACAACAACATCCCACCATTTGGGTGTACCTTTAGCTGTTAGGCTTAAGGCTATAAACTGTGCAGTTGCGCCTGTTAATGCTTTATCTATTGAAGCTTTTGCCAATGCTTCGTTTTCGCTGCCCCAAAATGACACCCAATTTTTATTTTTAAAGGTTGAAAAATCATCTATCTCTAATTGATATAGACCATTGACGTTCATAAACTGGATGCGGCCTTCTATGTCTATAACTTTTAAACAATCGGGGCTGCTTTCTAAAACGGTTCGGTTAAATTCTTCACTTGCTTCAATTAGTTTTCGGGCGTTCACAGATTCTGTTACTTCGGTTCCTATTAGCATGATGGCGTAAATTTTATTATCCAAATCACGCAAAGGTTGATAAAGCATATTGAAATAAGCTATTGTTGGTTTTCCTAGGCATATAATCTCTACCGCTATTTCGTTATTGATAAAGGGTTCGCCGGTGGTGTAGATATCGTTGAGTATTGTTTTCAACCCTTCTTCCAGTTCAGGCGATACCTCAAAAAGAGGTTTGTTAACCAGTTCCTCATAAGATTTCCCCCAAGCTTGGATGGCTGACTTATTAACGGTTTCTATAATAAAAGAAGGGCCTCGATAAGTAGCAACAAGCACTGGTGCCTGCCAAATGAGGTTGCGAAATCTAGCCTCGCTTTCTTCAATTTGTTTTTTTGCCAATACCTGTTCGGTTGTTTCAGTTCCAATAACTGTTACTCCTGAAATAGTACCATCTACTTCGGTATAGGGCTGAATAACAACACTGAAAAAATGCTCTTCGGGTTTCCCATCGTTCAATATGATCGCTCTGTTTTCGTTGAAAGTGTAAGCTATGCCAGTTGTATAAACATCATTTAGTTGCTTTGGAAACTGCTGGCTTTTTAATTCAGATATCACCTCAAACAAAGGTTTACCAACTATCTCGGGTCCTTTTCCCCAAATTTTAAGCAACGGCTCATTAACTGATTCAATAACCATATCTGTTCCTTTTAAAATCCCAATTGCCATAATAGATTGGGAAAGTATATTGCTGAAACGCTTTTCGCTAGCTTCAATTAGTTTGCGGGCATTCACAGATTCTGTTATTTCGGTTCCAATGGTTATAATACCGTAAATTTTATTATCTAAATCACGTAATGGTTGATACACCGTATCGAAATAAGCGGTGTCTGGTTTTCCTAAGCGTTTGAGTTGAACGGGTATTTCTTTGGCGATAAAAGTTTCACCTGTATTATATACATCACTGAGTATTTTTTTCATACTCTCCTCCAATTCTGGTGCACTTTCAAACAGCGGTTTATTAATTACCTTCTCATAAGGTTTTCCCCAAATTTCGAGTGCAGTTTTATTAATTGTATCCACAATAAAAGAAGCACCTATTAATGTGTTAATAAGTACAGGTGCTTGTAATATGAGGTTACGAAATTTAGCTTCACTTATTTCAGTTTTTCTCCTAGCAATTGTCTGTTCTGTAATATCTTGTAGTGTTCCGTTAAAACGGTAAGCTATTTTATCATCACCAAACCAAGCTCTTCCTTTTGCTCTAACAATACGTTCTTGTTTTGTAACCGGATTTAGGATGCTGTATTCAATATCATACAACCCACCAGATTTGTATTCTAACGTTTTTTGTATAGCACCAGCAACACGGCTTCTATCTTTTTCAACCATCACATTTATTGCCAATGTTAGGTCAACCTCCATGTAATGCGGCAGACCAAACCAATCTTTCAGTCGGTTATTGCCAATAAATTTATTTGTTAGCGGATTTAAATCGAATGTACCTAATTCTGTGGCTTCGATTGCAAAGGCCAACTGATCATTGGCTTCTATTAACTTTTTCAGATTGTTGACTTTCTCTGTAGTTTCAATGAGGGTTAAAAATACCCCCGCGGTCTGATTACTTTCGTCTTTGACAGGGCTAAAGCTGAAAGTCCAATATGCATCTTTCATCTCTCCTTCACGATATATGGGTATTAACTGATCTTCACTCCAAGTGGCCTCACCGTTGTAGATAACTTGATCAATTGAAGGCTTTAGAAGGTACCATGTTTCATTCCAAGCTTCTTCGCCTTTCATTCCCAATATTAAGGGGTGTTTTCCATCGTTACCAAGACTGAACCGGTAGGCATCGTTGTAAAAGCAAACCAAGTTTGGACCCCAGTATAAGAACATCGGAAATTTCGAGTTAAGCAAAATGCCAAGAGTAGTACGCAGGTTTTGAGGCCATTTATCTGCCGAACCAATTGGGGACGATTCCCAGTTATATGCACGCATTAAAGCGCCCATTTCGCCACCACCTGAAAGAAATTGCAAAGATGTTGTCATTAAATTTTATTTATTAAACCTGTCTAAAAAGTTGGTAGCTTATTTACTCTTAAGATTCCCAAATCCGAGTATTGCTTTACCATTTGATTCTTTAATAAAAGAACGGCTTTTACATGTGGCAATAATAGTTTATAGCTGCAACATAAAGGTATTGAAATTAGATTTACTTATGTTAGGTTTATCTTCTCTCATCTGTTTTCTTTTTAACCTCTAAGCTTTAGATATATACTTATTTTCTACTTCGATATTATTGATTTTGTTTTCGCAAACAAAATTTTTTAACCCCATTAATGATGTGGCTTTGCCGATTAATAACAGCAAAAATGTGCGTATAAAAAACTACCATCCAATTAATGGGACGACTTTGTAATTTGCTTAATATATCTACCTACAATTTTACTGTTTTCATTAAACTTTTTGTATCAACCTGAGCATTTTATCGTTAATTGTCAACAACAATATAAAATATATAACTGCAAAAACATAGAGCAGTTTACTACCCTACTTTCCTCACACGAAATTCAAAACCATTTTATAGAATTGCTCACTAAATATAGTTACTCATTTTCGGTTGGTAATATGTCTATTAATATATGTTAAAAAAATATTATTAAAGTGGTAAGGAATTTTCAATTATGCGGTTACCTACAACTTCTATATTTGCGCATTAAATGATACATATGAAAGTTGGCATTTTGGGTGGTGGACAATTAGGTAGAATGCTATTACAGGCAGCAGCAAATTACCCTGTAACAACATTTGTTTTAGAAAATGACGCGGATTGTCCGGCTGCACATTTATGCCACCATTTTACTGAAGGAAACATTACTGACTTTAACGATGTCTACAATTTTGGCGAAAACTTAGATGCCTTAACCATTGAAATTGAAAATGTAAATGTTGATGCCTTAGCAGCCCTAGAAACAAAAGGAGTACGTGTATACCCTACTTCTTTGGCACTACGTATTATAAAAAATAAAATCATCCAAAAACAGTTTTACCAAACGCATCAAATACCAACAAGTGATTTTAAAATTACCAATAGGCTTGACGATGTGAACAATCACCTTGATTTTTTACCAGCGGTACATAAATTAGGTGAAGGTGGCTACGATGGTAAAGGTGTAGAAATTTTAAAAGATAAAAATGATATAGCCAAAGCATTTGATGCCCCATCAGTATTAGAAAAAATGGTAGATATTAGTAAAGAAATTGCTTTAATTGTTGCTATTAACGAAAAGGGCGACACCGTTATTTACCCACCAGCAGAAATGGTTTTTGATAAAAGATTGAACTTACTAGATTACCAAATTTCGCCAGTGGTATTGCAAGAAAAAATATTGTGGAAAGCTGAAGCGATAGCCATTAAAATTGTTCAGGAACTAAAAAGTGCTGGTTTATTTGCCGTAGAATTATTTGTTGATTGCGATGGCAATGTATTGGTTAATGAAATTGCACCAAGGGTACATAATAGCGGTCATCACACTATAGAGGCCAATTACAGCAGCCAATACGATATGTTGTGGCGAATTTTGTTACAATATCCTTTAGGTAATACAGAAGCAATTTTACCATCGGCAATAGTAAATATTATTGGCGCAGAAGGCTTTAATGGCACTGCCAAATACGAAGGCTTGGAAGAAGTTTTAAAAATGACCAATGTATTTGTGCACATTTATGGCAAAACACAAACAAAACCTGGCAGAAAAATGGGTCATGTAACCATCATTAGTAAAGATTATCAAGACTTAACCCATAAAGCCAATAAAATAAAACATTTGCTAAAAGTTGTTGTCTAATTGTTGCAAAACATAGCAAATAGCTACAAATAAACGCTTTCAAGATTAGTAATTTGCAACATGCTTTTCCCTTTCAAAATATGCATCCTTATCTTCGTAGCTTATGAGTAAAGAGGTTGTTTTAAGCGGTATTCGCCCTACGGGTTTTTTGCATTTGGGTAATTATTTTGGTGCCATGCGGAATTATGTGCGTATGCAAGATGACTATAATTGTTATTTTTTTGTTGCTAATTGGCATGCATTAACCACACATCCAGATACTAGAGAATTAAAAACGGCTGTTCATCGTGTAATAGCAGAAAATATTGCATGTGGTTTAGATCCCAATAAAGTAGCCTTGTACGTGCAAAGTGATGTGCCAGAAATAGCTGAATTATATTTGTACTTGAATATGTTGGCTTATAAGGGAGAGTTAGAAAAGACAGTAACATTTAAAGAAAAAGTTAGGTTAAACCCAGACAATGTAAACGCTGGATTGCTTACCTACCCTGTGTTACAGGCTGCAGATATTTTAATTCATCGTGCAGTTAAAGTACCTGTTGGTAAAGATCAAGAGCAACATTTAGAAATGGCCAGAAATTTTGCCCAACGTTTTAATCACCGTTATGGCAATGTGTTGCCAGAGCCTCATGCCTTTAATTATGGTGGTGAATTAATTAAGATTTTAAGCTTGGATGGTATTGGTAAAATGAGCAAGAGTGAGAACCAAATGAACACCCTTTATTTGGCCGATACCGATGAGTTACTTCGTAAAAAAATAATGAAGGCTAAAACCGCAGAATCGCCTGCTGAACCAAATAGTATAAAGCCAGATTTTATAGAGAATTTATTTACACTTATGCGCTTGGTAAGTACACCAAATACGTTTGAAAAATTTGATGCCGATTTTAATAATTGTGTTATCCGTTATGGCGATATGAAAAAGCAATTGGCAGAAGATATGATAATGTTTGTTGCTCCCATTCGTGAAAAGGCTGCCGACATTCAAAACGATACAACTCAATTGGCAAACATTATTAAACAAGGGGCAGAGAAAGCAAGAGAAAGCGCCTCAGCTACCTTAAAGGAAGTAAGACAAGCAATTGGTGTGTGATGAAGTTATAAGCAAAAAATGCAAGTAGTAAAACTTTAATTCTAGAATTTTTAAACCTTAAATTTGGGACTTGCATCTTAAATCTTGTATTTCAAATTCTTTCAATTAAGTTCGTTTCTCTAATATAAAACTTCGTAAATCGTACATTGTAAATGACAAAGTCAAAAAAACCAAAACACGTTGCAGTAGCTGGCAATATAGGTGCCGGTAAAACTACCTTAACCGAAATGTTAAGTAAGCATTATAAATGGATTCCTCAGTTTGAAGATGTTGACCATAATCCTTATTTAATGGACTTTTACGAGGATATGCCACGTTGGAGTTTTAACCTACAGATTTATTTTCTTAACAGTCGTTTAAACCAATTATTAGAAATTCAAAGAGGTACAGAAACGATTATACAGGATAGAACTATTTATGAAGATGCCAATATTTTTGCCCCAAATCTTCATGATATGGGCTTAATGGGTAAGCGTGATTTTGAAAACTATTATCAGTTTTTTCAAACGCTAAAAACGATGGTAGAGCCGCCAGATTTATTGATTTATTTAAAATGTTCGGTGCCAACTTTAGTGGCACAAATTCAAAAACGTGGCCGTGAATATGAAGAAAATATTCGCTTAGATTATTTAAAAAAACTAAACGAATATTATACAAAATTTATAGCTGGCTATAACGAAGGGCCAGTATTAATTATTGATTGTGATAAAAATAAATTTGCCGAGAACGAAGAACATTATGGTGAAATAATTACCAGAATAGATAGCCAATTATTTGGATTGTTTTAATATATTATTGAATTACAAAATAAGTAAAAAGCCCTCAATAAATAGAATATTGAGGGCTTTTTTTGTAGGAATAAAATGGGTATCATATTAAATTTTGGGTGCTGCATTTAAAATCTCATTACTAACACCAGCTTTATATTTTTCAAAATTTGTAACAAATTCCTGAGCCAGTTTTTTGGCTGCCACATCGTAAGCTGTTCTATCGGCCCAAGTATAACGTGGACTTAATAATTCCTTCGGAACTTTAGGACAAAATTTAGGCATCATCATCCCAAAAACTGGGTGCAATTCATAGTCTACATTATCCAAATCGCCACTTAGTGCAGCGGTAATCATTGCTCTTGTATAATTAAGTTTCATACGTTTCCCAGTGCCATATCCACCACCGCTCCAACCGGTATTAATCATCCAAACATTAACGTTATTTGCTTCCATTTTTTCACCCAACATGGTTGCATAAAAACCTGGATGTAATGGCATAAATGGTGCGCCAAAACAAGCACTAAAAGTACTTTTAGGCTCTGTAATACCAGCTTCTGTACCAGCAACTTTTGCAGTATAGCCACTTATAAATTGATACATCGCTTGAGCCTTAGTCAACTTACTAATTGGTGGTAAAATACCATATGCATCGCAAGTTAAAAAAAAGATATTTTTAGGTAATCCACCAACACTTGGCTCTGCGGCGTTACTTATAAAGTGCAATGGGTAACTAACCCTTGTATTTTCTGTAATTGTATTATCTGTAAAATTTATATTACGAGTACCGTTGTAAAAGCCCACATTTTCTACTAATGCACCAGCATGAATAGCATGATAAATTTCAGGTTCTTTATCCTCACTTAAATCTATGGTTTTAGCATAACAACCACCTTCAAAATTAAATACACCGGTATCAGTCCAGCCGTGTTCATCATCGCCTATTAATTGTCGGTTTGGATCAGCACTTAAAGTTGTTTTACCAGTACCACTTAAGCCAAAAAATATAGCCACATCATCATTACTGCTCATATTGGCACTGCAATGCATGCTTAACACGTGATGATTGTGCGGTAACAAAAAGTTTAAAATAGTGAAGATGCCTTTTTTTATTTCCCCCGTATAACCAGAGCCCCCAATAAGTATGGTTTTATGGGTAAATGAAACAATGGCGAAATTGTGTTGACGTGTACCATCTACTGCAGGATTAGCCTTAAAACCTGGCGATTGAATAATATGCCAATCGGGTTCAAAAGTTTCTAATTGTTCTTCTGTTGGACGAAGAAACATATTGTAAGCAAACAAATTAGCGGAAGGCTGCTCATTAATAACCCGAATATTTAAACGAAAATTATCATCGGCACAAGCATACGCATCCCGAACCCATATTTCATCTTTTTTACCCAAATAATCCAGCATTTTTTGTTGTAATTGATGAAAATAATTTTCTTCAATTGGAATATTAAAATTATTCCAGTTTACAGTAGTGGTAGTAATACTGTCTTTTACTATAAACTTGTCTTGAGGACTTCTTCCAGTAAATTCACCAGTATTAATGCACAATGCACCGTTAATGTTAATAACACCTTCGCCTCTTAAAAGTGCTTGTTCTGTAAGTTCTTCTGGCGATAGTTGATAATGACAATTAGTAGTTTCGGAAAAACCTAATGCTAATAACTGTGAAGATGAAAATTGAATAAGTTGATTATGCATAAAAACAAACGTTTGTTAGTTTTACGAAAGTAGTGATTTAAATTATTTCTAAAATCATTAGTGCAATTAATATTTATTAAAAAAATCCACAACGCAAAGTATTACGCTTTAAACAAATTCTAAATTGTCATTAAATATTTTATTTCAATTGTAGGAATTTACAGTGTTTACCTTCAAGAAAATTTGTGTCTTATTCAATTATAAATCAAATTTTAGTCTTTTAGAAGCAGGCATTTATTGGCAATGCATTAGTTTTATTATTTTACACCACCCTAAAGTATGATTACTCCACAAACCATAGAACAAATAAAAAACCGACTTGATATTATTGATGTTGTGGGCGAATTTGTAAAGTTGAAGAAACGCGGTAGTAATTATTTAGGTAACTGCCCTTTTCATAATGAGAAAACCCCCTCCTTTACCGTTTCGCCAGCTAAAGAATTATACAAATGCTTTGGCTGTGGCAAAAGTGGCAACACCATTACGTTTGTAATGGAACACGAAAAACTGAGTTATGTAGAAGCGCTTCGTTGGTTGGCTACACGCTACAATATTGAAATTGAAGAAACCCAAGTTAGCGAAGAACAAAAACAGCAGTTTCTAGTAGCAGATAGTTTGTACATCGTCAACAGTTTTGCTGCAAAGTTTTTTGCAGAGCAATTGTTTGAGACTGAAGATGGGCAAGCTATTGCCATGAGTTATTTAAAAGAACGTGGCTTTAGAGAAGATATCATTAAAAAGTTTCAAATTGGGTACAACCCACAAAGTAGAGATACCCTTACCAAAGCTTTAATTGGCAATCAATTCAACAAAGAATTATTGCCCAAAACAGGACTGGTTGTTGTAAGAAATGAGACTGAATTGGTAGATAATTATCGGGGTAGAATCATCTTTCCTATTCATGGGAATACTGGTAAAATAATTGGCTTTGGTGCAAGAGTAATAGGCAAGGCAGAGAAAGCCCCTAAATACATAAACACTCCAGAAAATGATATTTATGTAAAAAGTAAAATTCTCTACGGCTCTTATTTTGCAAGGGTAGCCATAGATAAGGCTGATGACTGTTTGCTAGTAGAAGGCTATACCGATGTGGTGAGTTTACACCAAGCCGGTATTGAAAATGTGGTAGCAAGTGGTGGCACATCGTTAACCATTGACCAACTGAGATTGGTAAAAAAATACACCAATAACTTAACCATTATTTATGATGGGGATAATGCTGGTATTAAAGCGGCTTTGCGTGGCCTAGATATGGCTTTGGAAGAAGGTTTGAACGTGAAGTTGGTACTGATTCCTGATAAGGAAGACCCAGATAGTTATGTAAACAAAGTTGGTGCTGCTGGCTTTAAAGATTTTATTGCTGCTAATAAAAAAGACTTTATTCTTTTTCAGTTAGACGTGATGTTAAAGGACGCTGGTACGGATATAACCAAAAAAAGTACGCTAGTAAACCAAATTGCAGAGACACTTAGCAAAATAAATAAAGCAGAAGATTTTACTAAGCAGCAAGAGTATATTAAACAATGCTCGTCTATTTTAAAAATTGACGAAGGCGGGTTAACTACTTTGGTTAATAAATATAAGCGAGATAAAGTAACAAAAGACGAGAAAAAGCAATCTTTTGATGAGATTAATGCACAGTACATTGAGCAGCCAGAAGATATTTTAAATGATAACACTTTTTTAATAAATATTGATGAAAAACACGAACGTAATGTGTTACGGGTACTGCTTGACTTTGGCCTAAATCAATTTACAGGCACCCAAACTGTTGCAGATTATGTATTTACAGAAATGGAGGGTTTTCATTTTGATAACCAACAGTTAGAGCAATTGCTCGAAATGTACCGACTGCAATACAGGCAGGGGTTACAGCCTAATACGAAGTCATTTTTATATAATGAAGATGAAGCCATACGCAACTTAACTATTGCTATTACCATTTTTCCATACGAGTTAAATGCTGGCTGGGATAACTTAATTGATGGTAAAAAAATTACTGGGAAAGATACTAGCCATCAAGATGTGTTGATGAGTTTAAACTATTACAAGCTACGAAAGATTAAAAAAATGTTTGACCAAAACCAGTACGATATGGAACGTGCAGATATGGATGGGCAAATGCAGCTAATAAAAATTCACCAGCACTTAAAACAAATGGAACAACAAATAACCAAACAATTAGGTACAGTAATTTTACCATAATATTATAACATATATACCTTATACTATCGAATCTCGTGTTACACTAACCTAATGGCACTTTGCCCTGCCGCAATGGCATCTTACATTAAATATTTTAAATTTCACAAAACAAAGTTATATTTATTCGTATATATTTTTTTAGGGAAAAAGATTGTTGCGCATAGCTAGCAACAATTTAATTATGACACTATGCCACACTATAAACAACCTTCATTTTCCTGTTATGACAGGGTTAAAGGTTGTTTATTTATTACGCTATCCAAAACTGAAAATTTGGCTTAAATAAACCTAATGGCATAATAATAGCTTATTTTTTAAAAATTCATAAAATCAAAAATTAATACTTATGGCTTCTAAAAAAGTTACCCATGAACTTTACGATGATAGAGTTCTTATAAAAGCAGCTGCGGCTGAAGAAAAAACTGCTGGTGGTATTATTATCCCCGATACTGCAAAAGAAAAACCACAAAGAGGAACAGTAATTGCCGTTGGTCCAGGTAAATATGCTGAACAAACAGGTAATCTTATTCCAGTAAAACAACAGCCAGGTGATATTGTACTTTATGGTAAATATGCTGGCACTGAAATTCAAATTGAAGGTCAAGACTATTTGATTATGAGAACCTCAGACATTTTAATGAAAGCACCTTTATAGTTCTTTTGTTTGAAAATTATATTAAAGAACAGAACGTTCCAGTGTGCGACGTAACGAAGCTTAATTACTAGCCAAAGTTCGTTTCATAAAATTTTAAGTTAAAAATTTCAAATTATACAAAATGGCAAAACAAATTTTCTTCGATATCGAAGCAAGAAATAAAATGAAGAAAGGCGTGGACACTCTAGCCAACGCTGTTAAAGTAACCTTAGGCCCTAAAGGCAGAAACGTGGTTATTGAGAAAAAATTTGGTGCACCACAGGTAACTAAAGACGGTGTTACTGTTGCCAAAGAAATAGAATTAGAAGACCCAATTGAAAATATGGGTGCGCAAATGGTGAAGGAAGTTGCTAGCAAAACTGCAGATATTGCAGGTGATGGTACAACAACTGCTACTGTTTTAGCACAATCTATAATTAGTGAAGGCCTTAAAATGGTAGCTGCTGGTGCCAACCCAATGGATTTGAAGCGTGGTATTGATAAAGCCGTTTCTTTAGTAGTTGAGAACTTAAAATCTCAATCTCAAACGGTTGGTAACGATGCTAAAAAAATTCAACAAGTTGCTACCATTTCTGCTAATAACGATGAAACAATTGGTAAATTAATTGCTGAAGCTTTCATTAAAGTTGGTAAAGAAGGTGTAATTACTGTTGAAGAAGCAAAAGGTACTGATACAACGGTTGATATTGTTGAAGGTATGCAGTTTGATAGAGGTTATATCTCTCCATACTTTGTAACTAACAGCGAGAAAATGGCAGTTGAGTTACAAAATCCATACATCTTAATTTATGATAAGAAAATTTCTGCAATGAAAGACATTCTTCATATTTTAGAGAAAGTTGCACAAAGTAGTCGTCCATTATTAATTATTGCTGAAGATTTAGAAGGCGAAGCCTTGGCTACATTGGTGGTAAATAAATTACGTGGTACGTTGAAAGTTGCTGCAGTAAAAGCACCAGGTTTTGGCGATAGAAGAAAAGAAATGTTAACAGATATTGCTATTTTAACTGCTGGTACTGTTGTAAGTGAAGAGCAAGGTTTTAAATTAGAGAATGCCGATTTAACTTACTTAGGTGAGGCATCATCTGTAACAATAGATAAAGACAATACAACGGTAGTTGGTGGCAAAGGCACTAAAAAAGACATTACTGCTCGTGTAAACCAAATCAAATCTCAAGTTGAAAACACAACTAGCGATTACGATAAAGAAAAATTACAAGAGCGTTTGGCTAAATTGGCTGGTGGTGTTGCAGTATTATATGTTGGTGCTGCTACAGAAGTAGAAATGAAAGAAAAGAAAGACAGAGTTGACGATGCATTACATGCTACACGTGCTGCTGTTGAAGAAGGTATTGTACCTGGTGGTGGTGTTGCTTATATTCGTGCTATTGAGGCTTTAGAACCAAAAGTAAAAGGTCAAATTGCAGATGAGCAAACTGGTATGGCTATTGTTCGCAGAGCATTAGAAGCTCCAATTCGTACCTTAACTGAAAATGCAGGTATTGATGGGTCTATTGTGGTACAAAAAATTAAAGAAGGCAAAGGTGACTTTGGTTTTAATGCACGTACCGAAGTTTACGAGAACTTATTTAAAGCTGGTGTAATTGATCCAACTAAAGTAAGCCGCGTAGCTTTAGAAAATGCAGCATCCATTGCAGGTATGTTGTTAACTACCGAGTGTGTAATTGCAGACAAACCTACAAAAGCTGAGGCTCATAACCATGGCGGTGCACCAGATATGGGCGGTATGGGTGGTTACTAAACCAAGTTTGATAGATAATAGTTTTGGTTGATAGTAAATCAAATTATAACATACAAATCCTCGTTAGCAGTAATGTTAACGGAGATTTTTTATGTTGCCAACGCTAGTGCTACTATTAACATCGTTGCATCGCACTCTTGTACGGTTAGATAGTTTATTGAGCTTTTATTGTAGTAAGTAATTTAAACCAATAATTACCTAATACTTTAGCTAAATCTTGTTAAAAAAAACTAACTTAGTTTTTGTCTGCCATTTTTGCACTCTATTTTGTAATGGCATAATGATTGACTTATTTAAATTAGTAAAAATAAATATTATGGGCAAAATTATTGGTATAGACTTAGGTACAACAAACAGTTGCGTTTCGGTAATGGAAGGTAACGAACCAGTTGTAATAGCAAATGAAGAAGGACGTAGAACTACCCCTTCTATTGTTGGTTTTTTAAAGAATGGTGAGCGTAAAGTTGGTGATGCTGCAAAGCGTCAGGCTATTACGAATCCACAAAACACCATTGCTTCGGTAAAGCGTTTTATGGGTCGCCGTTTTGATGAAGTGACAGAAGAAATAAGCCATTGGGGTTATAAAGTAGTAAAAGGTGACAATAATACCGTTCGTGTAGATATTGATGGCAGATTATACACACCGCAAGAAATTTCTGCAATGGTGCTTCAAAAAATGAAGAAAACTGCAGAAGACTATTTGGGTGTAGAAGTAACTGATGCGGTAATTACTGTGCCTGCTTATTTTAACGATGCTCAACGTCAGGCTACTAAAGAAGCTGGTGAAATCGCTGGTTTAAATGTTCGTAGAATTGTGAATGAGCCCACTGCTGCTGCATTGGCTTATGGCTTAGATAAAAAACACATTGACCAAAAAATTGCTGTATTTGACCTTGGCGGTGGTACATTCGATATTTCTGTATTAGAACTTGGTGACGGTGTATTTGAAGTAAAAAGTACCAATGGTGATACACACTTAGGTGGTGATGATTTTGATAAAGTAATAATGGATTGGTTGGCTGACGGTTTTAAAGCTGAAGAAGCTATTGACTTACGTAAAGATCCTATGGCTTTGCAACGTTTAAAAGAGGCTTCTGAAAAGGCTAAAGTTGAATTGAGTGCAAGCAACGAAACTGAAATAAACTTACCTTATATTACTGCTGTGGATGGGGTGCCTAAACACTTGGTAAAAAAATTAACTCGTGCAAAATTTGAGGCTTTGGCTGACAAATTGTTCGAACGTTGCCTAAAACCATGTGAAGCCGCATTAAAAGATGCTGGTTATAATATTTCTCAAATTGATGAAGTAATATTAGTTGGTGGTAGTACACGTATACCTAAAGTACAAGAAATTGTAGAAAAATTCTTTGGCAAAAAACCAAATAAAGGTGTAAATCCTGATGAGGTTGTAGCGGTAGGTGCAGCCATACAAGGTGGTGTATTAACTGGCGAAGTAAAAGATGTATTGTTATTAGACGTTACACCTTTGGGCTTAGGTATTGAAACGATGGGTGGCATTATGACCACCATGATTTCAAGCAATACCACTATACCTACTAAAAAAACAGAAACTTACTCAACTGCTAGCGATAGCCAACCTGGTGTTCAAATTCATATTTTACAAGGAGAACGACCAATGGCTACGCAAAACAAAAGCTTGGGTATGTTTAATTTAGATGGCATACCACCAGCACCGCGTGGTGTACCACAAATTGAAGTAACATTTGATATTGATGCGAATGGTATGTTGCATGTAAGTGCAAAAGACAAAGGAACTGGTAAAGAGCAAAAAATACGGATTGAAGCTGGTAGCGGTTTAAGCAAAGAAGAAGTTGAAAAAATGAAGGCCGAAGCAAAAGCTAACGAAGCAGAAGATAAAATTGCTCGTGAAAATATTGAGAAAATAAATAGTGCTGATAGCTTGATTTTTCAAACTGAAAAACAATTTAAAGAGTACGCAGACAAAATACCTGCTGATAAAAAAGTACCAATTGAAGCGGCACTTACCAAATTGAAAGAGGCGCACAAAAATCAAGATATTGCTGCAATAGATGTAGCAATGGCAGAGATGAATACTGCTTGGACAGCCGCTAGCGAAGACATTTACAAAGCACAAGCTGATGGTGGTGCTACTGCACAAGAACCAACTAGTCAAAGTGCCAATGCACAAGCTGAAACTGTTACTGATGCTGAGTTTGAAGAAGTGAAGTAATTATTGACTCAGAATGATTTTAATCATAATAAAGATAAAAGCCCTTGCAGTAATGCAGGGGCTTTTATCTTTTTGTTTGTTGGTAATGGATGAAACAAAATATACACTTAGTACTCGTGCAAGTTATCAATCAATACAAATTGCAAATAAAATATATGTTTTATTCGTTTGTTAATGCAATAGCAACGCTAAAATGACATTTACATTTTACTTAAACTATATATATTTATATTACTCCCTAAAAATTGGACTATTAGTTAAGATAAATTTAAACAAACAAATCTTTAAAAATGAGTTCCACACCTAGAAGAAAATTTAAGGCTGCCTTTAAAGACTTTGCCTAATTTGCCACCTGACTACTTTATAGAAGCGCCAGAAATATTAAGACATCTAGCCAAAGTTACAAGGCATTTAGGCTAATAAAATGACCTTTGTACCTTTTTAAGATGCCTTTATGCATCTTGTCATTGCTATTAAAATTTGTTCCGGAAGTTTAGTAATGTTCGTTGGCTTATTAAGATAACTAAATGCTCCTAGTTTGCTAAATTCAGCGATGCTAGTATCGGTAAAAGAAGTAGAATACATAATGACAGGAATATTTGCCAAAGTCGTATCTTTTTTTAATTCCCTTAAACAGTCGCGTCCATCCATGCGGGGCATGTTTACATCTAGAAAAATAAAATCGGGTAATTGTTTGGCCTTTCGCAATTGTTTAAGAGCTTCTGCACCGTCGTTGGCTTCTAAACATACATAGCAATAAAGCATGCCATTTAATGCCTCTCTTAAAAACATTCTGTCGTCTGCATCATCATCAATTATTATAAAACACTTATCATTCATCATTTATGTGAAGCTTATTTATTGGGATTGTTTAATTGGAAGTATGACATGAAACGCTGCTCCCTTATTTTCTTTAGCTTCTGCAAAAATTTCGCCACGATGGTTTTCAACAATTTTTTTGGTAATTGCTAGGCCAATGCCTGTGCCAATAAATGCTTCTTTGCTATGCAGTCGTTGAAAAATGGTGAATATTTTTTGGGCATACTGTTGTTCAAAACCAATGCCGTTATCTACAAAAATCATTTCTATATACAATGGTGGCTCAACTTCGTTCAGCAGCACTTGCATGCTAAGTGAAGGATATTTTTGAACCTCTTTTTCGGTAAGTGTGCCCGATGTGATGGTAATAACGGGTGCCGAACCTTGTTGCGAAAATTTTAGAGCGTTGCCGATGATATTGTAAAAAAGTTGGTTCATCTGCAAAGGGATGGCATCAATAGTGGGTAGTTCATCAAATGTTATCTCGGCTTTCTTTTCTAAAATAAGTAATTCAAAATCGTTTAAAATAACTTTAAGTGTGTCATTCAAATCTGTTGGTACAAAAGTTTTTTCGTGTTGAAGCAACCGTGAATAATTTAACAAGTCGCTGATAAGTGTTGACATGCGGGAAGACGCATTTTCAATTTTGCCGAGATATGTTATAACATCTGTACTTAATTCTGCTTTGTGCAGGTCCTTCAAGCGCAAAGAGAAGGTAACAATTTTTCTTAATGGCTCTTGCAAATCGTGGCTTGCTACATACGCAAACTGCTCTAACTGGCTGTTGGTTTGGTTTAGTTCTTCGTTTAAAATTTGCAGCGCAGCAGTACGTTCTTTAACTTTAATTTCTAATGAGTTTGACAGTTCACGAAACTGTTTTTCGCTTTCTTCAACTCGTTTTTTTGCCAACACCTGTTCTGTTACTTCGGTGGCAAGTATAGTAATGCCTGTTATGCAATCATCTACATCTCTGTAAGGTTGGTACACTAAATTAAAATAAAACCCTTCCATTTTCCCGTTGCGATTTAGCGTACATAAGATTTCGTTGTTTACAAAATGAATCCCACTGGTATAAACATTATTAAGTAGCTCTGGAAACACCTGGTTTTTTATTTCGGGCAACACTTCTATCAAGGATTTGCCAAATACATCTTGTCCTTTTCCCCAAATAGCAATTATTGATTCATTGGCAAAAGCAATTATCATTTCTGGTCCTTTTAAAATGGCAATTGCCATAAGCGATTGCGAGAGGATATTGCTTAACCGCTTTTCGCTTAATTCAATTAATTTATTTTTTGCTGCTAATTCAAAAGCAATTGTTTTTAGTTGTTGTGCTGCTTCTTTTTGTTCGGTAATGTCAACAAACACACTCATTATTTCATCTTTGTTAATAATTGCCCTTGCTTTTATTACTGTAATTCTTTTTCCATCGGTGCGAATAATCTCTTTTTCATAAGGCGGAGAAACTTTTAAGCTTTTAGCTTTTTCAATTGCCTCATGCTCGTATTTATGATTTTCAGCAGGTGTATATTGTAGCCAATTTATTTTACCTTTTTTAAGGTCTTGTTGTGTGTAACCAATCATGTTTAAAAAGGCGTTATTTGCCTCAAAAATAGTTGCATTTTCTAGGTGTGTAAAGCATACTGCAACAACATTCGATTCAACAAAAGCTCTTGAACGGGCTTCACTTTCTTCAAGTAGTTTTTTTGCTTTTACTTGTTCGGTAATGTTAAGGTTAATGCCTGTAAAGGTGATAGCTTCGCCAAAATCATCATATTGATACTTACCTGTTGATTTCATCCACACAATTGCCCCATCATTGGCACTTATTATACGATATTCTGCATCATAAATGCTGTGATTAACTTTTGACTCTTCTATTTTTTGGAACGTCAATTGTTTATCCTCTTCAACAATGTTTTTATGCCAGTCTTCGTAAGTAAGGTTATCAAGATGTTCATCAAACCCCCACATTTTTTTTAGCAGACCATTCCATTCTAATTTGCTTGTTTTAATGTCTAAAGACCATATGCCGACCTTGGCAGAATCAGTTGCCAATTTTAAATGGCTAGCCAATTTTTTTTGTGCCTTCTCACTTGCTTCAAGCCGTTTGCCAGCTTCTACCTGTTTCGAGTGCAATTCGTTCAGTTGTTCCTGCTTGTCTAGTAACTCTTGATTTACAATAGTTAATTCTTCGTTGGTAGATTGTAGTTCTTCTTTTGATGTTTCTAATTCTTCATTCAAGCTTTGCATCTCTTCGTTGCTGCTTTGCAATTCTTCGTTGGCACTTTGCAGTTCTTCATTGGTGGCTTCCATGTCTTCGGTTATGGAACGCATGTCTTCACGGGTTTGCGACAATTCTTTTTCTAATTGGTCGTTTTGCTTTTGTGTTTCAATTATTTTTCCTGAAGTAAATTTTTTTTCTTCTGTAATAATAGGAACGATGATTTTCTCAAAGCGAATTAAGTGATGCAGTTCAACAGTATCTGTAAGTGGTATTATTTCTATGGTAACCAAAGCTTGTTTGTCGTTTGCCTTTACAGCAATATTTTCTTTGGTAACTGTTGTTTGTTGCTTTTTTGATTTGTGAATAGCGTTTCGTAACTCAAATGCTAAACCTTCACGAGCCATTTTTAATAAGTTATGACTAGGCTTACCTTGTGGTGCTTGCAGAAACGGTGTAATGTCGCCATGAATGTATACAATCTCCATTTGCTCATTAACAACCACACTTGCTGGCGATTTGGCAATCATTATTGCCTCAGCATTTTTTCTAAAATCGGTTTGCGTGCCTTCTTGTTT
>JBBQLL010000011.1:0-91814 GCA_038327865.1 Chitinophagales bacterium | reverse complement strand
AATAACCCAAATAAAAGGGCAAGAAAGCCCTCTTTTAAAGGTTAAAACAATAAAATGGCATAGAATATATAGTTATAATGACAGAAAAAATGTTAATCTATCGTAATTTGAGATAAGAAGCGTTTTGCAACGGTCTCAATATATATCCCAATCTTGATAATGATTTTTTAAAGCAATAACCCATTCTGAAAGCCCAGCTTCACCTGTATTAATTTCTTGCCCGCCTCCAATTAAACAAATTATAGTACAATAATTCTCATGCCTATTCATTACGTCAATTAAAAACTCAGGTTCAGACTTATTGAAGTCTTTACCTTTTGATTTCATGAACGAAGCCGCTTTTTCCTTAGTCCAAGCTCTTTGTGCCTCATCAAATACTACAACCTTTTCATCCGGTGCTTTATTTGAAATTAGATTGTCATCCCTAAAATGATGAATATTTTGAATAAAGGCGTTAGCTTTTATTGCAGATTTCTTCTTAGTTAATTTTTCTCCGTTTTCTTTTCCTTGAAGAACTTCATCCCTTATTAAGGCTTCTCTCAAAACATAAACCAAAGGTCCATTGCCCGAAAGAAAAACAGCATTTTCGTCCTCATATGCTTTTCTTCTTTCGTTGGCAATATTAAGACCAGCTAAAGTTTTTCCTGCTCCAGGAACTCCTGTCAAAAAACAGATTGATTTAGAAAGAGTTGTCTTAGATTTCTCAATAATGTGATTGATACATTGGGTTGTTTTCGAGAGGTTTATTGCACCAGCATCACTTCTAGATATTTCCGTTACAGAGTGCCCTCTATAAAGTGCTTGAGACGCTTCAATTATTGTCGGGGTTGGTTTATAAATAGAATTTTCCCATTGTATTGTATTTATTTTATTTCCACTGCTCAATAAAAGCGCTTCTATAATTAACTCGGTAATACTGTCTTGATTTCCTTTTAGGGGTAAGAATAAATTATTGCTAACCTCAAATATATTTTTAACATATGGGGCCTTAGTTGAAATTAGGATTGGAACTATCTTTTCATGGTGGCTTCCTTGATGAAAATTTTGTAAATCTAAGCAGTAGTCAACTGTCTGTTCTATAGAATGCTTTTGATATTCATATTCACCAACTTTAAACTCAATTACAAAAATAAAGTCATTTAAAATTATTATGTTGTCTACACGCTTACCCATTCTTGGAATTGAAAACTCAAAATAGATTTGGCCTTGTGTAAATTGCTTCAACGCAACCTTAAGAATTTCAATTTGCTTTATCCAAGCATTTCTCTGTAAGTTTTCTGTTGCAAAACTGTGATTTCTTATTAGTTGACCAAGTATTCTGTCACTATCGTCAGCTAAGAAGTCGTAGATGGAATTTGAATAATAACTTCTTGTCATTTATTTTCATGTTTGTTAGTTGTGTGCCTCTTTTCAAAGTATAACTGCCAACTCAAATTCTACAAAGCCTCGGAGGGTTAATACCATAAATAGTATTACTTCTCCCTATTTACATACGCAGCTTCATAGCTATCAATCCAGTCTTTTACGGTCATTTTTGTGGCTAATTCGCCTATTAAGGCAAAGGGTATTTGGTCTAATTTTTTAAAACGTACACAACTTTTGCCCATATCTAACTTGGTGGTACATGCTTTTGCATACGCTTGTTGAAACCAGTTTAGTAATGCTGCATCGCCATAAATACCCATATGGTAAACAGCTATAAAATTTTTTTGCGAAGTGATACTTAAAAAAGGTAAGGCATCTGTGGGCTTGCAATGGTAACCTTTTGGGTAAATGCTATGCGGTACTACATAGCTAATCATGCCATATTGCATGATTTCTATAAAACCTTTTGGTAAATTCTGATTAATGGCATCACGTAACTTATTCATGGCTTGCTTTCTATCATCTGGCAAGCTAATTACGTATGCATCGGGGGTTGTTTCGCTAGATTGCATGGCGGATTTATTTAGTAAACTAAAAATAGGCTTTTGCTATGGATTAATATCCATCGTTACAAACTATGCCGAGCCGATGGCTCTTATTTTAGAAAACTTTCACCATTAACTATTAACTTTTTACCTCTCTAGTACTGCCCTGTGCTTAACAACACCAAGGTGCAAGCTTCTATTGGTTGTATGCCATTGGCTTTTGCTATAGTTGCCAATTCATCATTCTCGCTACCAGGGTTAAAAATAAGACGCTTAGGTTTTAATGACAGAATATAGTCGTAATAGCCTTTTTGATTAGCAGGGCTAAGGTATAAGGTAACTGTATCTACATCTGATATTGGGGGATGTGTTGTAATAATAGGTGTTGTACCAATATGGCCTGACTTTATACCAATGGCGGTTATAGGATGTTGGTGCGCTACCAGTTTTTGTGTAGCTAAATAACTATAGCGGTCTGGGTTTTCAGAAGCACCAAGTAAAACTGTATTTTTAGGCATAATTTAGAAAGATATGAGTTACGAATTATAAATTATGAGTTATTATGGGACTAACATTTATAATTCATAACTCATAATTGGGAATACTAATTCTCAAAAGTACTGTAGAAATAAGGTGTTTTAGCTTCAAACTCGGCACTGCAGGTATCTACCATTTTGTACACACGTGTTATGCCCAGGGTTTTACGTTTTTCGTACACGTCATCGTCTGAACAATCACCATGTAATACTTTTGCTATTTGCGCATCGCTAAAGCCATTTTTTTTGGCATCTTTTAGCAAATCATTGGGCAAAGTTTCTAAAGTGTAATTGGCAATATCTTTTTCTATCACACACAATTTTTGTATTTGATACAAAAACCATTTATCTATACCAGTTGCTTGTGCAATACTTTTTACCGTACTGCCTTGCATCAAAGCATCTTTAATGCGGAAGATTCTATCCCATTTTGGTGTTTTAATATATTCTACAATTTCCTCGCTACGCATCATACTTTTACCATAATATCCCAAACCAATGGCATCGTTTTCTAAGCTCACACAAGCTTTTTGTATCGCTTCTGTAAAGCTTCTGCCAATGGCCATTACTTCACCAACGCTTTTCATTTGCAAGCCCAACGTATCATTAGCCCCTTTAAATTTATCAAAATTCCAGCGTGGTATTTTTACAATTACATAATCTAACGCTGGTTCAAAATAGGCCGATGTGGTTTGTGTAATTTGATTTTTTAATTCATCTAAACTATAACCAATGGCTAGCTTAGCAGCAATTTTTGCAATAGGGTAACCAGTAGCTTTACTTGCTAACGCAGATGAACGACTTACCCGTGGATTTATCTCAACCGCAATGAGCTCCTCTGTTTCAGGGTTTTGGGCAAACTGCACATTGCAGCCACCATGAAAATTACCAATACTACGCATCATTAGAATGGCTTTGTTACGCATGTCTTGAAAAGCAGTATCACTCAATGTCATTGCAGGTGCAACGGTAATACTGTCACCAGTATGTACACCCATTGGATCCACGTTTTCAACCGTACAAATAATCACCACATTATCATTTTTATCGCGTAGTAATTCTAGTTCAAATTCCTTCCAGCCCAACACCGCTTTTTCTACCAATACTTCATGTATTGGTGATGCTTCTAAACCTCTTTTTAATGCACCATCCAATTCGCTTTTATCGTGTACAAAACTACCACCTGTACCGCCCAATGTAAACGAAGGGCGAATTACCAGAGGAAACCCTATTTTTTGTGCAAATTCTTTACCTTCTAAAAAGCTATTAGCTACATGGCTTGGTGCAACTGCAATACCAATTTTTACCATCAATTGGCGAAATTTTTCACGGTCTTCCGCAGTATCAATAGCTGCTACATCTACACCAATCATACGACAATTGTATTTTTCCCAAATGCCCATTTCGTCTACCTCTTTACAAAGGTTTAAAGCTGTTTGCCCACCCATGGTTGGCAATACTGCGTCTATATTATTTTCAGCCAATATTTTCTCAATATTTTCGGCAACCAATGGCAGTAAATACACTTTATCAGCCATCATTGGGTCTGTCATAATAGTAGCTGGGTTACTATTAATTAATATTACTTCAATGCCTTCTTCACGCAAACTACGGGCTGCTTGTGTACCAGAATAATCAAACTCGCATGCTTGACCAATAATAATTGGGCCAGAACCAATAATTAGTACCGATTTGATAGTGTTGTCTTTGGGCATAATATTATGACTTGTTTTTAATTCGTGCAATTAGTGAAACTGCTTTTTAAATCGTGTATCAAAAAAATACAAATTGTGCAAATGTAAGGGTGAGCACTAAAAGCAATTGGTTATTTTTTGATGGAAACCTATTTATGCCTCTAATGCCTTACATTAGCCGCCTTACACAAAGAGGGTGCTTGATGCAAACAACAAATTTGCCAACCTTCTGTTATCATTTTATCACTTTCAATTTTAAAAATCACAATAATGGCTGTATTAAAAGAAGGTAGCAAAGCCCCGGCGTTTAAAGCATTAGATCAAAACGGAAAAGCAGTTGCCCTTAAAGATTTTGTAGGCAAAAAAGTAATTTTATATTTCTATCCTAAAGATGATACACCAGGCTGTACTGCACAAGCTTGTAATTTGAGAGATAATTATCAACTACTGTTAGATAAAGGCTTTGCAATTATTGGGGTAAGCACAGACTCAATAAAAAGCCATAAAAAATTTGAAGAAAAATACGAGCTGCCTTTTCCGTTAATTGCGGATGAAGATAAAAAAATTGTAGACATTTATAATCTTTGGGGCGAGAAAAAGTTTATGGGTAAAACTTATATGGGTACTACACGTACTACTTTTTTAATAGATGAAACAGGTAAGATTAAAAAAATAATTGCAAAGCCTGACACCAAAAATCACACAGAAGAAGTGTTGGCCGCTTGGGATGAAGTATAAATTTTTTTACGACAGTATTTTACCACAAAGGCACAAAGACATATATAAAGCTATCATTAAATTGAGAAAAACTTATGTGTCTTTGTGCCTTTATGGTAATTAAAAATTCGTTTGAAATAGCTTTCATTTACTAGAATTTGATTAGCTAAATGCACTAAACATGAAAAAATTATTATTACTATGGCTGATGTGTTGTTGCATCGGCCATATTTTTTCTCAGAAAGTAGACAAAAAACTAACCAAAGAAATTACTACACTTTTAGTTGGGTTTAATGGTAATGTTGGCATTTATATACACGATTTGTATAGTAATAAAACTGTAGCTATTAATGCCGATAGTATTTTTCCTACAGCAAGTATGGTTAAAGTGCCAATTCTTATTGGCATAATGGATAAAATTAATAAAGGCGAATTAAGCTACCACCAAACGCTTACTTATAAAGACAGTTTATTGTATGCTGGTTCTGATATATTAGGGTCTTTTAAAAACAATGAATCTATTGAACTAAGCAAAGTCATAATGCTAATGTTAACTACAAGTGATAATACAGCAAGCCTTTGGTTACAAAGTTTAGCAGGTGGCGGCACACGCATCAACCAAATAATGGATAGTCTTGGATTCTCAATTACAAGCGTAAACAGTAGAACACCCGGTAGAGAAGCCGATAGAACGGCATTTGGTTGGGGGCAAACAAGCCCAAAAGAAATGGCAAGCTTGCTGGAAAAAATCGTTAATCACCAAATTATAAGCGATAGCGCCAGTGAAAAAATGTTGCGTCTTTTGGGTAGAAACTATTGGGATGAAGAGGCCATATCACAAATACCTGCCGATGTATTTGTAGCCAGTAAAAATGGCGCAGTAAACGCTAGCCGAAGCGAAGTAATATTTGTAAATGGCAAGCGAGCAAAATATATTTTCTGCATTTGTACCAAAAACAATTTAGACCAAAGTTGGCAAGCTAGCAATGAAGCGTGGGTACTTACCAGAAAAATATCTGCATTACTTTGGCAGAAATACAAGTAACTAATTTCTTCTAACCACATAGACACAAAGGCACATAAAAATTATTGAACGAATTTTAAAAGCTGTATGGCTATTTGCCTATGTGGTAAATTTTTAAGCAATGAAGCAATCCTCATTTACTAAAATTTTAATGCAATGGAACGAAGCAGATAATGACCGCCCAATGCCATGGAAAGGTGAAATTGACCCGTATAAAATATGGCTCAGCGAAATTATTTTACAACAAACACAAGTAAAGCAAGGGTGGGGTTATTACGAACGTTTTATTACAAATTACCCTACTATTCAGCAATTAGCGGCTGCAAAAGATGAAGCTGTTTTTAAACTTTGGGAAGGCTTAGGTTACTATAATCGCTGTAAAAACTTACTATTTACCGCTAGATTTATTACTGATAATTTTAATGGAACATTTCCTAATAAATACGATGATATAATTGCTTTAAAAGGTGTTGGACCTTACACAGCAGCAGCCATTGCTTCTTTTGCTTTTAACCTGCCATATGCCGTTGTAGATGGTAATGTTTTTAGAGTATTATCAAGGGTTTTTGGCATTGATATAGCCATTGACAGCACTAAAGGCAAACAAGCATTTACGGTTTTAGCCCAAAAAGTATTAGACCAACAACAACCGGGCATTTACAACCAAGCTATTATGGATTTTGGTGCTACAGTATGCAAACCATTTGCACCACTTTGTAGTACTTGTACGTTGCAAAACAGTTGTGTTGCTTACCAAAAAGGTAGTGTGAATTTATTGCCTATAAAAGAGAAAGTACTTACAAAAAAGAACCGTTGGCTTTATTATTTTATTATAGAATGCAATGGTAAAGTATTAGTACATAAGCGAACCGCCAACGACATTTGGCAAAGCCTGAACGAGTTTTATTTGGTAGAGGCCAACGAACAACAACATTGGGATGAAAATTTTGTGAAGCTGTGGTTTCAGCAGCAATTAGGTATAATAGACCTTATTGTAATAAATATCTCAGCCCTGCAAAAGCAACTGCTAACCCACCAACAAATAAAAGGACAGTTTATTAAGGTTCAACTAAATGCTATACCTAACACATTGCAAAATTTTCAATGGGTTAAAACTAAAGAATTACTAACACTGGCTTTTCCCAAGTTTATAAACCAATATTTTGAAATATCCACTTTGCAAGGAGATTTTAACGTTATAACAAAAAACCCAACATAGCTTAGCAAGGATTTTTATTATACTAATGATTTGCAAATCTTTTTAACAATACTTGGCCCTTCATACACAAAACCCGTCCAAACTTGTAGTAAGCTAGCACCTGCTTGTAGTTTTTCTTTAGCATCATTACCTGTAAAAATTCCGCCGCTAGCAATTATTGGGATGTTACCGTTTGTCTGTTTAGTTAAATATTTAACAACTTCCGTGCTTCGGTTTTTTATCGGCTTACCACTTAAGCCACCAGCGCCTATATTATTTAATTCTTTGGTAGTAGTTATTAAATGGTCTCTACTTAAGGTTGTATTAGTTGCAACTAAGCCTGATAAATTTACTTCAAAAGATAAGTCTATAATATCATCTAATTGAGACTGTGTTAAGTCTGGTGCTATTTTTAGAAGCAAAGGCTTTGGCTTTGCCATAGCTTGATTAATATTTTGAAGATTGGATAATATTTTTTGCAATGATGTTTTCTCTTGTAATTCACGTAAGCCAGGTGTGTTTGGGCTACTTACATTTACCACAAAGTAATCTACACAGTCAAATAATTCAGTAAAGCAAATGGTATAATCTTTCCAAGCGTCTTCGTTTACCGTTAGTTTATTTTTTCCAATATTACCACCTATAATTAGTTGATGGTTAATAGTTGCTGAATTATTCAGTCCACTAGCACCTCCCGATTGTCGATTGCTGGTTGTATATTTCCATTCCCTTAATCTTTCAGCAACAATTTTAGCTCCATCATTATTAAAGCCCATTCTATTAATTAATGCGTTGTCTTTTGGTAAGCGAAACAACCTTGGTATATCATTGCCAAACTGCGCTTTTGGGGTTACTGTGCCTACTTCTACAAAGCCAAAACCAAGCGCTTCTAATTCATTTAAATACAAAGCGTTTTTATCAAAACCGGCACCTAACCCAATAGGATTCTTAAATTTTAAACCAAATACATTTTTTTCTAATGCGGGGTTATCAAAACAAAAATTAGAACTAATTATTTTTTTACCAATGCGTGTACTACAAATTTTTTGTAAATTATTCATACTAAAATAATGTACAGCCTCAGGATCAAAATTAAATAAAATGTCTCTTAATAAATGATACAATGAATTAAAATTAAAAATGAAGAATTAAAAAGGATTAATCGTATGAATACTTACCATTTATAACGCGTTATAACAATTTTTTAAAAATCAATACCCGTCCACTTGCGTTTATTTTTCTCGTATTTCTCAAAGTTAAATTTGTACAATTTCCCCGGTCTATGTGGCACATCTTCCTCCATTTCACCAACATCGATTAGTAAATCCATTGATGCAAATTTTTTTCTAAAATTTCGTCTATCTAATTTAATATTTAATATGGCTTCGTACAAATTCTGTAATTCACGCAACGAAAATTTATCAGCTAATAAATTAAAACCTAAAGGATGCTCCTGTATGCGTTTTTGTAACCACTTATAACACTCATCTAAAATTTCTTTATGATCAAAAGATAATTCAATTATGCTAGAAAAACTATGCCAGTGGATTTCGTGGTCGTGAATTTTTAATTCGTGATGATTGATGTTTAATAATGAGCAGTAGGCTACTGTTAATACTCTACCACCAGGGTGTCTATCTACTCTACTAAACGCCCTTACTTGGTCAAGGTACACATCTGCCATTCCTGTTCTTTCTTTTAAAATACGATAAGCAGCTTCGTCTAATTCCTCATCGTCTAATACAATTTCACCCAATACGCTCCACATATTTTTATAATACTTAAGGTCTGTTCTAATCAATAAAACCTTTAACTCGTTTTCATCAAAACCAAATATTACACAGTCTACTGTTACAGGTACACTTGGGTAAGTTGAAACTAAGTTTTTTGCATTTATAATCAGTTGCTCTCTATCTTTTTCTATTAAATTAGTTACAGGTTTTTTCATTGTGTTTAAGTGCCTAGGCCAAGTACATAAAGTATTTCAGGCGGCCTAAAATTAAGGAGCTTTCTGTAAATTGTAGACTAAACATTTGGTTATAATACTGTACAAAGCCAACAGCAATTATCTTTATGTTTTAATAGTAATTATGTATAACAATAGTCAGGTAAAACTAGCACAAGCTGATACGGAATATTTTTTAAAAATACGCAATCATCTTGATGATATATTACCAATAGTAAATAAATTACGCAGCATACTTCGGTTTCATGAGTATCGATATTATGTGTTAAACGATCCATTAATAGGCGATTTTGAATACGATCAATTGTATAAATTATTAGAGAAGTTAGAAAAAGAAAATCCCAATATCGTTACTAAGGATTCGCCTACACAAAGGGTTGGTAGCAGCTTAAATAAAGGCTTTGAAACAGTACAACACTTAGTACCAATGTTAAGTCTTGCAAACAGCTATAATGCAGAAGATTTACTTGATTGGGATAGAAAAGTAAAAGAACTATCTGGGCTAGAGACTATTGAATATTGCATTGAGCCAAAGTTTGATGGTGCCAGTATCTCCTTAATTTATGAAAACGATTTACTGGTACGTGCAACTACTCGTGGTGATGGTGTTGCAGGTGACGATGTAACCAATAATATCAAGCAAATTCGTTCTATTCCTTTGTCAGCAAATTTTTCTCAATACGGTATTCAACAAATAGAAATTAGGGGCGAAGTGGTGATGACAAAAGCTTCTTTTGATAAGTATAATAAAAGTTTGATGGTACAAGGTTTAGTACCATTAGCAAACCCAAGAAATGCTGCAAGTGGTAGCCTTAGAATGAAAGACCCTAAAGAGGTTGCCAAACGAAATTTGGAAGCTTTTTTATACCATATTAGTTTCATAAATCGAGAACCCAAATACGTAAGTAATATAGACTCCCCGCTCAGAACTCATAATAGTTCGTTAGAATTACTTTGGAATCTTGGTTTTCGGTCGCCACAAAAAGAAAAACAAGTTGTGCAAGGCATTGATGAAGTGATACAACATGTGCATGATTTTGAGATATTACGAGAAACATTGCCTTATGAAATAGATGGTATGGTTGTTAAAGTAAATGACTTTGCATTACAAGAAAAACTTGGTATGACAACGCACCACCCACGATGGGCAATTGCATTTAAGTTTAAAGCAAGGCAAGCTACTACAAAGCTGCGTGGTATTGAGTTTCAAGTGGGTAGAACAGGGGCCGTAACGCCAGTGGCCAAGTTAGATCCAGTACAAGTTGGTGGCGTAACCGTAAGCAGTATTTCTGTTCATAATGAAGAGTATATTAAAGATAAAGACTTACAAATTGGCGATACAGTTTTAATAGAAAGGGCAGGCGATGTGATACCACAAATTGTGAAAAGTTTGCCAGAATTAAGAGATGGTAGCGAACAACCAATTTTATTTTTAAAAGAATGTCCGTCATGTAAATCGACTTTAATAAAAGATGAGGCAGAAGCAGTTTGGCGATGTGTTAATGATAATTGTAAAGCACAATTAATAGAAGCAATTATTCATTTTGTAAGCAAAGATGCCATGGATATAAAAAGCTTTGGCGAAGCCAATGTAAGGCGCTTTTATGAATGGGGATTATTAACTGATATACCAAGTGTGTATACATTGGATTTTGATAAAATTAGCAATCAAAAAGGTATTGGTACAAAGTCAATTGATAATTTAAAAACAGCTATTGAGGCATCTAAAATACAACCATTGCATCGGTTAATTTACGGTTTGGGCATTCGTTTTGTGGGCGAAACAACTGCCAAGGTTTTAGCTAATTATGTAACTACTATTTTTGAGTTTGCCAATAAGTCTGAAGAAGATTTACAATTGTTAGATGATGTAGGCATAAAGGTTGCAAAAAGTATTTACCAATATTTTAGAAACGAAAAAAATATTGCCATGCTTAGGCATTTGGAGGCACTGGGCCTACAACTAACAAATACTAAACGCGAAGCTGTATTAGAAGGTGGCTTATCTGGCCAAACATTTTTATTTACTGGCACACTTAATAAGCTAAAACGCAGTGATGCCGAGGCTTTGGCAGAACAGAACGGCGGTAAAATTATTGGTGGCGTTAGCAGTAAATTAAACTACCTAGTACTGGGTGAAGATGCTGGTAGTAAACTAGAAAAAGCTAAGAAAATTAATACTATTAAAATAATTAGTGAGGATGAGTTTTTGGCTTTAGTAGGTATAAATTAAGCACTTTGTGATACAAAACAGTAAACAATGAAAAGAAAATATTTAAATACAACTGTTTTTAAGGCATCAAATATGGCAGCGGATGGCAATATTGATTATAAATATTGGTTTGATAAAAGCAATAACGAAAAAATGAAGGCTGCTACAAGCATGACTGCCATTGCATTTAATGAACCCAACTTTTTACAAAAAAAAGTTGATCGATCCGTTTTTTCTAATAGAAAACAATTGTTGTAATGGATATTTTTAATGAGGACTTTCAAGATTTTATTGAATATTTCAATACTTATAATGTTGAGTATATGGTAGTTGGTGGATATGCCGTAATCTTACGTGGCTATAGTAGAAGTACTGGTGATATGGGTATATGGGTAAATAAAACTATGGATAATTTTAAGCTAATACAAAGGCCATTACGAAATTTGAATTACCCAAATTAGCAATACCCAAAGAAAAATTTTTTTCTGATGATTTCGATGTATTCTCATTTGGCAAACCACCCTATGCTATTGAAATATTAACAGCTATTAAAGGGGTTGAATTTAGGGATGCTTATGCAACTTCAACTATCGAAAAGGTAGATAATGTTTCTGTTAGAATTATTCATCTTAATCAATTGATAATCGCAAAAAAGGCGGCTGGAAGAAACAAAGATTTAAACGATATTGAAAATTTGCCTTGGGTAGAATAATAACGGATAATTACCTAATAGTTACTTTTTATAATTTTTTAATCACAACAATATGTTACAAGAAACAACCATAAAATTTCTACAAAATTTAAAGCTAAATAACCATAAAGCTTGGTTTGATGCAAACCTAAAAGTCTACGAAACTGCTAAGGCCGATTACTTACAATTTATTACTGAGGTTTTGAAAGGGTTGGCAACAAATGATGAAACCTTAGCATTGTTACAGCCTAAAGATTGTACTTTTCGTATTAATAGAGATGTACGATTTAGCAAAAACAAAGCACCTTACAAAACTAATATGGGTGCAGGTTTTAGCAAAGGCGGAAAAAAGATGCAATTAGCTGGTTACTATTTTCATTGCGAGCCTGGTGCTAGTTTTATTGCTGGAGGTGTTTGGATGCCCATGGCACCAGAACTTAAAAAAGTAAGACAAGAAATTGACTATTGTTACGATGAATTTAATGAGCTAGTAACCAACAAAAAATTTGTTGCCCAATTTGGTAGTTTAGAACATGGGGAGGACACTGTTTTGAAACGTGCACCTAAAGGCTACGAAGAAAATAACCCTGCTATCAGTTACTTAAAATTAAAAAGCTTTATTGCCTCTACTGCTATTTCAGATGCTGATTTAGTAAGTAAAAACTTAGTTAAAATTGTGGTGGATGCCTGTGCAGATTTACAGCCATTAGTGCATTTTATAAATAGAGGTATTGAAGGGTAACATCAACTTCTTAAATGTAAAAAAGCATTGCCAATATTGTCAATTAAATCACTTGGTAACATACTTTCTATGGCTTGCTGTTGCAACGTTATATCGCCAGCCAACCCATGCAAATACACACCTAATAAAGCGGCATTAATGGTTGTATATTTTTGTGCCAATAGTGCTGTAAGCATACCCGTTAGTGCATCACCACTACCACCTTTTGCCATGCCAGCATTACCCGTTGTATTGTACCAAGCTTTACCTTGGTAAGCGATTAGCGTATGATGCCCTTTTAAAACTATCACAAACTTGTAGGTATTGCTTAGTGCGATGGCTTTATCTATGCGGTCACTATCGTTATCGTGCTTGCCAAATAACCTATCAAATTCTTTGGGGTGCGGTGTTATTATTGCGTTTACTGGTATTAGGCTCAGCCAGTTATTGGTACTATGTAAGGCAATACAGTTCAACGCATCAGCATCTATCACCATGGGTTTGTTAGCCTGTAACAAGGTTGTTTTTACCAATTTTTTACAAGCATCATCAGTGCCTAATCCTGGTCCAATACCAATGGCCGCATACGGTTCAAACTGTATAGTACCATCGTCTATTACCACACACATGGCTTCAAAAACACATGTTTGTACTATCGGCATATTTTCTTTTTCAACAGCCACCGTAACCAAGCCCACGCCACTGCGCAAGCAAGCTTTGGTTGCTAAAATGGCAGCCCCCATTTTACCTAAACTGCCTGCAATTAATAAGGCATGGCCAAATATGCCTTTGTGTGCAAACGCATCTCTTGGTTGCACCAAGCCAGCAATAAACCCATGTGTTAATGCAGTTGCTTTTTGTAATTGTATCATTGTAGCTTCTGCTTGTTTCATAAGTCTAAAGATAGTAGTAGTACAGCGTAAAAATTGTGTAACAGGCATTAGTAATGCTTATCACCGCCTGTTGTACAACTCGGTACATCGCCAAGATAAGGTGATGATAGTTATAAACCCAAGCTCAATATTTTAGTTATAATATAGTCGTCTTTTACTTTACAAATGTATTATCATAAAACCCTGTAAATTTTACTAGGCCATGTCGCATACAATAGTTTGCCAAGGCTGTGCGACCACTTATTTTAAATTGATTTGCCAGTTGTTGGTAATAGCTTTTTACAGTGTGTACACTAATATCCATCAGTGCAGCAATTTCCTCGTAACCTAAATCTGTAGTGTTTAATATGGCAAATAAAATATGATCATGCTTTAATTTCGGGAAATCTTTTGCAATTATATCCCTGCTAGATACAGATGGTTTAAATAATTCAGGATTATTCATTACTAATTTATCAATAAAACATTCCGAGTTGCAAGCCTTAGTAATGGCTTCTTTTAAAAGGTTAGTGCCATGTAATACCTCTTTATAAATGATTGATTCTGGACTTAAAAAATATTTAGAAATAAAAGCTTTGGCACCTTCGGTAATAACTTCTCTTATTAGGTTTTCGTTGGTGTGAGATGATACCCCAATAATTTTTGTATCAGCATGTCTATAACTGCACCAAGTGGTTATTAATAGCCTAGTTACACAAGGCATATTAATATCTAATAACAAAATATTTGGTGGATACTTCTTAAGTTGTTGCAAGCAATCTTTACCATCTTTAGCAGCAAATAACAATATATAGTCTTTAGGGTATGCCAATATAGCATTTTTTAATTGTTCCCTTTCCTTTGCATTATCTTCTGCTATCCCAATGGTAATCATGCGTTAATTATTTGGTTTAAGAAAGTACTCATTGTTTTATTCCTGCTTCTTATATATAATTAACGGGGGGGGTATATGTTGCTAATCGCAATAATAACTCTTAATCATAATATAATAAATAAAAATACGCATCTAGGGCAAAAAATAGCTGTACGGCTATATTTTTTGTGATTAACAATATTAGCTATACAGCTATATGGTTTAATGATAGGTTTATAAAGTTATTAAGTAAGGTGCAGTACAACTTGATTGTACAAATAAATTATAAATTACCAAAATGAAAATTATGAAAACAAAATTAATTAACATCCTTCTATTTGTAATAGTTGGTGCAGTACTAACTATTACGGCATGTAAAAAACAAGATGTAATACCAGAATATCACCAAGATGTCACTTTTTTTAAAAGAAATGGAGCTTTACCAAATGCATTTTCTAATTTAAATGGCAGCTTAACTGATGAAATTTTATTAAACAAACTTATCGCTGAATTTAAAGATTATGATAATGACAAGCATATTGCAGATGATATTAAACTAAAATTTGGAAACCCGCAATGGGATATAAGTATTGTCTTAAAAAATAGAAATGGGTATAAAACGATTGCTACACCTATTAGTAATAGCCAAAATGAAGTAACTGCTATAGCTATGTTTTATCAAAAAAGTAGTAATGATTTCGATTATAAAATTATTGATAGGAAAATAAAACAAAAAAGATTACCTGAGTATGGTAATAAGGAAGCAACCATATTTACAAGGGCATCCTTGCAAGGTTTATTCCAAGCATCTGATAAAAGTGTAACTATTTTTTTAACATCAATAAAATTTAATAATCAAGTCACTAATAATAGTGTAAGTACATTAAACGTAATTATCAGCTGGATTTGCTGGAGCTATTCTACATATACTACTTTAGCTGATGGTACTTGGTCGTTCACTTTTACAGAAACACAATGTACTTATAATCTATACTTTATTGGAATGGCACCTATTGATGGTAGCGGCGGTAATTTTGGAAGTAACGGTGGTGTACCAGGTGGTACACCAAACCCCAATCTCGATTTAATAACTTATGAAACTATAACTAAGGGTTTTGATTGTGAAAGTTGTAAAGTGATAATTACCCATCACAGTAACGGACTTTCTGACGAAGAAAGTGCACCATTTGATTGTGAAGGAACAAATGAAATATTAGGACAATATAATTCTATAAAAGACCATACGACGAGTGGCCATGACCCTTACTTCAAACCTAGGGATACGCATGGAAATCCTCAAATGGTATGCCCTATATTAGTTGCAGGTATTAGTGCAACTTTTACATGGGAAAAAGTAGATGACAAAATTAATATATCTGGTTATAGTACTGAATTAGTTGGCTTTTCCCCTTGCTTATCTTTAAAATTTCAAAATGGAAGCCCATCCATTTCGTTAGATAATATAATATCATTTTCGATTAATGCAATACTTTCTTATAGTTTGTTACATCCACAAGTAATTGTATTAAAATCTAAGCCTGTAAGAATAGATGGCACATTTAATACAAGCAACGGGAATTATACGATAAATGTGCATGGATAATTTATATTTACATATCCTTTAAATTGATTAACAATGTTAAAAAAAATCAATAAAAAAAAAATCTTACTATCACTAATTATTGTAATTGGTACATGGCTTCTTATTGGCGGGTTATTGTACATTTATATTTAGTTTAGCTTTAGCTTTTAATCTTTTTTGGAAGTAGCCATTTTAGGGAATGGCTACCGTATTATGTGAGTAATATTTATATTATTTATGTCTTTCATTGGATGAAGCAGTCTCATAATATTTTTAGAAAATTTATTTGGGGTTCTTCATAACGATAGTGGGCGTTTATATGATTCATACGCTTCAATTTTATTTATGTTACAACCTCTTAAAAATTGTATTAATAAAGCTAGATTAATATTGGCAACATTAATTATTTTATATTCATGTAAAACAACTAAGAATAATTATAATAATTATGCTTACTCTGTCAATACTTTATTAGATTATTCAATAGGAAAGCAAGAAAATTTTGATAATAAAATCCCACACGGGTTTTATTTATATAAGAATAAACTGATTGAATTTGTATTAAAGAAGAATATAAATACCGAAACAGTACTCACAAATGATTCTATATCAAAATCAATGGTTGAAAATTCAACTAAAACCACAATAACTTTTGATACAATCGGTGTCCAAATTATAGACCCAATAAGTAAGAATTTTATTCAATTAGATAGCTTCAAAACTAATTTCAAAATATTAAAAAAAGGTAAATACAAAGATTCACCAATTGGTTTAAAGCTAAACTTAACAACTGATTTAAATAGTACTAATTCTGAAGAATTAAGGGATACAATTATAAATTATGAGCCCTTTAAATACAATACAAATTATACAAAAGATCAAAAAGGTATTGATTCTATTTTAGTTTGCGGTTATTGTATTAAGAGGGATGATTTTTTTACTATTTTTAATGTTTCTGGAGTAAAAAATCCATCAACATCAATGGCTTTTGGTGGCTTTAACGCATACTATTATAAAGAGCATTTTACTTTTTATATTCGTGTGGAGGGTATTAGAAGATTAAGTAAAGCTAAAGAGCAGATTTGTGAAAGAATATATAGCAAGGCTAAATTTTGAAATTAACTATTTAAACTCAATTTGTTCTTTTGCCAAAATATAATATATTTTTAATATATTATCATCCATTAAAACCATCACCACCAACCTCAGTTACCCTTTTTCCACCTTTAGTTATGCCAAAATGTCCCGCAAATGTATAACTAGGTCCGGAAAATATATAAATGGGTGTGGCAAACTGCCAACTGAATATGGTAAAAGTATCACTAGCTATTACTAACCTATAACTAGCTGGGGCAAATGGGTAACTAGGTAGGGTAAAATATAACTAAATGCCACCGTACAGTAACTGGTTACATTTTTTATAAAACTGATAAAAGTAATCTATAAAAATTTGCTTATTTCATTAAAGTATGTTACTTTTATTGCATAAACTAATACTAAATGCCACAAAAAATGCAAACTAGAATTTACCCAATGGCCGATGCCGATTTAAAGCAACTAGCCGACAAGTTAAAAACAAGTATTGTAAGGGATGCAACCGACTTTGCCACCCGCAATATTGCAGCAGCGCAGCTAACAGCCTATCAAGCTACCGTTAATGTGTTTGATGCTACCACCACAGATGAAGAACTATCTGGCTTGGTTACAGATGCCGTAGAAAAACGAGATGCTATTGTAGAAAATGCCCAAAAAGCCATACGTACTATACGCAATATGGCCGAAATTACTTATAACAGCAAGGGCAAATATGCCACTTTTGGTTTTGATGATTTAAGCAAACTAACCCCCAACGATTTGTACCGTTTAGCAACAAGGGTAGTTAGGGTGGGCAATCAATTATTGGCTGAGTTATCGGCACAGGGGCTAACCGCTATCCAGTTAACTGCCCTTAGCACACTTGCAACGCAGTTAGATATTGCCATAGATTTTGTAGCCGAAAAAATAGAAACAAGAGATTTAGAAACACAAGATAGGGTTATAAAAGGCAACTTACTTTGGGCAGAAATGAGTCGCCTAGCTAGCATAGGCAAAAGCCTTTTTGAAGATACTAATGAGGCAAAATATAATGATTATGTGTTAGTGGGCAGCAGCACACCGCCAACCTCGCCAGTTGGCTAGTAGTTTTCGGTAATGTTTTAGAATGTTTGCTAATATAAATTGAAAGCATGGAACACGGATTGGATAGATTTAATGCATCAAAATATTTTAAAAAAATAGTTTAATCTATCCAATCTTAAAAATCAAATGATATCTAAACCCTTCTCTACATAATAAAAGTTTAATAAAGTAGCCAACCGTACAAGTGTGCGACGCAACGATGTTAAATAGAATTACTACTGCTGGTAACCAAAAAAAACTTTAAAAACCTTGCTGCCATTGAATTTTAAACGGTTATTCATCCCTATATTTACCGCCCGAAATAAAAACATTCGGGCTTTTTTATGAACTTTTTTATTAAACAATTAAATGCAGATGCACAGGATAGTGCTGCAGCCCCAGAAGAGGTTGTAGACGCTACTACTGCAACAACAAACGCACCTGTAGAAGAACAATCGCCTGCTGTTGAAGCAGTTGCTACACAAGCAGCCCCAACTGTTGAAGCTATTGCGGCACCAGTTGAAGAAACAGTTGCACCAGAAGTAGCTACCGAAGCAGTTGTAGCGTACCAACCCGTTGCAGAAGTAATTGCTACTGCACATGATGATTTTGACTGGAGTGTTGATAAACGTAATGTTAGCATGTACTCTAAGGAAGAAAAATTAAAGTACGACAAGGTGTACGAAGAAACCTTTGTACAAATTGCTGATGGCGAAATTATTAACGGTGGTGTTGTTGGTCTTACAAAAACTGATGTGGTTGTAAACATTGGGTTTAAAAGTGATGGCTTGATCTCGTTAAACGAATTCCGTGACTACCCAGGTTTAAAAGTGGGTGATGAAGTGGAAGTAATGGTGGTAGAGAAAGAAGATAAAAATGGTAACCTTACCTTAAGCCGTAAGAGTGCTAGAATTTACCGTGCTTGGCAGCGCATTATGGAAGTTCACAAAACTGGCGAAGTGGTTACTGGTTTGGTTACTAGTAAAACTAAAGGTGGTTTAATTGTGGATGTATTTGGTATGGAAACCTTCTTACCAGGTAGCCAAATTGACGTTAAACCGGTTACAGATTACGATCAGTTTGTTGGTAAAACAATGGAATTTAAAGTTGTTAAAATTAACGAAACTATCAAGAATGCCGTTGTATCTCACAAAGCCTTAATTGAAAGCGATATTGAAGCACAACGTGTAGAGATAATGAGCAAATTAGAGAAAGGTCAAGTATTAGAAGGTACTGTAAAAAACATTACAGACTTTGGTGCATTTATGGATCTTGGTGGCTTAGATGGGTTACTATATATTACCGATATTTCATGGGGAAGAATTTCTCACCCAAGTGAGATATTGAAAATGGATCAGAAATTACAAGTGGTTGTTTTAGACTTTGATGATGACAAAAAACGTATCAGCTTAGGTTTAAAACAATTAACCCCACACCCTTGGGATGTATTACCAGCAGGCTTAGCTGAAGGTAGTATTGTAAAAGGTAAGGTTGTAAATATTGAAGATTATGGTGCGTTCTTAGAAATTCAACCAGGTGTTGAAGGTTTGGTACACGTAAGTGAAATTACTTGGGCTAATACTCCTATTAACGCTAAAGAGTTTTTCAAATTAAGCGATGAATACGAAGCAAAAGTTGTAACACTTGATAAAGATGCTCGCAAGATGAGTTTATCTATCAAACAAATGACTGAAGATCCTTGGAGCACAATTGAAAACAAATATTCAGTTGAAAGCAAACACAAAGGATTGGTGAAAAATATTACACCTTATGGTGTTTTTGTTGAATTAGAGCCAGGTATTGGTGGTATGATTCATATCAGCGATTTAAGTTGGTTGAAACGTTTCAATCACCCAAGTGATTATGTAAAAGTTGGTGAAACAATTGATATTATTATCATGGGTATTGATAAAGATAACCGCAAATTACAATTAGGTCATAAGCAGCTAGAAGAAGATCCTTGGAATTCTTTAGAGGATACTTTCTCAATTGGTTCTATACACGAAGGCCATGTAACTCGTAAAGATGATAAAGGCGCATTAGTACAATTACCTTACGGTTTAGAAGGCTTTGCACCAGCTCGTCATCTTACAAAAGAAGATGGTAAAACAGTAGTTGCAGAAGACACATTGCAATTTGTGGTAATTGAATTTGATCGTAATGAAAAACGCATCTTATTAAGCCATAGCCGTGTTTGGGAACAAGCTCAAGCTGACGAAAAGGAAGCCGTTAAAAAAGAAGCAAGAGCAGACGCAGAAGTAACTAAAAAAGCTGTTAAAGCTGTTCAAGCTAAGGTTGAAAAAACAACGTTAGGTGATATAGGTGCTTTAGCCGAATTACGTGCTAAACTAGAAGGTGGTGAAGTAGCTGCTAAAGCTGAAAAACCTGCTAAGGTAGAAGCAGCGGTTGAAGAAACTAAAGCTGAAAAACCTGCTAAGGTAGAAGCAGCGGTTGAAGAAACTAAAGCTGAAAAACCTGCTAAAGTAGAAGCTGCGGTTGAAGAAACTAAAGCTGAAAAACCTGCTAAAGTAGAAGCTACAGTTGAAGAAACTAAAGCTGAAAAACCTGCTAAAGTAGAAGAAACTAAAGTTGACAAAGCAGAAGAATCTACCACAGAAGAAACTAAATAAGTAGTAACTAGCTTTAAATAAAATTAGCCATCTCTCATGCAAATGAGGTGGCTTTTTTTTGGATTAATAAGATGAAAAAATCGCTGATAAGGCAGATTAAAAATTGATTTTTACAAATAATAATAAGCCTTTATAAAATGTGTATGAAAAATAGATCATATAAAAATAAATCAATTTTATATCTTTTAAATTAGCGTTATCTGTGTTGCTTTCTATAATACCTTTACAGCATGATAGCACTATCAGATACCAAACAACCAGTTATTCTCTTTGATGGGGTATGTAATTTGTGTAATGGTGCCGTGCAATACGTAATCAAACACGATGCACAAAAGCAGTTTCAATTTGCATCTTTACAAAGCAATTTTGGGCAGCAAGTATTGGCGCAATATCGTTTATCTAACACAAATTTTAGTTCTTTTATTCTACTTAAAAACGGTAAGATTTATTTAAAATCTACTGCTGCATTGTTAGTGGCCAAACAATTACAAGGGGCTGTAAGTTGGTTATATTTATTTAGGGTAATACCAACTTTTATAAGAAACGGTGTTTATAATTTTATTGCTAAAAACCGATACAAATGGTTTGGTAAGCAAGCTGCTTGTTGGCTACCAACACCAGAATTAAAGGATAGATTTTTGGATTAAAATGAGACTGTTTTTCAAAAAATTGAATTTCATTTTGCTAATTTTACTTGCTTGTAGCATATATATATTTAAAATGTATAACAAAAAGGTCAATCTTTTTACAGATTGATCTTTTTGTTATTACATACGCGTTTTGACTTCAACTATCTCTTTTACATGGCATAATACTCTATCCTCCAACTCTACCATCTCGTACTTTAAAAGATTTTTTGCCAGAATGTTTCTTTTCAAAGTCAAGTATTTCCTTAGTTTTAAGTTTTTCGGGTGCTTTTTTAGCAATCGTATCAACTTTAGTAATTGCTACCTCGCCTTCAACTTTTGGTACCACTATTTTATCCATATCAAAATTTTCAGTTCTTAATAACGATAAAGAACCCTCTCTGTAATATTTCCAAACACCATTTTTATAGGCATCACCTTCTCTTTTTATTACCCTACGAATAATTTTATATTGATCAATTACATCTGGCACATCAATGGTATCAAATGGTTGTTCTGGGTTAATGGCTTTCCAACTTTCTTCATGCTCTAAGCCTGCAATGCCGTAATATTGACTAATGCCATCTTTAAACCCCCAACGATAATTTTCAAGTGCTGTAAAATCGCCCATTAAATTATATACCCGCCAAGCACCTTCTTTTTTATCATTTCTAAAAATACCTTCTTCTTCAAAGCCGGGCTCGCCACGCAAACTTTCTATTCTCACTTTCCATTTACCTTGTTTTTGCCCTTTCATATCAGTGCAATTCAGTGTATCGCCATTTGATAATAGACGATACGTTTTGCATTGCGAAAAAGCAACAGAACCAATTAATAATAAAGGCAGCAATAACCAACGCATAATAATTTTTTTAATTCATCAAAATCATTGAGAAAATTATGCCAAATATAATACTTATACTAATTATACTCTTTGCGATGTTCGTTTACGGCATCTCTAAAAACAAATAAAGCAAATGTCTCATCTGCAATATTATACTACCACTTTTTGAGATGCCTTGAGGTGCAACCACGAAAAATGATAATATACCTTGAACAATTTAAAGTAATAAATTTTATAGGATTAGGCATTTAGTTCGCAAACTGTTTAGATGGCTATTCTTGCGTAAAAAAATCTTTTTGTAACGCAAGTTCTTAACCTCAATTTTATTGTCTCGTTAGATGATTTTGTGATTATTTAGATTCATGAACCAATAAAAGGGTAACAAATTTTGTGAATTACCGTTTTATCTCTCACCGAAAATTCATTTGAACTTAACCTTATTCGCCATTTGCGAACTAAATACCTAATCCTAAAATTTTATATAAACTATGGTGCTAGCATGTACACAACAATACCATTTGTAAAAGTAGGTGTAGCTCCGCCAGTGTAAGTAAGACTAAACCAACCTCTATCATCCCAAGCCGTACATGACATCTTCTGAGCAATACAAGTTTGTTTTATCAATTTATAATAGCTACGAACAATGTCTGTATTACGTTCTGTGCCACTTGTTCTGCCTACACCAAATTCACCATAATTAACAGGAACATCTAGAATTGCTGCCTGCGTAGCTACTTTTTGAATAGCTGTTGTAAGAGCGCTGTTACCGGGAAATGCTGAGTTAGAACCAGTTTCGCCACAAAAAGACCAAGGATCGTAAGTATGAACTTGAATAGCCAAATAGGCATCTGTACCCTCACCAGGCAGATTAGCTTTTGAAGCAAATACTTGGCTTATCTGATATTGGTTACCTTGTCCATTGGGCTCAACCATAATTACACGTGTAGTATTATTGCCGCCTACTTTTCTTATGGCATCATAGGCAACTTTATTAATTTGACGTGTTAATGCAATAGCAAAAGGACTATTTGGGGAGGGAAAACCCGTACCGCTCCATTGACCCATTTTCCCTTCTGGCTCGTTTAAAACATCAAACAACAATTGCTTTGGCTCATCTTTAAAGAAAGTAGCAATGCCTGTCCATAAAGTTCTAAATTTATTGTCAAAATCCACTGAGCCATCGTAATAATCTTTTAACCATTTCTCGTGATGTGTATTAATTTCTACATACATTTTTTTAGATAATGCATAATCAACAACAGCTTTTAATTCCATTAATCTTGGGTGAGAGGTATTTACATTACCATTCGCATCGGCAATATTGCTTGTAAAGCCTTGCATCCAGGTTACAGGTATTCTTATATGCCTCATACCTGCATCATAATACAAATCAATAATGGGCTTTACATTTGCAAAAGTTGGTAAGTTTGATGTATTGACATCAAATGTATTTCCAAGATTAAACCCAACTGCCATATCTATAATAATCTCTTTGGCAGTGGTAGAGTTGGTGTTAATTGTTGGAATTACGGTTGTTGGTGTTGATATTGGTGTTGGTGTTGGTGTGGGAGTATTTTTACTTGAACAAGAAATAGTTACCATTACTAATAACAATAAAACTAGCAACGGATAATAATGGTTCCGCAGTATTGATGAAATTTTATAATACGATTGTTTCATACGTTTTTATTTTTATAAAGGTCAAGCAATACTTTAAAACTTCCTAAAATTACTTAACACATTTTGTGGTTAACCACTAATTTTTTTTTGACAAGTTATCAGCTGTTCCTACTATAAGGTTACCGGTTTTATTTTAATGCCTAATTTTTGTTTGCAGCTTTTGCTTTGTCTAGCATACTGGCAACTATTTTCAACTTTATTGGTGTTGCTTTCACTAACAAACATTTCCAAATAAGTATTTTGTTGATAGGCTCTGCCATATTAAAAAAGTGAAAAAATATCGGTCTAAACTAAAACGCCATTACAATTTTCAGTAATGGCATTTGTAAAATTATCAATCCAAAATCCCACTACACCAATTCTTTTGTTAAATGTATCTTGGTCATATCTAAATATTGGTTTTGCAGTTGGTGTACAAAATGCACATTTGGATTGTGGCGTTTGTCTTCTCTGTACCACATCTCAAGGTGACTAAAATCGTTGGCTGTAGGAGTTACCAATCTAAAGCTACCCTTCTTGTATTTTACCGATCCATCAACGTTAGCTTCTTTGGTAAAGTTGAGGTTTAGCAACACTTCCTCTGTTAAAGGGATGGCATGTAAATGGTCAGTACTAAACCAAAAATCCTGCACATTATCCATTTGTACACATACTTGTTTTTCATCGCCATTAAGGTCGGTTACTTCGCCAAGTGATAATTGGCCGTCGTAGTCGGCATTTATAAAGTCGCCGATTTTAATGTCGTTAAACTTAATCATATTTGTATCATTTTTTTTAGAATGAAAAGATAAGTAATTATTTCACACAAAGAATTTTTCACGCAAAGAAACAAAGAAGGCAAAGTGCACGAAGGTATTTGCGTTAACGATTAGAGTACTAAAAGTATAAGCTTGCTTGGGGTTCTTGGTATATCCTTTGTTGCTTTGTGTGAAATACTATTTTCTTTTTAACTGCTGCATTTTTACAAAAGCTTCAAACTGTTCTAAAGTATAACTACTCAAATTTTGTGACGCCATTAATCCTGCTTTTTGAGCTACCAAAACTCCATATTTACAATCGGCATAACCATCAATATTATGTGCATCGGGGTTAATAGAAATCAATACATTTTTATCCAGCGCCTTTTTTATCCAGCGCCAATCTATATCTAAGCGTCTTGGGTGCGCATTCAACTCAATCACTACATTGTTTGCAGCACAAGCATCAATTATTTTTTGATGATTTATAGGGTAACCTGCACGACTTAGCAATAATCTGCCCGTCATGTGGCCAAGTATAGATGTATATGGATTTTCTATGGCATTTAATAAGCGTAGCATCGCTTTTTCTTCGGTCATTTTTAGATTAGAGTGGATAGATGCAATCACAATATCGAAGGTGTTTAAAATAGCTTTATCGTAGTCTAAACTACCATCACCCAAAATATCACTCTCAATACTTTTAAATATCTTAAATGGGGCTATTTTAGGATTCAACTCATCTATTTGATGGTGTTGTGCTAGCACCTTTTCTACATATAAACCTTGTGCGTAATAGGCCGTTTTTGAGTGATCGCTAATCACTAGGTATTCATAACCTTGTTGTATGGCCGCTTGAGCCATTTGTTCAAGAGTATTTGTGCCATCGCTCCATTTACTATGGCTATGTATAATACCCTTAATATTTTTAGGCTCAATTATTTTTGGTAAGGGATATTTTTTAGCAGCTTCAATAATATCACCATTTTCTCGTTGAAAAGCTGGGATAAAACTGATATTGTTTTTGGTAAATATTTCTTCTTCTGATAGATACGTTGATCCATTTTCCCAGCCAATAGTGTCGTTCCATTTATGTAAAAATTCATCGCTACAACTGGTAATAAATAGTTGTTGGTAAAGATTAGCTTCATCAGTACAATAAAACCCAAGCGTTACATTTTCCTTACCTACAAATGATGCATAATTACCATCATCATCCACCAAATCAAAATTATGTTTGGTAAGAAAGTCTATAAGCTCCACTTTATTTAAGGTAGTTACCCATTCTAGTTTTTCTATTACTTCAATTTGCCTTCTAAAAGTGCCAGTAACAATAAATGTTTCATTAGCAAACAAGGCCTTCATCTTAACATCAACGTTTGTTGCAAACTGTTCAATTTGTTGGTATAAATAACTACCTAATGTACCAAGATAAAACTCAATTCCTTCTTTAATGTTCTGTTGTGTTTTCTCGCCAAATCCTTTATACAACATCAATCTGTTTTCGTTGCAGGCATATAACAATTCACCTAGTGTTTCTACTTCCAAATCTCGCCAAATAGTACCAATTTTTTTTGGTCCTAATCCTTTAATATGTAACATCTCAATAATACCAGGGGGTGTTTTTGCGATATAATCAGTTAATATTTGTAAACTTCCAGTTTCTAGTTGTTCAATTATTTTTTTACCAATTGCCTCACCAATACCTCTAATTGCAAATATTTTATCAACAGGCATATCAGCTAATGCACTTGGTAATTTTTCTATGGTATAGGCTGCCATAGCATACGACTTTGTTTTAAAACTGTTTTCGCCATTAATGTCCATTACTTTACCAAGCATCGAGAAATTATCTGCTATTGTATAATTATCCATAAACTTTTTCTTTCTTTATTAAAGCAAATTTTTTGTACAAGTGCAAAAAATCATAGCAAAGCAATGCAATCATTTTTTCTTCAACGATTAACAATAAAAAAGTCCCGAAGATAAACTTCGAGACTTAATAATATAATAGTAATTTAACTACATACCTGTTTTACTACTTCTTTTTTGGAGCAGCTTTCTTTGTAAGAGTAGCTTTTTTTGCAGGTGTTGGAGCAGCTTTCTTTGCAGGTGCTGGAGTAGCTTTCTTTGCAGGTGCTGGAGCAGCTTTCTTTGCAGGTGCTGGAGCAGCTTTCTTTGCAGGTGCTGGAGCCGCTTTCTTTGCAGGTGCTGGTGCAGATTTTTTAACAGGTGCTACCTTTTTTACAGGTACTGGTACAGCTTTTTTTACAGGTGCTGGTGCAACCTTTTTTACAGGTGCTGTTACAGCTTTTTTTGCAGGAGCGGCTTTTTTAGGAGCTGCTTTTTTTGCAGTTGCCATGTTTTTAGAAATTTAATGGTTAGTTAATAAGCTAAAAGTAAAAACTTATTGCGTACTGCAAAAATTTTTTATTCTGCAACCACTATGGCATTAACAGAAACGAAGGTTTTATCCTCTCTAGTTTTTCTAAATTGAACCAAACCATCGGTTAAAGCAAACAGTGTAAAGTCTTTGCCAACACCAACATTTTTGCCAGGGTGATACACCGTACCTCTTTGACGAATGATTATATTACCAGACAATGCAGGCTGCCCACCAAATATTTTTACGCCTAAACGTTTGCTGTTAGAATCGCGACCGTTTTTTACGGAGCCTTCACCTTTTTTGTGTGCCATCTTATAAAGATTGAAAATTTAAAATTGATTTTAAATGTAGAATTGTATCAATATTTAATAATTACACCAACCAAAATTTAAGCAATGCTTTCAATTTTAATACGAGTATAATGTGTACGGTGACCGTGTTTTTTACGGAAACCCTTTCTACGTTTCATTTTAAACGCAATTACCTTGTCACCTTGTACAAGGTCTTTTACTATTTCAGCGGTTACAATAGTGGTAATATCGGCACCAACAGTAAGTGTACCAGCATTATCAACTAATAATACATCGCTAAATTCAATTTTATCGCCAGTGTTACCTTCAATGTGAGGAACATACAAACTATCTCCAGCTTGTACCTTAAATTGCTGACCTGCTATTTTTACAATTGCTAACATAACTATCCAAAATTTGGACGGCAAAAGTAAGGGTATAACTCCAAATTTCGCAATGATTTTTTAAATAAATTATTCACCTACATTTTAAAAATATTTTTTAGCTAACTATCAAATATTTTTAACAGGTTTTCTTTATAAAATACATAAAAAAATCCCCTCAAACTTGAGGGGATTGCTATTTTAGATTAATATCTATTTCTTTCTGGTCTCTCTGGTCTGTCGTTTCTTGGTCTATCCTGTCTCTCTTGCCTTTCAGGCTCTTCCCCTTTTTCTGGTCTTGGCATTAAGGCTTTACGACTTAATTTAAATTTACCAGTTCTAGGATCTACCTCCAACAATTTTACCTTTATTTTATCACCTTCACTAAATACATTATCCATTGTTTCTAGGCGACTCCAGCTAATTTCACTTATGTGCAACAAGCCTTCTTTTTTCGGTAAAAATTCTACAAATGCACCAAACTCTTTAATGCTTTTTACAGTGCCTTCATAAGTTTTACCAACCTCAGGTACAGCAGTTAAGCCATTAACCCAAGCAGCAGCCCTTTCTAGGCTTTCTTTTTGTGGAGAGAAGATACTTACTTCACCTGTATTGCCAACCTCTTCAATATTAATGGTAGCACCCGTTTCACGTTGAATCTCCTGTATCACTTTACCACCTGGCCCTATTACTGCACCAATATATTCTTTATCAATAATTATTTTAATCATGCGTGGAGCATGTGGTTTAACTTCTTCACGAGCAGCAGGAAAAGTTTCGTACATCGCATCTAAAATATGCAGACGACCTTTACGTGCTTGTTCTAAAGCTTCCATCATTACCTCCATGCTTAAACCATCCACTTTAATATCCATTTGAACACCACAAATACCATCACGAGTACCAGTAACTTTAAAATCCATATCGCCTAAATGATCTTCATCACCTAAGATATCTGTTAAAATAGCATACTTTCCATCTTCACGAGTTATTAAACCCATTGCAACTCCACTAACGTGCTTTTGAATCGGCACACCAGCATCCATTAAGGCTAATGAACCTGCACAAACCGTAGCCATTGATGATGAGCCATTACTTTCTAAAATATCGCTTACAACACGCACCGTGTAAGCGTAGTCGCTACCTGGCATCATTTGTTTTAGCGAACGCATAGCCAAGTTACCATGACCAACTTCTCTTCTGCTTTGGCCACGCATCATTTTTACTTCACCTGTACTAAATGGTGGGAAATTATAGTGTAAAAAGAATTTACTATCAACAGATTTGGCTGCACTTTCTACCAACAATTCATCTAATCCTGTACCAAAAGTTACAGTGGTTAATGATTGTGTTTCGCCTCTTGTAAATAATGCAGAACCGTGCGGTGTTGGTAAAATATCTACTTCCATAGTTAATGGACGAACTTGGTCTAATTCTCTACCATCTAAGCGGAAACGATCATCAATAATCATACTTCTTACAACTTCCCATTGCAAATCGGCATAATATTTTTTAGCTAATTTTTTTTGTAAATCTGTTATTTCAGTACCTAAACTTTCTAGTAACTCAGTTTTTAAAGCACTGTATGCATCACTACGTTCGTGTTTTGCAGAACCTTTGCGAGAAATTTGGTAAATTTTATCTTTTGTAAATGCTTCAACTTTAGCTTTAATATCTAAATCTTCGGCAGGTTTTTTATAATCACGTATAGCAGTAACACCTTTTGCAGCTCTTAATTGTTGTTGTGCTTTAATTTGAACACGAATAGCATCATGCGCCAACTGCAATGCTTTTATTAAATCTTCTTCACTACACTCTTTTGCTTCACCTTCAACCATCATTAGGTTTTTCTCGGTAGCAGCAATAATGAATTCTAAATCAGAAGCTTCTAATTCAGAACGAGTAGGATTTACAATAAATTCGCCATTTAAACGGCTGATACGTACTTCAGAAATAATTTCTTTAATAGGAATATCAGAAACTGCCAATGCTGCCGATGCTGCTAAACAAGCCAATGCATCTGGCATAACTTCTAAATCGCTAGAAACCAAACTGATTAAAACTTGCACATCGCACAAATAATCTTCTGGAAATAATGGGCGTAATGCACGGTCAATTAAACGGCTGGTTAATATTTCATAGTCGTTCAATCGAGCTTCTCTCTTAAAAAAAGAACCTGGAATACGACCGGCAGATGAAAATTTCTCTTGATAATCAACACTCAAAGGAAAAAAGTCTTGACCTTCTTTAGCATCTTTATTAGCTACTACGGTGGCTAATAAAATACAGTTGCCTTGGCGAACTGTAACTGCACCATCTGCTTGACGGGCTAATTTACCAGTTTCGATAAAAACTTCTGCACCGCTAGGTAACAGAAAACTTGCTTGTATAGGTTGTGATAACATAATTCAATTTTCGATTTGTGATGTATGATTTACGATGTAGGGTTGAGCTAAAAAACACAAATCCCAACATCGTAGAGAAGTTGGGATTTGCATATAGCCAAAAACTGTTTGGCAATATATGAATGCCTCCAAACCCCCTTTTGGGGATGGGTGCTTTATTTTCTTAAACCTAGTTTTTCAATTAAGGCACGGTAGCCCATCAAATTGGTTTTTTGCATGTAACTCAATAATGCTTTACGCTCACCAACTAAATGTATTAAACCTCTTTGGCTAGAAAAATCTTTTTTATTAGTTTGTAAATGCTTACTAATATCCAAAATTCTTTCAGTTAATAAAGCAATTTGTGCTTCGGTAGATCCAGTGTTAGTTGCAGCACCACCAAATTCGGTAAAAATGCTTACTTTTTTTTCTTTTGTAATTGACATCTTGATTTTTTTTGAGCAAACGGTATTGCGTCTTTTATTTTTTATGGCTGCAAAAGTAAGAGAATTTAAGCAAGTGAAGTAGATTTCATTAAATATTTTTTGTAACAAAACTAAAACGATACTGTAACTATTAAATAAACATACTAGCGCTCTATTATATTTGTTGTAAAAACCTTTCCATTTGGCTCGTATTGCACTTACTGTAACCAACGATTTAAGTTACGATCAACGTATGCAACGTATTTGTACATCGCTTGTAACAGCTGGTTATGAGGTTATGTTAATTGGTAGGTTGTTAAAAAAATCTATGCCTTTGCAAATGCAGCCATTTGCACAAAAACGTTTGTATTGTTTTTTTACAAATGGATTTCTATTTTATACTGAATATAATATTAGATTATTTATTTTTTTATTATTTGCCAAAGTTGATGCGTTTTGTGCGATTGATTTAGATACAATTTTACCATGCTATTTGGCATCTAGTATAAAAAATAAACCACGTGTGTACGATGCACATGAATTATTTACAGAGCTAAAAGAAGTTGTAAGTAGAAAAAATGTACATAGGTTTTGGTTAATAATTGAACGTTTTGCTGTGCCTAAATATAAAAATGGTTATACGGTTAATTGTTTTATACAAGAAGAATTTAAGAGGCGTTATGGGGTAAATTATCAAATGGTAAGAAATTTGCCTATAAAAAATGAACTGCTGCAGCAACTAAAATTTATTGATCCAACCATTATTTACCAAGGTGCAGTAAACGAGGGTAGAAGTTTTGAAACCCTTATTCCAGCTATGAAAAACGTAAATGCAAAGTTACTTATATGTGGCAATGGTAACTTTTTTAATGAAACAAAAGCATTAATAAAGCAATATAACTTAGAAGACAAAATTGAATTGAAAGGCTACTTGCTGCCTAATGACTTGCAAATAATAACACAGCGCTGCCATATTGGTATCACCATTTTTGAAGAAGAAGGTTTAAATCAATATTATTCGTTAGCCAACCGATTTTTCGATTATATGATGGCTGGTTTGCCACAAATATGTGTTGATTATCCTGAATATAGATTAATAAACAATCAATATGATTTTGCGTACTTAATCAATGATGTAAGTGAACAAACAATTGCCGATGGTTTGAACAAATTACTGGCTGATGCTGTATTATACAATGAACTACAACACAACTGTAATAGTACCAGAGCTATTTTAAACTGGCAGGAAGAAGAAAAAGTAGTAATTAATTTTTGGAAAAGCATTTTACAAGTAAATTAATTTTGGAAAAACACTTACATATTATTTGCCTAAATATTCCTTACCCAGTAGATTATGGTGGGGTGTTTGATTTATTTTATAAACTACCTTCATTACAAGCTCAAGGTGTAAAAATTCATTTACATTGTTTCGATTATGGTCGTGGTGAGCAAAATGAGTTGAATAAATATTGCGTTTCGGTAAATTATTATGAGCGTAAAGAAGGTCATAAAAGTATTTCATCAACCTTACCATATATTGTTGCATCAAGAAAAAATGATAAGTTACTAGATAATTTATTGCAAGATGATTATCCCATTTTTATGGAAGGAGTTCATTGCACGTATTTATTAAACGATGAGCGGTTTGATAATAGAAGAAAGTTTGTACGTATGCACAATGTTGAGTACCAATATTATCATGATTTATATCAATCTTCAACATCGCCTTTAAAGAAAATTTATTATTGGCGAGAGCGTAATTTACTAAAAAAATACGAAGCTCTTATAGCTACAAAGGCAACAGCATTTTGGGGTGTAACGCACAAGGATGTAGACTTTTATAGAAATATGTACCATTGCAAAACCATAGATTATTTATCGTTGTATTTGCCACCAACTTGGCAGGTAACTGGTAATGAGGGTATTGGTAATTATTGCTTGTATCAAGCAGATTTAAGTATAGATGTTAACGAGAAAGCTGCTATTTGGTTACTTGAAAAAGTGTTTAGCAAAATAGCGGTCCCATTTGTAATTGCAGGTAAAAACCCTAGTGAAAAATTGCAACGTTTGGCACACGCACATTTACATACTTGCATTGTAATAAATCCCCCGGAAAAGGAAATGCAAGATATGATAACAAAGGCGCATGTTAATATTTTGCCTTCTTACAACAGTACAGGCATTAAACTAAAATTAGTAAATGCTTTGTTTAATGGAAGGCATGCAATAGTAAATACTGCAACCGTTGATGGCAGTGGGTTAGAGGCACTTTGCCATATTGCCAATGATGCTAAAAATTTTATACAATTAATTAAAAATTTATACGAAAAGCCATTTACAAAAGCCGATATTGAACTACGAAAAAGTGTACTAAAAAATATGTTTAATAACGAGATAAATGCCAAGCAACAAGTACAATGGATTTGGACAGATTATGCGTAATTATTGATACTCGTATTGATACTCGATTTTGCCAATTAATTGCTTTTGTTTGTTGTAGCAAGTCTCAGTTTGTTTTAAGCCTTTATCATTATAGGTATAATTCCAAATAAAATAATTACTGCCGCCATTTGTAATTTGCGTCATACTATTAATTCTATTTTTCTCGTCGTATTCATACAAAAAGTCGGGTAATAATTGCTTGGCTTTACTATTAAACCGCACAATATCTGTTACTAATTTTTTATCGTTGTAATAGTAGTAATAGGTTTCTAAAATTCTTCCTTTTCTTTTCCAGCGTTCTTCACCAATATTTCCTTTTTCATCATATACAAAAGCAACAATTGTAGTATCGGTTTTATTTTTTATTTTTTGTAATAATGTTGGTTGGTTAGTAGCATTATAACTCCAAATATGTACTTCATTACTTATGGCTTTTACAGCAGTATCGCTGGTGCTAGATGCAATAGTTACAACTAAGCCATTATCGTTATAAATAAATGTAGTACTAGTTTCAACTTTATGATTTATATCCACTGTTTTTTTTACTCTATTATTTTCATAAGTAATGGTTAAAACGCTGTTTGTATTGTTTGTTAAAATAGTATTGATAATACTTCTTCTAAAATCTGCACTAAGTTCTTGCTCTATGGTAAAGCCTTTGGTAATATCGCCATTAGCATCGTAACTAATAGCTTGTATTTTTTTTACCCTTGCTTGCTTCAGTAGTTTAAATTGTTGATTGCTTAGTGTGTTTGCCACCACATCGTTATAATAATATTGACCAAAAGAAGTAGTTGAAAAAAAAACAATAAAACAGAGTAATACCAATCGCATTGCGGATATATTTTATCAAATGTAGAAGCAAGTTTATCAACAATCCAAAAACATAGCCTACATAATATTGGCTATGATAGGTGAGAGCTTTATTTTTAGCCAAATATTAACAGCGTGTCTCATTTAAAAGAAAGAAAAGAAAAGGAATGCTTAAACTGCAATGCTATTATTTATGGTAGATTTTGCCAAGTTTGTGGGCAGGAAAATGTAGAGCCAAAGGAAACTTTTTTGCATTTATTAAGACACTTTATTGAAGATATTACACACTTTGATGGCAAGTTTTTTGATACACTCAAGTATTTGTTATTGCGTCCTGGTTTTTTAGCGTACGAGTATATGCGTGGCAGGCGAAACAGCTATCTTAATCCTATTAGGATGTATATTTTTACCTCAGCCATTTTCTTTTTAATCTATTTTTCTGTAAATAAAAATGAAGTTCATACTAATACTCAAAAGCGGCATTCAGTAACGGAAGCAGAAGGAGTAAAAGATTCAATTACCACTGACATAAAAAAAGGTATTCAAGAGGAGATTTCTAAAAAGTATCGGTTTAATGATTCTTTATCATATATTGTAAATTTATTAAGCGATTCGCTATCTAAAAGTAAAGATTCTGTTAAACGTAAAATACTTGTAAAAGATATCAAGGTAATTAATGGGCTGCAAAAAATAGGTAATAAAATTATTGGTAAAAATGAGGGTAAAACAAATGAAAAAGATACCAGTAAAGCGGATTTGATAAAAAGTAAAGTAAAAGATAATGGGAATAAATGGGGTAGTGGATTTATAAAAAAAATCTTTCCAAGTAAGGAAGAATTTCAACATAAAATTCCGCAGGTAATGTTTATAACACTACCGTTAATGGCTTTAATTTTACAATTATTGTTTGGGAGGTTAAAACATTTTTTTTATGTCAATCATATCATCTTCATCATTAATTTATACATTGGTGTTTATTTAATAATTTTATTAGAAATGGGGTTTAGTTATTTAAATAAAGTCTCTCATTTTGGACTATTTGGTTTTTTTGCATCGTTATTAAGTTTGAGTACATTTTTTTACACCTACAAATCGCTTAGAAACTTTTATTTACAGGGTAGATTAAAAACAATTATTAAGTGTCTCTTATTGTTTACATTATTTTTTATAATAGCTGTACTATCATATATTTTAGTAGCTGCAATTCCTTTTTCATTATCACATTAAATGCGCATTAATGCAAACCTTAGCAGATAGTTTTTTACATTTAGTTCAAATAATGGATAACCTACGAGAAAAATGCCCGTGGGATAAAAAGCAAACCATACAAACCCTAAGACCATTGACTTTAGAAGAAACTTATGAATTAGCTGATGCCATAACTGATAATGATTTTGAGGGTATAAAAGAAGAGTTAGGAGACGTACTGCTGCACATATTGTTCTATGCAAAAATTGGTACTGAGCAACAACAATTTACCTTACAAGAAGTAATAGAAGGCATTAGCGAAAAACTCATTGTTCGTCACCCACATATTTATGCCGATGTTGTAGTAAAAGATGAAGAAGATGTAAAGCGAAATTGGGAACAGATAAAGCTAAAAACAGGCAATAAAAAAAGTGTGCTGGGCGGTGTGCCAAAAGCGTTGCCAGCTGTTATAAAAGCCACACGCATACAAGAAAAAGCCAAGCAAGTTGGGTTTGAATGGGATAATAAAGAAGATGTTTTTAAAAAAGTACTAGAAGAAATAAACGAACTGCAAGAAGCTATTATAGAAGAAAATCAAACACATATTGAAGAAGAGTTTGGCGATGTATTGTTTAGCCTAATTAATTATGCACGATTTTTGAAGATTGATGCTGAAGGTGCATTAGAAAAAACCAATAAAAAATTTATCTCCCGTTTTCAACAAATTGAAGCCATAGCAACCGAACGTGGTAAAGCCTTGCAGGATATGACTTTGGGTGAAATGGATGCTATTTGGGATGAAGTGAAACTTTTAAATAAATCTGCTTGAGCAACTCTACACTAATAGCTTTTACCAAACATAAAAAGTTGTTGATTATTGCAACTTGGCTTTACATTATTTCTATTTTACTAACTTTTTTTTTAAGCTATTTAGCATCTCCAGAAAAAGTTGTAAAAAAGCTAGAAGATAGACTAGCCATTAATGAGAATACTTTTGCAGCAATTTGTGCAGATACAGCATTGGTACAATCCTTAACCAGAGACAATTTTGTAACTAAAGATACTTATTTACAACAATTATCTTTTGGCATTTTTGTGCATGTGTTAAATGATGTTGGCAACCCAATATTAACTTATTGGAACAATAATCAATATACAATAGATGCAGGCGATGCACTTAAAAAGGATGGCAACTATTTTATTAATTATCCTAATGGCAGCTTTGAACTGGTGCAAAAAACGTTGCTACTAAAAGGTCAAAAAGCAACAATTAGTGCTATTATTCCCATTCGCTGGCATTACTTTATAGAGAATAAATATTTACACGCAAATTTTGATGGGTTTAAGAATATTGAATCGCAGTATACCATTAGTTTAGAAAAAGATGCGTTGCCTGTCTATAATTCGCAAAAGCAACAACTTTTTAAAATAAAACCTAAACAAATTGGCTTCTTTTATCAGTACGATACTATTACTATTTTGTTACGTACAGCAGCCATGTTGCTGTTAATTATTTTTATAAATAGGGCTTGTGTACAAATTGTAAAGCAAGAAGATTTTATTACAGGGTTTACGCTATTGATTTTTTCAATAATTAGTTTGCGATTGCTAACATACATTTTGCCATTTCCATTTCAGTTTACTAAATTAGGATTGTTCGATCCATCGGTATTTGCCTCTAATAAACTGCATCCATCCTTAGGGCATTTATTAGTTAATATTATTTTGTTATATTGGGTCATTCAGTTTTATATTTTTAATAGAGTTGGGTTTACTAAAAACCGGCCATCAGATAACCTTCTTTGGCAACTAATTGTTAGGCTAGTAGTAATATTATCTATAACATTACTAGCAGCAAATATTATTAAAAGTCTTGTATCTGACTCGAAAATTTCTTTTGATGTAACCAATTTTTTTAGCTTAACAATTTATAGTGTTGTTAGCTTTATTATTCTCGGTTTTATTGCTTTATGTTATTACTATTTAGTTCAAATTTTAATTAAACCAGTTATTAAAAACGGGATGCCAATAATTTATCAATTATTAGTAGTTATTGTAGCGGGTTTATTGTACGTAACCATTACGCTTAATGCCATAAATACCATTTTAAACTTGTTAATAATTGTATGGCTATGCCTATTTATAGTGGTAGTTAATTGGCGTAAACAAGATGTTGATTTACCCATTTTGAAATCTTCTTTTTTTATTTTTTGGATGATGATTTTAGCAGTATCGTGTACCATTATTGTAAGTGTTCAAAACAAAGTTGTTGAATGGAAACAGCGTGAAAAAATGGCAGACAGATTGGCCACACAAAGCGATCCCAATGGCGAAAATTTATTAATAATAGCAATGGATAATTTTGATGGTAATAAACTTGCACAAAATTTTTATCGCTTTCAATCAGAGTATCCCAATAAGTATATTAAAGATAGTTTATTAAGTGAAAATTTTTCGGGTTATCTAAACAAATTTGATACTAGAATTTACACCTTTGATAGCCTCTATAAGCCACTGTTTAATGATGATTCAACTAGTTATAGCATCTTAAAAACTATTGCATTAAACAAAAGTAAAGCTACTAGTTTAGGTGGGTTGTATACTTATCAAAATAGTGAAAATCAATTAAATTATCTTTTTGAAAAAGTAATAGAAACTCCCTCTAAAAAATTGGGGTATTTGTTTGTGGTGGTAAAGCCCAAACGTTATAAGAGCGAGGCATTATATCCTGAATTATTTAAACAGGTACAAGACTTATCAATTGATTTAAATACAAACTATGCTTTTGCTATTTATATAAATGGTAAAATGGTTACAAAACAAAACGATTACGATTTTCCGTTGCAGGTGGATACCAAAGCAATGTCTGCTTTTGAGTATAAAAAAATAAATGTTTCAGGCTATACAGAGCTGTGGTACAATTCGGGTAGCGATAAACAAATAATTGTAACCAAACAAAGTACAGGTTTTATTGAAATTGCTACTTTGTTTGCATATTTATTTTTCACTTTTTTAATGCTTGTCGGCAGTTTGCATATTGGCAATTATTTAATAGAAACACAATTTACCAAAGCCTCATTACGGCAACTTTTACACTTTAATATTCGCTCTCAAATACACAGTACTATTATTTTTATTAGCCTTTTTTCTTTTTTAGTAGTTGGTATTGCAACCATTTCTTTTTTTATTAACCGGTTTAATAAAACTAACGAAGCAAGGCTTTCTAAAACCATTCAAGTAATGGCAAACGAAATTGAAAATAAAGTAAAACAAATTCGTACACAATTGCTGTTTGATGATGCCTTAACTATTAATGATATTGGTTTTGTAAACGATTTAGAAAGAAAGATTTCAGAAGTATCGGAAGCACATAATGTAGATATTAATTTCTTTAGTACTAATGGGACACTAATAGCGTCTACACAGCCATACATCTACAATAAATTATTACTAAGCAATAAAATAAATCCTATAGCTTATACTGAATTGCATTATAAAAAACGTAGCCGTTTTATTCAATCCGAACATATTGGTACCTTAAATTTTGTGAGTATTTATTTGCCAATTATGGATGATAAGGGCTATACATACGCTTATTTAAATATTCCCTATCTAAACTCCCAAATAGAGCTAACACAAGAGATTTCTAATTTTATAGCAACCCTTATTAACCTTAATGCCTTTGTATTTTTAATTGCTGGAGCAATTGCTTTTTTATTAACCGAGCGAATAATATCTTCCTTTAAAGTTATTGCCGAGAAGATGCAACAAGTAAACTTAAGTAAGCATAACGAGATAATTATTTGGCATAGAAACGACGAAATAGCACCATTGGTAAACGAGTATAATGCCATGGTAAAAAAGCTAGAAAATAGTGCCATAGCATTGGCTAAAAGCGAACGTGAAGGTGCTTGGCGAGAAATGGCGAAGCAAGTAGCACACGAAATAAAAAATCCATTAACGCCAATGAAACTGAGCATTCAGTACCTACAAAAAGCCATAGATACCAATGCCCCAAATACTAAAGAATTGTCTCAAAAAGTAGCGACTACTTTGGTTGAACAAATTGATCAATTAGCTAAAATTGCTGGCGACTTTTCACAATTTGCCAATATTAATAATGTACAGTTATCAACCTTTAATGTTAATGAGGTACTGGCCTCTGTAATAGCTTTATATGTTCATACCAATGGGGTAAATATCCATTATCAAAATAACACTGCTGATTGCTTTATTACCGCTGATAAGTTGCAACTAAACCGCCTTTTTACCAATCTTATAAAAAACGCCATAGAAGCTGTGGTAGATAAAACAGCCCAAATATCCATTCACCAATTTACAAACAATCAACAGGTTATTATTAGTATTACCGATAATGGTAATGGCATTGCTGCCGAAATGCAGGATAAAATTTTCACACCAAACTTTACCACTAAAACGTCTGGTACTGGTTTGGGATTGGCCATTTGTAAAGGCATTGTAGAAAATGCCAATGGTACTATTAGTTTTGTTACAGAAACAAACGTAGGTACAATGTTTACGGTAACTCTCCCATTGGTAGAAGTGTAAGAATAATGGTTATTTTAAAAAGCCTTGTTTACGTATATTTTTTACCAAAAAGTCTATATTACTTGGTATTTCAAATTTCAGTAACCAATTTACTTCTAGGCCATTATTAATAGCAGTTCGCATCAAATAATCAATATTGCCAACTAGTTTACCAATTTTAACAATACCCTCTTTAAATTCTATAAGCAAATCTTCATGTTGTTTATTAATAAGTGTAAGCACTTTGAAAATTTTTGCAATAATGTAAATGCACAAAGTATAACTCTGCTGGTAGGTTTGTGTACCAAAATACTGGTTGTTTAATTGTAGTAATTCAATTAATAGTTCACATGTAAGCACTATCTCACCATATTTATCTTTAGTAATGTTTACATGCTCATTAATTACACCACTTAGCTCACGTACATCCATCAGTAAGTAACCCATAGAAAAGAAGCGTTCGCTAGTTAATACCATTCTGTTTTGTATCCGAACTATCACTTGATTTCTTTTATCCTCAACTGTGTCTGTATTTACTAGTTCAAAGTATAAGCGGTTGGCTAGGGTTAAATCTTTTTTTAGCAGTTTTAAAATCAGTTTATCTTTTTCTAATTGAGGTAGTTGTTGCAATGCTTTTTTAAATGCGTCATCAAATATCATTTATAGTTTATTTTAGTAATGTTCTAAAATTAATTCAATTTAAATAGGTAGTACAATAATGATTATTGCTTACCAATATCTAATAAATAAATGCCCCGCAAATTGATTTGCGGGGCATTTATAATGTATTTAAAAGATTTTTACTTTTTTACTTCACCAGAACCCAAAGGCTTATTTTTTGCAAAGTCAACCAATATAGGCGCTGCCACAAATATTGATGAATATGTACCTGTAATAACACCAATTAACATGGCAAATGCAAAACCTCTTGTAACCTCTCCACCAAAAATAAATAAGATTAAAATGGTTAAGAATACTGTAAGAGACGTCATTACTGTACGGCTTAATGTTTGGTTGATAGCTTTGTTAATGATGGTTGAATTGCTTTCACCTTTCATTAATCTGCTATCTTCTCTAATTCTATCGTAAACAATTACGGTATCATTCATTGAGAAACCTATAACTGTAAGAATTGCAGCAATAAAATATTGATCAATCTCTAGTGGGAAAGGAACAATTTTACGAGCAAAACTGAAAACAATTAATGTTACAAATACATCGTGTAATAACGAGAAAATAGTACCTAAACTATATCTCCAATCACGAAAGCGAATAAATATGTACAAACAGATAGCTAGTATTGCAAATACAGTTGCTTTTGTTGCACCGGCTTTTAAATCTTCGGAAATAGTAGGTAATACCGTTTGTGAACTTTGTTTGAATTTCGAATCAAAATCGGCATAAGATAACCCAGTAGGTAAGTAGTTTTTAAGTCCTTCGTAAAGCTTGCCTTCAACTTCCTTATCAATAGTATTATCCTTATTACTTTCTGTAATTTTATACGCAGTTGTAATGTTTAATTGATTGGCAGTACCAACAGTTTTAATAATTGGAGCCTCACCCCCAAAAGCCTTCTTTAAATTGTCACTTAGTTCTTCTTGGTTAATAGATTTATCGAATTTAATAGTATAACTGCGGCCGCCTGCAAATTCAACACCTTTATCAAAACCATTAAAATAAGAGGCAACACCTAATACAAATACTAAAGCAGAAATCCCGTAGGCAACTTTTCTGTACTCAATAAATTTGTAAGAAGCATGTTTAAATATTTTTTTTGATAATGAAGTGAAATAGGTAAAGTGACGGTTTTTGTTCATGTAAATATCTGTAACTAAGCGTGATACCAAAATACCACAGAACAACGATAACACAATACCAATCATTTGCGTAGTTGCAAAACCTAATACCGGACCTAAACCAAAGTAAGCTAATATAGCGGCTGTTAAAAAGGTAGTAACGTGTGCATCTAATACTGGTGAGAGTGACCGTTTATAACCATCATTTACTGCAGTTGCATAGTTTTTACCTTTAGTTAATTCTTCTTTAATACGCTCAAAAATAATTACGTTTGTATCTACTGCCATACCTATGGTTAATACTAAGCCGGCAATGCCTGGTGATGTTAACGTAAAGCCTAAAGCTGCCAAAATACCAATGGTAAATAGTAAATTTAATATTAAGGCAATATTTGCAACCCAGCCAGCAGTGTTATAATACACTAGCATTAAAGCAAAAATTACAAGAAAAGCAATTAAGAAAGACATAGCACCACCTTTTAGGGCGGCCTTACCAAGTGTTGGGCCTATTACTTGATCTTGTACAATTTTTGCAGTTGCAGTAAGTTTACCACTCTTTAAAATATCTGATAATTCTTGGGCTTCTTTTACAGTATAATTACCACTGATTGATGAGTTACCTGTGGTGATTGCATCGTTTACATTTGGTGCAGAGTAAACAAAATTGTCTAATACAATGGCTATTGGTTTACCAACATTTCGGGTAGTCATTTTTGCCCAAATATTAGTACCAATCTTATCCATATTCATTTTGATAGCAATCTTCCCACGCTCATCGTAGTCTTGTGCTGCTTCAGATACATGCTCGCCTTCAAGTTCAGCCTGACCGTTATCTAAAGTTTTGATAGCATACAATTGCAGTATATCTTTTGCTTTTGGATCTTCAAGATCTGCCTTGCCATACATAAAAACTACATTAGCGGGTAGTTTGCTTTTGGCAATATCCATACGTAAATAGCCATTTACAATGCTGGTATCTTTAGCAGAAATATAACCAATAGATGCTGGATAAATAGTTTTGCCATCTTTACCTTGTTGTGGTTGGTTAAATTGAAGCCAACGTCTTATAGGTGCTTCGTTAGCTTTGTAAACAGTACTATCTATTTTTGTAGTACCACTTTTAGCAATATCAGAAATATTTTTAGACTTAGATGTATCAACTTTTCCAGTCTTATTGGCATCAACCTTAGTGCTTGTATCTAAAGCCTTAGTGCCATTTAAATAGTCTTGTACTGCTTTATCGGCAGCTAAAAAACCTTCACCAATTTCGTTTAAGTTATATACTTCAAAAAATTGAAGGTTGGCTGTAGATTGTAAAATTCTACGCACCCTTTCTGGATCATTTGCTCCAGCTAATTCTATATTAATTACTCCTTTTACTTTGTCAGGATTAATATTTGGTGACGATACACCAAAACCATCAATACGAGTGGTTAAAACACGTACTGTATTGTTAAAAGCTGCTTCAGATTCTTCTCTTAAATAAGAAATTACTTTAGCATCAGTATCATCAAACTTAACCCTGCCATTACTTTTTCCACCAAAAAAAGGTGCCAAGGTTGCCCCTGGATTAGCTGCCTTAAATTCCTCTGAAAATAACGTAATAAAATCTGCACCACTATTGGCTTTTTTTGCTAACGCTGCATTTAATGCTTTATTAAAGCCTGCATCTTTAGGATAGTTAGCCAGCGATTTAACCAAACCGTCTAAACCTACTTCCATAGTTACACTCATACCACCTTGCAAATCTAGACCAAGTAACAATTCTTTGTCTTTAGCACTGCGATAAGTGGTTAATCCAAAAGGGCCAATTTTAGTGTCTTTAGTACTATCTAGTAAGCGTTGTAAACGCGTTTTTTTAAGTTGCTTTAACGTGTCGGCATATAAAGCTTGTAATGTAGCATCTGTATACTTTATTTGTGGATATTTAGCTGATACCAATTTATCGGCTTTAGCTTCCATAGCACTTTCATGACTATGTACAAACCATGTAAAAGACAATTGATAAATACAGATAAGAACGAGGGCAATCGCAAAAAATCGTACTAAACCTTTCAGTTGCATAAGTAGTAACAGTTTAAAAATTTTTAAGTGGGCAAAGATAGGGGGAATAGGTATCCAAAAATTTATGAGAAAATTGAAGCTTTTTATTGAAAAATAGCCCTAAAATAATGACTATTAGTATGATTTAGTTATCACGATTTACTATTAAAAACTAAATAGACGCATTAGCCTACAAATACATAATTATGAGGGATAACTTGAATCAGCTATTTGTGTTTACAAGCAAACTAATCAGTATCATATTTTAATGTATCAGGGTTTACATCCTTTGTTTCAAATCTTTTCTTTTTAGCTAACAACTCTAAGTATTGTTGTTCTTTATTTTCCCATTGAAAATTACGGTACAGCCAAGCCATAAATACCGTAATCAATAAAAGTGCTATCACAAACACAACGGTACTCATTTTACTATTGGCCACCATATTAGCACGTTCGTACCAACCTGTAATAATTGTAATAATGATGGCACTACTTATACCTAAACCAATAGACATGCCTTTTACAAACTGCACAAAACTTTGCTTGTAGGTATCACGTTGTTGCTGCCAATATACAATATATTCTTCTTCTGTTTTTGAAAGCATGGATCAAAAGTACGGTGGTTGAAGGTGTTTATGACGAAAAATTCGCTGATGCTGTTAATAAGAAAAGAGTAATTGAGGAAACCCACGATATAATCGAATATAATAAAAGTGACATAAAATTTTTATTTAATCACAATTAGCATCTACTTGCTATACAAAATATATCCATCACTAAAACGCTGTAATGTATCTAGTGTGTGATGCTTTTGCACTTCTTGCAGGCGTAAAATATTTGGGTTGTCAAATTCGTTGGTAAACCAAACAATATAGTGTGGTTGTTCTTTAAAATAGCATATTATTTCTTCATCATGCACTACTTCTGGTATCGTTTGGCAAGGCATGCCAGAAAAAAAATACACTGCATCGTTGGCATTAGAATAAATGGGTGTGGCTACTTTAAAACTGGTTTTGTGCTGCTGCAAATAGATTACCATAGGCGATTGTTGCCAAGTTATATCGGTATAGCCAGGTAGGCCATATTCGGCCACCATGCCATACCAAGCGTTTGCCCATATATATTGATTATATTGAAATAAAACTGCTACAGTTAAGAAAATAGTTACCAATGCGCCTTTTACTATTTTGCTAGATGATTGCTTAATTATATTAGGTAGCCAATAGGTAGCACCTAACAACAATGGTATAAAAGCTGCCGATAATAAACGATTGTTTATTTGCTCGTATTTTGATATGCAAGCAGTGGCTATAATAAATGCCACATACATAATAAAAGCAACAGCAGCAATATTTTGGTAGGTATATAAATTTTTTTGCTGCCAACATCTTTTTATTACCAATGTCATCATTACTACCAATAAACATATACCTAACCAAGTGGCATAAGTGTATTGCCCTTCGGGTAATTTTAACCAATCCCACATTACGTTGCCATAAAATTGTAGGTTTTGCCGTAGTGATGTGATGCTTTTTTGTCTATTGCCAGTTAAGGTGCCAAGTAAATAATAGTTGTAGCCCAAATTAATAGCTAAAAGTGATACACTAATTGCACCAAAGCTTAGTAAATGCCACCATTTTTTACGCCAAACTAAACCATTGTCAACCAGTATAATAAAACCTACAATAGCAACGTAGGCAATACCAGCAAACCTAGTTACACAAGCAATAGCGCAAATAATTGCCACTGTTACAAGCTTTTTAAAGTGATAAGCTGTAGCATATTTGCGCAATGCTACCATCAGTATTAGTAATAATAATATAAATAAGGTTTCACTCCACAGCATACTATATATTTCTATCAGCGATGAACTTGCAATTAGGCAACTGAGAATAACCCATTTGTATAGTTTGGCACTTTGCTTAAACTGTTGTAGTATACAACCACTGAAAAATATAACTGTACCAAACAATATTGCATTTAATACTGGTGCTAAGGCAACAATATCATGCTTTGTAACAAACATAACAGCACCTAAAAAAGAAGGGTAGAAAATCGGAAATACAACTAAAGGCATATTATCAAACTTGTACCAAAACTTGCCATATTGCATATTTTTAGCCACGCTGGTATAAGTAACAGAATCTGGCGAAATACCAATACCATGAATACTTGCCAGACAATATATAAGGCTAGCAGCAACTAATGCAGCAAAAAGTGAATCAATATTTTGTTTTAAGCTCAATGTATTACTTAACATCAGAAATTGGTTGCCGCTAAGATAGCGGCAAACTATATTAGTGCAGTATTTTTGGTAACGTTAAACAGTTGTAATTAGCCGTAAATACCTATTTAACTAATTTCCATTGATATTGTTATTTGATTTTGAATGATGCTAAAAGCACTATTAAAAATCAATAGTCAAACAATATATTTGTACATAATTTAAATAACTAATGGCAGAAGACTTACATATTATAATAGGCAGTAAAAAAGAACAATACCAAGCATTGCTGCCACAAATTGAAGCGTTGTTACTAGGTGAGGATGATGTAGTAGCCAATTTGGCTAATGTAACTGCGGCTTTAAAAGAGCAATTTGGTTGGTTATGGGTTGGCTTTTATTTAGTAAAAAAAGACGAGTTGGTACTTGGGCCATTTCAAGGGCCAGTGGCTTGTACCAGAATTAAAAAAGACCGAGGTGTTTGTGGTACAAGTTGGGCAGAGGCTACTACTTTAATTGTGCCGGATGTAGAAAAATTTCCTGGGCATATTTCTTGTAGTAGTGCATCAAAAAGCGAAATTGTTTTGCCCCTATTAGTTAATGGTGAAGTGGTGGGTGTGTTGGATGTTGATAGCGAATATCTAAATTATTTTGATGTAATTGATCAGCAATATTTAGAAAAAGTAATCGCTTTACTGTCATTTTAGTTGCTTTTAAATCTTAGTAAGAACATATCTAATTCTAAGAAAATTTCACAAATACTTCTTTTTTTATTTATTCTTTTTTTTATGAAACAATTTATTGTTCCTGCCCTTTATAGAAGCAACCTCATTAGCGCCATAAAAACAAAGCGTAAGAATAACGATAAATTAAAGAAAGATTTTACACCTACTTTATTAGATTTTGGTGCTGTACAAATATATCTTGCAAGACATTTTGGCTTTTGTTATGGGGTAGAAAATGCTATTGAAATTGCTTTTAAAACCATAGAAGAAAATCCTGGTAAACGTATTTTTTTATTAAGTGAAATGATACATAACCCGCAGGTTAATGCAGATTTACAAGCCAAAGGAGTACAATTCTTACAAGATACAAAAGGCCAGCAAATTATTGCTTTTGATGATATTAGTAAAGATGATATTGTGCTAATTCCTGCGTTTGGTACTACGTTGGCTATAGAAAAAATATTGAATAATAAAGGTATTGCTACTGAAAAATACAATACAACCTGCCCTTTTGTAGAGAAGGTTTGGAACAGAGGCGAACAAATTGCCAATAAAGGGTACAGTATTGTTATTCATGGCAAACCAACGCATGAAGAAACAAGGGCTACATTTTCTCACGCTGCAGCCAATACGCCAACCATTATTGTAAACGATATGGCAGAAACAATTGAGTTGGCAAAATACATAACAGGCGAAAAACTAGCTACTAATTTTTATACCGAGTTTGAAGGTAGATTTTCTGCTGGGTTTGATATTGAAAAAGATGTACAACGCTTTGGTGTCATTAATCAAACCACACAATTAGCAACTGATACCCAAGCCATTTCTGACTATTTAAAACAAATTGTGGTTCAGCATTACCAACTAAACGAGGAAACCGTTAGCGAACGTTTTGCTGATACAAGAGATACATTGTGTTATGCAACTAACGATAATCAAACTGCTGTTACAGGGTTATTGCAAACCAATGCAGATTTGGCAATTGTAATTGGTGGCTACAATAGCAGCAACACATCGCATTTAGTTGAGTTATGTGAGCAACAATTGCCTACTTATTTTATAGATGGGCCAGATAAACTTACGTCTAAAATTGCATTAATTAACTGTAATTGGCTTACCAAACAATTTACTACAGTTTCCAATTATTTACCTATTCATCAACCAGCTAAAATATTAATTACTAGTGGTGCAAGCTGCCCAGATGCAGTTGTAGAAGCGGTGATAAAAAAAATATTATCATTTTATAATACCAAAATATCAATTGAAGATGTGATTGCTCAGTTTGCCTAAGCCTTAATAAGTTTTTTTAAGCAGTACCAAGTATGTAGGAAAATGATCGCTATAGCCACCACGGTAGGATAATCCGTCCCAAGTTCGCATTGGATAGCCTTTAAAACGACCAGTATTTTCAACTAAAAAATCTTTATTAAATATAAATTGTTTGTAAAAAAAGAAACCACTTTGTTCCTTACTCAGCCAAGGGTAATTAATCAATATTTGGTCAAATAAACTCCAAGCATCTTGAAATGCCAAAGTGCCAATCCCTTTTTTGTATAAGTCCATCCAAGGGTTAAAAATGCCATTAGGTTGCACTTCTGCAATTTTACCTTTTGCTCTCAAAACTTCGGTAATGCTTGGGCTTACCGGATCGTCGTTTAAATCGCCCATAATTATAAATTTTGAATTTGGATTGGTTTTGGTAATTTTTTCTATTTGCAATTTACAAACTGCCGCAGCAGCTGCACGGCTTGGTGCACTTCTTTCTTCGCCGCCTATTCTACTAGGCCAATGGTTTACCAATACATTAATGGTTTCGCCATCAAAATTTCCCTTAACCCATAAAATATCTCTAGTAAAATACGAATTTTTACTACCGCTAGGTAAGGCAACAAACAAAGCTTTACTTTCTTCAGGCGTAAAATATTTAGAATTATATAGTAACGCCACATCAACACCACGGGCATCTTTACTATCATAATGTACAATTTTGTAATTGCGGTTTTTTAGTAATGGGTGATGAATTAAATCGTTTAAAACAGTATCGTTTTCAATTTCTGCTACACCTAATAAAGCGGGGCCATCAGGGCTTACATCGGTACCAATTTGAGATATAACTGTTGCTAATTTTTCAACTTTATTCCAATACATTTTACTGTTGTAATTACGTGGTCCTGTGGGTGTAAACTCATCATCATTTACCGCAGGATTATTAATAGTATCATAAAAATTTTCGCAATTATAAAATGCTACAATAGCTACTTTATAATTTATTTTTTGTTGCGCTAAAGCAGCAAACGGTAATGCAATAATTAAAAGCAATAAGTTCCTCATAATAGTTGTTGTGAGGTAAAAATACAGCCCTGTAATTAAAAAATGCAAAAGCTGTTTATTAACATAGGTAAAAACTTACTTATTAATAAAATCAAAAACCTACATTCGTATTATAACAAAACTACGTTATGAGAAATTTTTTTTGGGCTACGGCTCTTCTTTTGCTATTTAGCTTATCGGCTACTGCACAGCGAAAGAAGAAGAAAACAACACTTGTGCAAAAGCCACCAACAGCTTTATCAGCAATTACAGATACAACCTTACTTGGCGAGTTAAGAGAAAATGTAATTGATAATATTCCCATTATTTCGTTAGATGAGAATGATTTAGGCGATGCTAGTTCACAAAACATATCATCAACTTTAACTGGAGGTAGAGATCCATTTTATTCGGCAGCAGCATTTAATTTTAATGCAGTACGATTTAAAATTCGCGGTTACGATGCTGATAATTTTGGTACATATATGAACGGTATACCAATGGAAAACCTTGATAATGGGTTTACACCTTTTGGTTTGTGGGGCGGCTTAAATGATGTGATGCGTAATAAAGATCAATCCTTCAGTTTGCGCCCAAATACTTTTTCTTATGGCGATATTGGAAGTAATGTAAGTATTGATAGTAGAGCAAGTAAACAGCGTAAGCAAACCGAGTTTGGATATGCATTTAGTAATAGGGCTTACACACATCGTTTTTCGGTTACACATAATACTGGTATTGGCAAAAAAGGTTGGGCCTTTAGTTTTAGCGGTAGCCGTCGTTGGGCCGATGAAGGGTATTCTGCTGGTACTTATTACAATGGGTGGAGTTATTTTTTAGGTGTTGATAAGCGATTTGGTCAAAAGCATTTATTGTCTTTAGTTGCCTTTGGTGCACCTACTGAAAATGGTAAACAAGGTGCCATTTTTGCTGAAAGTGCAGCGCTTGCTGGCACAAATTATTACAACCCATATTGGGGATATCAAAATGGTAAAAAGCGCAATGCTAATGTTGGTAAAACCAATCAACCCTATTTTATTTTAACACACGACTTTAGGTTTGATAATAAATCTAATTTGGTTACAGCTGTTGGTTATTCTTTTGGGGAAAGAGGATCTACTCGTATTGATTTTTATAATGGTCGTGATCCTCGGCCTGATTATTACCGCTATTTACCAAGCCATCAAACTGATCCTGCACTTGCTGAACAAATTGCCAATGAGTTTAGAAATAATACCAATGTAAGTCAAATTAATTGGGCAAGATTGTATGACGATAATAGCGCAAGCACTGAAACCTTTAATGGAATAACTGGTCATCGTTCAAGATATTTATTGCAAGAAGATGTAATTAATACGCAAAAATTTAATGCAAATACAGTCTTTAATTCTAGATTAAGTAATCATGTAGATATTACTGCTGGCATTTCTTTTCAATTGCAAAATAACAATTATTATAAAAAAGCTAACGATTTGCTAGGGGGTGATTTTTTTGTGGATTTAAACCAATTTGCAGAGCGTACTTATTCCAATAACCCATTAGTAAATCAAAACGATTTAAATAGACCAAACAGAATTATTTATGTTGGTGATAGATATGGCTACGATTACAATATTCATATTAATAAAGCAGCTACTTTTATTCAAAGTGTATTTAAGTTTAATAAAGTAGATTTCTTTATTGCTGGCGAGTTATCAAATACACAGTTTTGGCGTGTTGGCAATGTAAAAAGCGGTTTATTTTCTAATAATTCCTTCGGAAAATCGGTAGTAAATAATTTTTACAATTATGCAGTAAAAGGTGGCATAACTTACAAATTAGATGGTAGAAACTACTTTTTTGTAAATGGTTCTGTACTTTCTAAAGCTCCATTTTTTGATAATGCTTACATTTCGGCAAGAACGAGAGATAATTTGCAAGACAATGTAAAGAGCGAGAATATAAAAACTATTGAAGGCGGTTATGTATTAAACGCACCTAATTTAAAAGTTCGTTTAAATGGGTATTACAGTGAATTTACAAATGGGTTAAACGTAATTACTTTTTATAACGATTTGTATAGCAACTTTAGCAATATTGCTATTAGTAATATTAACAAGGTTCATTTTGGGGGAGAATTTGGTTTTGAAGCTAAAATTGCACCCAACTTAACAATGAATGGTGCAGCTTCTGTGGCAAGATATTATTACAACAGCCGTCAAAACGCTATTACAACTTTAGATAACGATAATAGTATTTTAAGTAGAGATACCGTTTATTCTCAAAACTATCGTGTTGGCGGTACACCACAAGAGGCTTATTCAGTTGGGTTCTCATACAAATCGCCTAAGTTTTGGTCAATTAATATTACAGGTAATTATTTTGATCAATTGTGGCTAGATATTAACCCTTTACGTAGAACGTATGCAGCAGTAAGAGATGTGCCTTACAAAAGCGATTTATGGAACCAGATATTGGCACAACAACAGTTAGAGGCCCAATACACGATAGATTTATTTGCATCATATTCTTGGAAATTGCCAAGATCTTACGGGTTAAAAAAATCAACGTTTATGGTATTTAATATTGGTATTAGCAATCTTACCAATAACAAAAATATACGTTCAGGTGGTTACGAACAATTACGCTTTGACTTTGCAGAAAAAAACGTTAATAAATTTCCACCCAAATATTTCTACTCATATGGTGCTAATTATTTTGCAAGCATCACACTAAGATTCTAAAATATAAAAATTATAAATATATTATTATGAAAAATAAGCATATAATTTGGTTAAGTTCTATACTTGTAATTGTTTTTGTTGGCATTCTCGTTTCATCTTGTAACAAAAAATTTGATGAACCACCAACTTTTCAAGAGCCAAATATTATCGTAACAACCACTATTAAGGATTTAAAAGCAATTCATACTATATCAAATGCTATTGATGCTATAGTTGGCGATAAAATAATTGCTGGTATTGTAGTATGTGACGATAAAAGTGGTAATTATTATAAGCAAATAGCCATTCAAGATGCTACTGGTGGCTTGTTAGTACGTTTAGATGCCTCTAACTTATACACCACATTTCCTGTTGGACGTAAAGTGTACATTAAGTTAAAAGGATTATATATTAGCGATTATGGTGGTGTTTGTCAAATTGGTGTGTTAGATGTATCTATCCCAAGCGCCCCAGCTTTAGGAACTATACCAGCTGCTTTGTTTGATAATTATTTAGTAAAAGGAAGTTTAAGTAATGTGGTCACACCAAAAGTGGTAACAGTTGCTCAATTAGGTACAACAATGCAAGATCCAAATCAAAGCACATTAATACAACTTGATAATTTTGAGTTTAGTAAAGCCGATACAAACACTTTTGCCGACCCAACAAGAGTTGTAAGTGCGGTAAACTACATAATAAAAAACTGTAGCGGCGAAAGTATTACTTTAAGAAACAGTAGCTATACCAACTTTTCTAGCTATAAAGTGCCAAGGGGCAATGGATCAATACTTGCAATTGCAAGTTCTTTTGGAAGTACCAAACAGTTAACAATTCGAGACACTAGCGATGTAAAGTTTTATGGTGCCAGATGTGCCATTTTTGAGGAAGATTTTGAGACTTCATCTACAGGTGTTTTAGCAACAACAGGCTGGAAAAATATAGCCGAAACTGGCAATGTAAGCTATACTTTAAATTCTTTTGGGGGTACAAAATTTGCGCAAGTATCAGCCTTCTCTTCATCTAATATACAGCCTACGGTAACTTCTTGGTTAATTTCGCCAGCCATTGCACTAACTGGTTTATCGTCTGCAAATTTAAATTTTCAAACAATTGATGGTTTTAATAATGGTGCAACCTTTACCGTTTTGGTTTCTACAAATTATACAGGTTCGGCCACACCGTCAACGGCAACTTGGACTACTTTGGCATCATCCTCTGCAAATCCTAGTTCGTTTTCAGGCCCAACTTCATCTGGGTATGCCGCTTCTTGGAAATCTGCTAGTGTAAGCTTGGCGACATATATTGGCCAAACAATTTATATTGGATTTAGATATGATGGTGCAAATCCATCTTCGGGTACTAAAAAAACATCAACTTGGGAAGTAGATAATGTGAAAGTTACTAGATAAATTGCCATGATGGCAGTAATAATGTTGATGGTATTGTGTTTGATAAGTATGATCTCTATAATATTTCGATTTGATAAAAGCTGAGAAAAATATTAAACCGTTGCAGTGTGCGACGCAACGATGTTAAATTGACAATCTAAAGCTGGTAACAAAAGAAAAAATAACATAAATAATATAAGGACTATGCAAAAAGGACAGATTAGGGTTGAGACGGAAAACATCTTTCCGATTATTAAAAAATTCTTGTACAGCGATCATGAAATTTTTCTGCGTGAATTGGTAAGTAACGCGGTGGATGCTTCGCAAAAATTAAAAACACTTGCAAGCATTGGCGAGGCTAAAGGCGAAATTGGCGATTTACGCATTGACGTGATTTTAGACACTAAGGAAAAAACTTTAACAGTTGCCGACAAGGGTCTAGGTATGACGAAGGAAGAGGTAGATAAATACCTTAACCAAGTGGCTTTTAGCGGTGCAGAAGAGTTTTTGAAAAAACATACAGATGCGAGCATTATTGGGCATTTTGGCCTTGGGTTTTATAGCTCTTTTATGATTAGTGATAAGGTAGAAGTGCTATCTCAATCGTTTAAAGATGACGAACCGACTGTATTTTGGAGCTGCGATGGTAGCCCAGAATTTGAGTTGTACGAAGTAGAAAAGAAGACGCGTGGTACTAATATTATCATGCATGTTAATGAGGATAGTAAAGAGTTTTTAGAAGCGTCTCGTATCAAATCTATTTTAGAAAAGTTCTGTAAATTTTTGCCTATACCAATTTTCTTTAGTGAAGTTGGTGGTAAAGACGAAGACATTAAGCAGGTAAATAATCCAAATCCAATTTGGGTAAAAAAACCAGCTGATTTAACTAAAGAAGATTACGAAAGTTTCTACAAAGAGTTATATCCTTACAATGAAACACCACTATTCTGGATTCATTTAAATGTAGATTATCCGTTTAATTTAACGGGTATTTTGTATTTCCCTAAAATTAAGCAGAGCTACGAAATTCAGAAAGATAAAATTCAATTATACAGCAATCAAGTATTTGTAACTGATGAAGTGAAGGATATTGTTCCTGAATTTTTGATGTTGTTGCAAGGTGTAATTGATAGTCCAGATATTCCATTAAATGTAAGCAGAAGTTACTTGCAGGGCGATCCTAACGTACGTAAAATTAATGCCCATATTACCAAAAAAGTAGCTGATAAACTAGATGAACTATTTAGAAACGAAAGAGCATCTTTTGAAGATAAATGGGAAAGCTTGGGCTTGTTTGTTAAGTATGGTATGATGACTGACGATAAGTTTTTAGACAAAGCCAATAAGTTTTTGGTAATGGAAAGTGCAGTAGAGAAAAAATTCTTTACGCTGGATGAATACAAAACTGCAACTGAAGCTTTACAGAAAAATAAGGATGGTAAAAATGTAATAATTTATACCACAAACCCTATTCAACAAGATGCGTATATACAAGCTGCAGTTGCAAAAGGTTATTTGGTTGTAAAGGCTGAAACCCTTGTAGATGCTGCATTTATTAACCATATGGAAATGAAATGGGAAAATGTTGCATTTGTACGTGTAGATGCTGATATTGTGGATAATTTGATTGATAAACAAGAAAATACGGATAGCGTTTTAAGCAAAGAAGATGCTGAAAACTTGAAAAAATTATTTGAATTTCCTGTAGGTGATTTACACCTAACAGTAGAAGTAAAGGGCTTAATAAATAATGATGCACCAGTTGTAGCAACACGACCCGAATTTATGCGTCGTATGAAAGACATGGGTGCTGCAGGTGGCGGTATGACTGCCTTTTACGCTCAAATGCCAGATGAAGTAACCTTAACGGTAAATGGTAATCACTCAATTTATACCACTTTATTGCAAGAAGCTGATGTAGAAAAACAAGGCAAGCAAATAAGAAATTTAGCTGACTTAGCTTTGCTATCTCAAGGCTTATTAAAAGGTGCAGAATTAACCCAATTCATAAATAGAAGTGTTCAATTAATGAAAGCTTAATTATAGTAATAGCACTAACAAAAACAAGGCAATCATTGTAAAATGATTGCCTTGTTTTTTTAATAAATTTTGTATAACCTATTTTTAATTATTTGTCACTTTTTTCCTTTGCAATTTGCATTGGATTTTTGGTAGTAGCTGCGGGGTTTCTACGGTTGCCAGCACCTGCTTTAAACAAGCTGAATTTGCTTGGCTCTGCATCCACTTTACCCCATACGTTATTAGCTTCATTTATATCAGCCGTTTCACGCATTGGATCTAGTTTTATAGTTACCGCTTTTTTAGTAGTCATAAAAACTTTGGTAACTGTGTTTTCGTTTTTACGCCAAATTTGGGCTGGTATTCTTTCTATTTGGTTGGTGCCATCTTCAAACTTAAACTCTACAATTATTGGCATTACCAAACCACCTTTGTTGCTAAAGGTAATTTCATATAAATGGGTATTAGCATATTTTGCCTTCTCTTCAGCAGATAATTCTTCGGGTGCGGTAGGTGCAGCCGTTGGAGGTAACGTAGCTTTTGCAGAGCTATCATAAGGCTCAATACCTCTATCATACTTCCAATAAAAGTCTCTTAAATTAGTATCAGCATCTACTTGAAAAACAATGCTCTTATCTTCTCTATTTCTAATTTTAGAAATATCGTCATATAAAGGTACCATCGGTTTTGCAACTCCTGCATTACCAAAACCACTTCTGCCATTACTAGCCGGGGCTGTTGCATTTGGATCGAAAATGGCATGTTTTACTGTATCAATTGCAATATCACAAGGGTCAGTACTGTAAAACCAGCCACGCCAAAACCAATCTAAATCTTCACCACTTGCATCTTCCATTGTACGGAATAAATCACCTGGGGTTGGATGTTTAAACGCCCAGCGACGAGCATATTCTTTAAAAGCATAATCAAATAATTCACGCCCCATAATAGTTTCACGTAAAATATTTAAGCCAGTTGCAGGTTTTGTATAAGCATTAGGCCCAAAATTGATAATGTTTTCACTATTGGTCATTATAGGTTCTAACTGATCTTTTGGCAAACGCATATAGTCAGCAATTGTCCAAGCAGCACCTTTACGAGATGGAAATTTATTATCCCACAATTCTTCTGTTAAATACTCTACGAAGCTGTTTAAACCTTCATCCATCCAAGTCCATTGACGCTCATCGCTATTAATAATCATTGGGAAAAAGTTATGACCAACCTCGTGGATAATTACCCCCAACATGCCATTTTTACTGGCTTCTGTGTAAGTGCCATCTTTTTCTGTTCTACCATAATTAAAGCAAATCATTGGATATTCCATACCATTACTAGCTTCTAAACTTTGCGCAACAGGGTAGGGGTAAGGAATAGAAAATTTAGAATACGTTTTAATGGTATGTGCTACTGCTTTTGTAGAAAACTTGCGGTACAAACCATAAGCTTCTTTGCCATAAGCACTCATACACATTACTTTTTTGCCTTCAACATATGCTGGCATTGCATCCCATACAAATTTACGAGAGGATCCCCAGGCAAAGTCACGCACATTACTAGCTTTAAACACCCAAGTTTTAGTAGTTGTTGCTGGTGCTTTTTCTGCTTTCATAGCTTCTTCTAAGGTTACCACTTCCATTGGCTCGGTGGCATATTTTGCTTTAACCCAACGTGCTTGTTGTGCTGCACTTAAAACGCTACCATAGTTTTGTCCTTCACCAGTTGCCATAATTACGTGATCTGAGGGCACCGTCATAGCAACATTAAAATTACCAAATGTTAGTGCAAACTCGCCACTGCCAGCAAATTGGTGGTTTTGCCAACCTTGAAAATCGCTATAAACACACAAACGAGGATACCATTGTGTCATGGTAAAAATATAGTTACCATCCTCTGGAAAATACTCGTAACCACCACGACCACCCATACTTATACGGTCGCTGATTTTATAACTCCAATCAACATTAAATGCAAATTTTTGCCCCGGCTTTAAAGCTGTTGGCAATTCTAAACGCATCATCGTTTTGTTAATAGTGTATTTTACAGGTTTACTAGTTAACGCATCTGTAATTTTAGTAATCTTATCGCCATAGCCATTATCTAATTTTGCATCAGCCATAGCTTGCAGGCCAGCAACTGTTGTAGCTCTGCCCATTGTAGTACTTGTTTGATAACCTGCATTGTAAATGGTACTATGCTCATTTTCATCTAGTTGCAACCATAAGTACGTCAACACATCAGGGCTATTATTGTAGTAACTAATTGTTTCGCTGCCAGTTAGTGTTAATTTTTTCTCATCAAGCATACATTTAATATCATAATCTGCACGTTGCTGCCAATACTTTGGCCCAGGTGCACCACTTGCGGTACGATACTCATTTGGGGTTGGCAAAATTGTGCCCAACTGTTCAAACTTATTACCATGATTAGAGCCTGGATTGTTTTTAATATCTTGTGCTACAGCACCGATACTAGAACCCAGCAAAGCAAATAATAGGAGTTGTCTCATTGCGTATTGTTTTTTTATAATTTAAATTATCTGAACCTTGATTTATATGATTAAATAGACACATTTACAAATTACTTCTCTAACATCACACATCAAAGCGGCCATCTAAGCAAACACATTTCCATTGCTAAAGCAAATACCCCACCGCTCATCCACAAAATATAGTCTCGCCTATTTATTTTTAATAGGGTTACCAAGATAAGTGAAACAACTAAAACACACGCAACAATTAATAATTGGCCCACTTCTAACCCTATATTAAACGCCAATAGTTGTAGCCAAATGCTTTCATCTTTACCTAATAAGCTTTTTAAATAATTGCTGAAGCCAAGCCCATGAATTAATCCAAAACCCAAAGCCATAAAGTATATGAATGGGAACTTTGTTTTATACACAAACTTTTTTACAAAAACATTACTTATTGCCGTTATTACAATAGTGGCCGGTATTAAAAACTCAATCCATTTGGTAGAAAAATATATTAAGTTAAACACACTTAAAGCCAATGTAACCGAGTGGCCAATGGTAAAAGCGGTAATTAATACTAATAGTTTTCGCCAATCTGCAAATTGATAGCGCACACATAAAGCCAACACAAATAATATATGGTCAATGCCTTGCCAATCTATTATGTGCTCTCTACCAAGTGCAAAATATAATGTAAAATCATTCATATTTAAAGAGCGTTTCACACAAATAAACAAAGGATACAATGTACACAAAGAGCTGTTACATTAAGTATGGAATTATTCTTATAACACCAACCTTTTTTTTTGTCTTCTTAGCGTCCTTTGCGAGATATATTTATTTTGAAAATTAATCAGCACTTTTGCATTTACAAAAAGCAAATGCTAAATGGTAAATATATTGGTTAGATGGTTAGTGGTTGCAACGGCAGCAGTACTTCATCCCTTTTTTGTTTCTGTAATAGAGATTAATCAAAACAGTAAAGAAAAATCGCTTGAAGTAAGTGTGCGTATTTTTACCGAAGATTTTGAAGCCACGCTAAAAAAATATGGTAACACAAAACTTGATTTGGTACACCCCACCGATAAAGCTGCAACTAATAAATTAGTAAATAGCTACTTGCAAAGCAAATTGCAACTAAGGGTAGATGACAAACCAGTAACCATGCACTATATTGGCTATGAGCAACGTCTTGAAAGCATTTGGGTTTACCTAGAAGTGGATAATATTGCCACTCTAAAAAAGCTTGATGTAAACTGTAGTTTACTGTATGAGTTTGAGCAAAAACAGACCAATATTTTACATGTTAAAGCCAATGGTAAGGACAAAAGTTTTAAATTGGATAATCCCCAATCTAGTACTGTTTTTGAGTTTTAGATAGTAATTGCAACCTATTAGTTTTTCTATTGATCATTTTTTGTAACAGTTTGTAACTTTTTTATTGGGCTATCGTTTACACTGCAAAAAAAAATTAGCATGAAAACAATATTTACAGCATTTTTAGTAATACTTACACTTACAGCCTTTGCACAACCTTGGAAAAAGATAGAAGGCAATGGCAATGTAAAAAAAGAATCTCGAGAAGTTGGTAGCTATACCGCAATAGCATCTAATGGTTCGTGGGATGTAAAAATAGCTTACGGTACAAGTAAAGCAATAGAAATAGAAGGCGACGATAATTTGCTATCCTATATAGAAACAGAAGTAGTAGGAAATACCTTAAAAATAAAATCAAAAAAATATTACAACCTGAGTGCTCGTCGCAAAATAATTGTTTATGTAAATCTAACTAAGCTAATTGGCATTTCGTTAGCTGGTAGTGGCGATATTAATGGTTCTGGCAACTTTACCAACGATGGGAAAACAAATTTTGAGTTAGCAGGTAGCGGCAATGTAAATATTGATTTTCAAACAATTGCAAAAGTAAATATTTCTATAGCAGGTAGTGGCAATGTAAACCTTGCAGGCAAGGCTAATGAAGTAGATATTAGCATAGCTGGTAGTGGCAATGCTAATACTGAAAGTGTAACAGCAGATGACGTTAAAGTGTCTATTGCAGGTAGTGGCTTAGCAAAAGTAACTGCCAATAAAAATTTAAAAGCATTTATTGCTGGCAGTGGCGATGTGTATTATAAAGGCACAGCAACCAATATTAAAAAATCTGTATTTGGCAGCGGTAAGGTTAGGCAGCTATAAAACTAAGTATGCAAAAAAACAATAATTAAGCCATATTTTTTGTGGCTTTTTTGTGTTTAAACTTAGCCTTGTAGCCTAATGAGGCTTGCTTACATTTGCAGCGAATTAGGTAATAGAAATAGAAGATGTTTGATTGGTATTGCTTTACTGTCATTCATCAAATATAATCTATCAACTATCTCTTATTACCTATCACCCATGAACTATACACAATGGAAATAACCGTTAAAACCGCCGAGCAACTACGCCTTACCGCAGAAGAATTTGAGTTAATACAACAAAAACTTGGTCGCACCCCCAACTTTACTGAGCTATGTAGCTTTAGTGCCATGTGGAGCGAGCATTGCAGTTATAAAAACTCTATTAAATGGCTTAAAACTCTACCACGAGAAGGTGGCAAATTATTAGTAGCCGCAGGCGAAGAAAACGCAGGTTTAATGGATATGGGTAATGGTTTTGGTGTGGTATTTAAAATAGAAAGTCACAATCACCCGAGTGCTCTAGAGCCATTTCAAGGTGCTGCAACTGGTGTTGGGGGTATTCAACGCGATATTTTTACAATGGGCGCAAGGCCTATTGCATCGCTTAATAGTTTGCGTTTTGGAAATTTAAAAGATAAAAAAACGCAACATTTACTAAAAGGAGTGGTGCATGGTATTGGGCATTATGGTAACTGTTTTGGTGTACCTACCGTTGGTGGCGAAGTATACTTTGAAGATTGTTACCACACCAATCCATTGGTAAATGCCATGAGTGTTGGTATTATGCAAGCCGATAAAATGATTAGTGCTACGGCAGAAGGTACAGGCAATCCTGTATTTTTTGTAGGCAGTGCTACTGGCAAAGATGGTATTGGCGGTGCAAGTTTTGCTAGTGCCGATATTAGTGCCGATTCTGTGCAAGAATTACCAGCAGTACAAGTTGGCGATCCTTTTCAAGAGAAGAAATTGCTAGAAGCTTGTTTAGAATTGATTGAAACCGATGCCATTGTAGGCATGCAGGATATGGGGGCAGCGGGCATTATATGTAGTACTGCCGAAATGAGTGCAAAAGGTGGTGTAGGTATGCGTATAGACTTAGATAAAGTACCAACTCGCCAAAAAGATATGAAAGCTTGGGAGCTTTTATTAAGCGAAAGCCAAGAACGTATGTTGATTGTTGTGCAAAAAGGTAGAGAAAAAGAAGTGTTAGATATTTTTGAAAAATGGGATTTAACGGCCAGTAATATTGGTGAAGTTACAGATGATGGGTTGCTTAAATTTTACATGCATGGTGTACTTGAAGCAGAATTGCCAGCCTATGAATTAGTACTTGGTGGTGGTGCACCACAATACACAAGAGAGTATACCGAACCTAAATATTTTGCAAAAATTGCTGCTTTTAATATTGATGACATTGCTGATTTGAAGGACAATGAGGCATTAAAAAATACCGTTGAACAATTAATTCAAATACCAAATATTGCTAGCAAACGTTGGGTTTATACGCAATATGATAGTATGGTAGGTGCTGCAAATATGAGTACCAACGACCCAAGCGATGCATCAATTGTACTAGCAAAAGGCACTGGAAAAGCATTAGTTATGACGGTTGATTGTAACAGTAAATATGTATTTGCCAATCCGCAGGTTGGTGCTATGATTGCTGTTGCCGAAGCGGCACGTAACATTGTTTGTAGCGGTGGCGAGCCATTGGGCGTAACCAATTGCTTAAACTTTGGCAATCCTTACGATCCTGAATTATATTATCAGTTTGTAAAAGCGGTAACTGGTATGGGCGAAGCTTGTAGAAAATTTAACACACCTGTAACTGGTGGTAATGTGAGTTTTTACAATCAAAATCCTGATGGGCCAATTTACCCAACACCAACAATTGGTATGGTAGGTTTGCTAGAAGATATTGCTACTAAAATGACCATGTATTTCAAGGAAGAAAATGATGTCATTTTATTAATTGGTGCTCAGCATAACGATATTGGTTGTAGCGAATATTTACACAAATTAAAGGCAGTCGAATATTCACCAGCACCCTATTTTAATTTGGATGAAGAGTTTAATACACAAGGCTTTATTAAATATTTAATTACAGAGAAATTAATACAATCTGCACACGATTGTAGTGAAGGTGGTTTGATTGTAACGCTTCTAGAAAGTGGGTTTCATACAGGTTTAGGGTTTAAAGTAATTGCTGATATAAAAGATATTCGTACCGATGCTTATTGGCTTGGTGAAGCACAAGGCAGAATTGTAGTGAGTGTAAAACCAACGCTGGTTGCAATAATTAAAGAGCAAGCTACGTTTAACAATATCGCTATTACAGAATTAGGTGTGGTTACAGATGGAACTATTGAAGTTAATGCCAACGCATGGGGCAGTATTAACGATTGGAAAGAAAAATATGATACTGCCATTGAAAAATTATTGTAAGGCTTAAGCTTAGAAAATAAAAATTACCATGTTATTAAATCAAGAGGTATTAAATGAGTTTGATGAAACTGATGCAGATGTAAGTAATAACTTGATTGTTGTTACAGGTGCTGCAGGCTTTATTGGTTCTTGCATGGTGCAATACCTTAATGAAAATGGCTATCGCAATCTTATTTTAGTTGATGATTTTGGTGTAGAAACAAAACGTAGAAATTGGGAAAATAAACAGTTTGCTGAACCAATAGAAAGGCAAAGTTTTTTCGATTGGTTAGCTACCAATGAGCCACAAATTGATTGTGTTATTCATCTTGGAGCAAGAACCGATACTACTGAGTTTAATTATGCCGTTCACCAAGAATTGAACGTAGAATACTCGCAAAATATTTGGCAATATTGTACCAACAATATTGTGCCGTTAATCTATGCGTCATCGGCTGCAACCTACGGCAATGGTGAGTTCGGCTATAATGATGACCATGATGTACCGTTTGATCTTGAGCCATTAAACGCGTATGGTATCAGCAAAAACGAGTTTGATAAGTGGGCTATTCAGCAAACTGAAACACCCCCTTTTTGGGCAGGCTTAAAATTTTTTAATATTTACGGTCCAAATGAATACCACAAAGGCAGAATGGCAAGTGTTATTTGGCATTCTTTTAACCAAATAAAAAAAGAGGGCTTGGTAAAATTATTCAGAAGCCATAACCCTAATTATAAAGATGGGCAGCAATTACGTGACTTTGTGTATGTGAAAGATTTGGTGCAAGTGATGTTGTGGATGATGAAAAAGTCAATAGTGAAAGGTGAATTGTCAAATGAGGATCCACTCACTTCTGGCTTATACAACCTTGGCACTGGCACAGCCCGTAGCTTTTACGATTTGGCGGCAGCAAGTTTTAGAGGGTTGGATTTAGAACCAAATATTGAGTTTATAGATATGCCAATTGACATTAGAGATAAGTACCAATATTTTACCGAAGCCAATATGCAAAAACTACATCAAGCTGGCTACACCGAACCGTTCTATACGTTAGAAGCAGGTATTGATGATTATGTACGCAATTATTTGTCTGCCAATAAAATTTATTAGATTTCGTAATTTACTTTGGTCAGAATAATACTTAACCCATGAATAAAAAAATTGCCATTATTGGCGGCGGAAACCTTGGTGCATCTATTGCAGAAGGCTTAATAAGCAGTGGTTTCATTACCCCACAGCACATCATTATTACCAAAAGGAATATTACTACATTAACTGCCTTAGAAGAAAAGGGTGCGTTGGTAAGTAACGATAATATTGAGGCAGTTGGCTTTGCCGATTATGTTATTTTAGCCATAAAACCGTTTCAAATAAAAGAGGTGTTAGAGCAATTACAACCGCATCTTAATCCACAAAAGCATGTGCTGATTAGTGTGGTTAGTGGCATTTGGGTAAAAGATATGCAGGAAATTTTAGGCAAAGATTTCTCTATTTTCAGAGCCATGCCAAACACAGCTATTGCCATACAAGAAAGCATGACTTGTATTAGCGATAGCAACTCAAGTAATGAGCAACGGCAATTTGTTAAAGACCTATTTAGTCAATTAGGGAAGTCTGTTTTTATAGAAGAAAAACTAATGGATGCTGCAACCGTGCTTGGTGCTTGCGGAACCGCTTATGCCATGCGATACATTCGAGCCAATATTCAAGGTGGTATTGAGATTGGATTTAGTGCGTCGGTAGCATCTTTAATTGCGGCACAAACCGTAAAAGGTGCAGCAGAATTATTATTAAAAAAGAACACACACCCTGAACAAGAAATTGATAAAGTAACTACGCCTAAAGGCTGTACCATAGCAGGTTTAAACGAAATGGAACACCAAGGGTTTAGTTCATCCTTAATTAAAGGGATTGTTACCAGTTACAAAAAAATAACTACCGATATGTAACACTATAATCAACTATAAAAAAAAGGCGTTTGCAAAAATGAAACTTTGCAAATGCCTTTTTATGTATGTTCAAATTTTATTAATCCTTCTTTTCCTCACTAGTGCCGCCTTCTTCTCTTCTTGGGCCACGGTTTTGTGGTGGTCGTTGGTTTGGTCTATTATTTTGAGATGGTCTGTTTTGTGGCGGTCTTGATGTACCACCATTAGTCTCTCTTGGTGTTTGTGGGCCACGGTTTTGTGGTGGCCTTTGTGGTTGATTTGAACGAGCTTCTCTCGGCCCTTGTTGCGGTTGGTTTGGTCTTTCGTTTCTGTTATCGTCACGTTGTTCAAAACCACCACTATTTCTACGGTCATTGTTTCTAGCATTACGGTCATCGTCACGCCTGCGTCTATCATTCTTCTCCAAGCTTTGCAAGCTTATTTGCCCCACCACATCAACAAAAGTTGGTTCTACTTCTTTTGGCTTACCTGTGGTTACATCCACAGGTTCTAAATCTTCTGGTCTAATGCCTTGAGCATTTAAACGTTTAATTTCTTTAACGCGGGTAATTGTTAACGGGTAATGCTTGCTACCACCTTGAATGATGTACCACATCAAGTTTTTAAAAATATCCTTTTTAATTAAAAAGGCATTGCCTTTGGCACATTCTATCGTGTCTGCATTATCAGGAAATTGTTGAAGCGCATCTAAATATGTATCTAATTCATAATTTAGGCAGCATTTTAAACGCCCACATTGGCCACTTAACTTAGTTTGATTAATAGATAAATTTTGATAACGGGCAGCCGTAGTATTCACACTTTTAAAGTCGGTTAGCCAAGTGCTGCAACACAATTCTCGCCCACAACTACCAATGCCACCCACTTTTGCGGCTTCTTGTCTTATACCAATCTGCCGCATTTCAACCTTTAATTTAAACTCGCCAGCAAACATTTTAATCATTTCTCTAAAGTCAACTCGATCATCAGCCGTATAAAAAAAAGTTGCTTTTTTACCATCAGCCTGAATATCAATTTCGCTCAACTTCATTTGCAGCTTTAACTCAATAGCTATTTCTCTACTACGAGCCTGAATTTTTGCTTCACGGCTCTTACTAATAGTAAAACTTTCAATATCTCGGTCGCTACTTGGTCGCAACACTTTTTTCATCTCGTTGCTAAACTCGTCAACCCCACGTTTTTTCAATTGCAAACGCACCAACTCGCCACTAAGGCTCACTTCACCCACATCAAAACCGCCCACACCTTCTATCGTAACATAGTCACCTTTATAAAAATAGTGAGATGAGGTATTTCTAAAAAACTCCTTTCGGCTGCCTTGTTTAAAGCTCACTTCAAGCACTTTACAGCTACTTTCTATATCAGCAATTGGTAGGTTACTCAGCCAATCATGCACATTCATACGGTTACAACTACCAGTACTGCAACCGCCGTTGCTTTTACAGCCACCCGGTTTGGTACCACAAGATCCACAAGCCATTGTATGTTAATTTTTCTTTGTTAAACTAAAAATTTATTGAAGCGTAGTTTTTATGGGACCAACGCTAGTGCTACTATATAGCATCGTTGTGTCACTCACTTATACGCTTTGTACTTTGTTGAGGCTGAACGACAATAATGACGTAAAAGCTAAGCAGATATTGTGCTAACAAGCTGTAGAATAGACCAATAAGAGAATAATTAAGCCGAGTTTTAACACGCAAGGCACTTTTAGCAATTGCGGGATGCTTTAAAAAAGCTCCTAAATCATCTATATTATCTAACATTCGGTAAACTAATACTACTTTCTCTCTATTAAACTATCACAAGCCTATAACAAAACACCACATTTTCCCCTAGCTTCAAAAATAGGTAATTAATTATTTTGTTGGGGGGATAATTTGAAAAGCAGGCTAATTGCCATTGCTAAAATGTAAGTTTATAGTGCAAGGGTTTTGTTAAAAAAATATTTTCCCTTTTATCAAATCTTGAAATATTGTAAATACATTTCAATTTCTTGGAACGAAGGGTGTGTTTGTAAAATATCTAGCCAATTATTTTTTATTATAGTTTTATTATCATGTCGAATATAGCAATCTGGGTAAAACAAGAACTCCATTAGAAATGAGTTCATATTTTGCATAGTATATATTGAAAGTGGGGATAATTTTTGTTTTGAAACGCAATTCGAGTTTTGTGTTTCAATGTGATATAGTAGCCATTCTTTTTCATTTTGTTTTACATTTCTACCAAGATTGAAATGTATTAATTTCCCATTTTTAATTTCTTTTTCACAAATACGTTGAACATCTTGTACAATTCGTTTAAGTGGATTTCTGAATACATCTACTATATCAGTTTCTTTATACAAATGCAATCTAAAACCAGTGTACTCGTTTCTGGAATTGCTTAATTTTCGCATTTCAATTTCAAAATTCTTATACGTTGATTTCACCCCAGTAGATAATGAATTGATATATTTTTCTTTATCATCATTTTCTGGGATTTCGTAGTGCAGAATTTTATATATTTTACTTTTTACTTCAGAAATTGGCTCCAAGCTAAGAATTGAAACAAAAATTGTTTCGAATTCTCGATATGATAATTTATTTGAAATCATTTAGTATTTTAAGTTTATTCTTACAATTTCTATTTTTTGTTACTCAACTTAATTTTTAGCAATAATTGTCTAAATTTATTGTAAATATGATTTCAAATGTATCTCAAGAAAAAGAAATGAATGGTACACTATACAAATATAGATGTTGGAATAATAATTTTCATAGAGCAATTCTCATTCACAATGAGATTTACCTACCCTTAATTGAAGAGTTAAATGACCCTTTTGATTTTCAACTAAAATTTGATTTTTCATTGTTAGATACAGAGGCAAAAATTCATAAATTTTTTGATTTGATGGTTAGCGGTTATATCGAAAATAACTTATTAAACTCTAATCAGTTGAATATGTTACAATACATTACGATTAATAATAAAGATTTGATAAAAAATAATCCTGTTGAATTTGCAAATAAATACATGCCATTTGTGTTGGATAACAATAAAAAGCATTTTGGTATTTTATGTTTAAGCAAAAGGTGGGATAGTATTTTAATGTGGAGTCATTATTCAGAAAACCATACTGGATTCTGTGTTGGGTTTAATAAAAAGAAGCTAATTGAATTAAATCATTTTGAATGTGGCCCAGTAAATTACTGTTGTGAATACCCATTAATTAACCCTCTGGAATATAAAAAGAGTTTAAAAGAATCTATTAAAGAAAGTTTTACAAAATCAATTGATTGGAAATATGAACAGGAGTTTCGGTTATCAAAAATTTGGCATCCTGAAATTCCAACAAAAGCTGAAAGACTATACCAATTTAAAAATAATATAATTGATGAAGTAATTATAGGATTAAATATATCAAGGAATAATGAAAAAGAAATTCGAGAAATATGTGGACAAAAGAAGATCCCTGTTTTTAAAATGAAGAAAAATGATTACCAGTTTACCCTTACCAGAGATTTATTATAGCTATTCCAAAACTTACAAGTTTTGCCAAGCTAGTAAACTTATTTTCAAATAAATGGTTGTTTAAATTGTATTACAGCAACGCTACTTGTAAAATAATTTACTATGAAACGTAACTCGCCAAAAGAAATAAAACAAGTAGACGATTTGAATAGACTAGGTGATATAGTAAAGGATAAGCGTACCACAAAACGGGCAGACGCTAAGAAGAATAGGCGCAACAGACATTACCAAAAACAATTTATTAGAAACGCCATGAATAATGGTATATTAAACACAGATAGTGACTAAAAACTTCACTAGCCCTTCATCTTCTAATAAAATAATGAAGTAATACGCTCATTTACCTCTTTTGTTTCTTTACATGAAACTTTAATACTACCGCCTAAATAAGTCCCACAATTGCTACAAACAAATGCTTTATACTTGCTGTACAAACTATTTGCTATGAACTCACTAAAAATTAGTCTATTGGCTTTGGTATTTGCCACCGCTGTTGTAAATGCACAAAACATTCCATCACCAAAAGAACATTTTGGATTTGCCATTGGTGATGATTACCAATTGGCTACTTACACACAAACTGAAGCGTATTTTAAAAAATTGGCTGCTACTAGCCCTCGTGTAAAACTGGTAGATATTGGTAAAACCGAAGAAGGTAGAACACAGTATATGCTTATTATTTCTTCGCCAGAAAACTTGAAGAACTTAGACAAATACAAAAAAATATCTCAGCAACTAGCTCATGCAGACGGCTTAACAGACGAACAAGCCCATGCGTTGGCCAATGAAGGCAAAGCCGTAGTATGGATTGATGGTGGCTTGCACGCAACAGAAGTGGTAGGGGCACATCAACTAATAGAAACCGCTTGGCAACTGAGCAGCCGTACCGATGCGGAGACCGTAAAAATTTTAGATAATGCCATTGTGTTACTGACACATGCTAATCCTGATGGGCAAGAATTGGTATCTAATTGGTATATGCGTGAGCCCAAACAAGAAAAACGTACTACCAATTTTTTACCAAGATTGTACGAGAAATATGCTGGTCATGATAATAACCGAGACTTTTATATGTTTAATTTAAAAGAAACGCAGAACATGGGTAGGCAGTTATTTGTAGAATGGCTGCCGCAAATTATGTACAACCACCACCAAACTGGCCCTGCAGGTTCAGTTGTGGCTGGCCCGCCTTTTAGAGATCCGTTTAACTATGTGTTTGACCCATTGGTGATGACCCAATTAGATGCTGTTGGAGCTTCAATGATTAATCGCTTAAACAGCGAAGGCAAGCCTGGCTACACAAAATTGGGCGGCTCGGTGTATTCTACTTGGTACAATGGAGGCTTACGTACATCCACTTATTTTCATAATATGGTAGGTTTATTAACCGAAATTATTGGTAGTCCAACACCATCTGAAATACCTGTTGTGCCAGAAAGATTAATACCTAGTAGTGCTACGCCATACCCTGTATTGCCTCAAAAATGGCATTTTAGGCAATCTATAGATTATTCGGTATCGCTTAATTATGGTGTGCTAGACTATGCAGTAAGACATAGAGATGAATTACTGTATAATATTTACAAAATGGGTAAAACATCTATCCAAAAAGGCGACCATGATAATTGGGGCTTATCGCCAAAGTTTTCTGCCGAAATCACCAAACTAGCACAAGCAGCAACCGCTACTGCAAAAAAGGAAGAACCTGCAAGTAGTGAAGACAAACCTAGAAATACGATATCATTAAAATTGTACGATTCTGTGTTAAAAAAGCCAGCCTACCGTGATGCTCGTGGGTATATTATTCCTGCAAACCAAGCTGATTTTGCAACGGCCACTCGCTTTATAAATACGTTAATCACCAGCGGTATGGTTGTTCAAAAGGCAACGGCAGATTTTACGATTGGTGCAAAAATTTATCCAAAAGGCTCGTATGTGGTAACTACCAACCAAGCTTTTCGCCCACATATTTTAGATATGTTTGAGCCACAAGATCACCCTAACGATTTTCTATATCCGGGTGGTCCACCGATTGCACCGTATGATGCGGCTGGTTGGACACTTGCCTACCAAATGGGTGTGCAGTTTGATAGATTAACCGATGCCTTTACTGGTCCTTTTGAGAAGATTGCTTATGGTGAATTACAAACGCCAAAAGGTAGTATTGCAACCACAGGGAAAGCTGCTGGGTACTTGCTAAATGCGAGCGCCAATAATGCGTTTACTGTTACTAACGATTTGCTAAAAGCAGGTATTGAAGTGTTCAGAACTAGCGATTCTAGCTATAATAATTTTGCTAAAGGCTCATTCTTTATACCTACTGGCAAAAACAAAGATGTTATTGAAAAAGCCATTATTGATTTTGGTGTAGATGCTGTTACACTTGCAAAACGCCCTAGTAGTCTTGCCAAAATTGCCCCAGCACGTATTGCTTTGTGGGATAATTATGGCGGGTCTATGCCTTCTGGTTGGATTAGATTGTTATTTGAACAATATCATTTTAATGCCGATATTATCTATGCAAAAGATATAGATACTGGCAATTTAAAAGCCAAGTACGATGTAATTGTGTTTGTAGGTGGGGCTATTCCTTCGCTTAGTACTATTACTACCGGTAGAGTTGGTTTTGGCGAGCCAAAAGCAGATTCTATACCAGAAGAATATCGCAATCGTTTAGGTAAAATTACTGCTGCAAAATCGGTACCTGAGTTAAAGAAATTTTTAGAAGCTGGTGGCAATATCATTACCATTGGCAGTAGTACTAATTTGGCGTATCATTTAAATTTACCAGTACATAATGCTTTAACCGAAATGGTGAATGGTGTAGAAAAAACATTGCCAGGCGAGAAATATTATATACCCGGTAGTATTTTGAAAGTAAGTATCGATTCTACTGAGCAAGCTGCTTTTGGTATGCAATCAACTACCGATGTTTACTTTGATGCTAGTCCAGTGTTTAATATTTTACCAGAGGGTCAGGCAAAAGGTGTTGTAAAACCATTGGCTTGGTTTGCCGATGATAAAAGCTTGCGTAGTGGTTGGGCTTGGGGACAATCGTATTTAAGTGGCGGGATTGCTGCTTTTAAAGCTACTGTAGGCAAGGGTACCTTGTATGCTTTTGGCCCAGAAATTACCTTTAGGGCGCAGCCTTATGGTACGTTTAAATTATTATTTAATGGTTTGTATAAATAGCGTTACATAATCTGGCTGATATGGTTTTATTTTCTAGAAACTATATCAGCCAGATTTTTTGTAATTTGAATTCTTTTATTACATCTCAAACATTTAAGTCTGCAACTATTGTTCTACATAATTCAAATCTTTGTGAAATGTTTCTTCTGTAAAATAAGCTGCAATAAGTGTTATTGACATTACCAATACACCAGTAATAATACCACTTTTGGTAAGCGAATAGCCCCAACTTTTTTGAAAAATATCTAAGAATAGTAAGTTTATTAATGGCAATGCACCACGTACCATATTAGGAATGGTGGTGGCTGCAGTAGCTCTTAAATTAGTGCCAAATTGTTCTGCACCCATGGTAACAAAAATGGCCCAAAAGCCAGTTGCAAAACCTAAATAGCTACAAATGAAATACATTGTATTATCGGTAGTAATGATAGGGCTAAAAAATATAAGTAAACCAATTATTGTAAGGCAATAAAAACTAAACAAAGCCTTTTTTCTGCTTTGTAAATATTGGCTTAGTAAGCCAATTAAAATATCGCCAAAGGCAATACCTATATACGCAAACATAATGGCTTTACCGCTTTCTATATGGCTATCTCCATAAAATTCTTTGGCAAAACGATTGCTATAATTTACCAAAATGCCAATAACGTACCAGGTTGGTAGACCTATTAAAATAGCCAAAATATATTTTTTAAATCGGTGCTTATTATTAAAAAACATCAAAAAATTACCACGTTGTACATGTTGTTTTTTTGTTAGTTGAAACATGCCACTTTCTGCCACAGAAATACGTAGTAATAATAAACATACACCCAAACCACCACCTATTTTATAACACAAACGCCAATCTTGATTGGTAATTTTAAATATGAAATAGGCAAATACAGCTCCAAACAAACCAATACCTGCCACTAATGATGTTCCTACACCACGCTTTTTTTGTGGCAATAGCTCGCTAATTAAAGTAATGCCTGCACCAAGTTCGCCAGCGAGGCCAATACCTGCCACAAATCTTGCATAAGCATATTGGTCAACAGTTTGCACATAACCTGTAACAAAATTGGCTATAGAATACATGGCAATAGAACCAAAAAGTACACTTAATCTGCCTTTTTTATCGCCAATTACACCCCAAAGAATCCCCCCAATTAAAAGCCCAACCATTTGCCAATTAATAATCTTAGCGCTTGCTACCAATACGGTCGCTTTATTACTTAAATCAATACCCAAACCTTTTAAACTTGGTTCGCGTACAATAGTAAAAAGTAGTAAATCGTAGATATCTACAAAATAGCCAAGGGCTGCTACTATCACAGGAATTGAAAAAATACCAAATTGTTTTTGTTGTTGTGTCATGGTTGTTATTTTTTACCATATAGGCATATAGATAATCTACTATGTTTTCAGCTACAAAAGCTATGAGTCTCAGTGACTATTTGGTGATTTATCTTTCTACAAAATTTAATTCTTTGCCGTAAGTTTCTTTGGTATATAAAACTGCTATTAAACCAATTGCCAATACTATTATACCTGTAACCCAAGCTGCTGTTATATAATCGTTTAATACAAATTCGCTTCTTAAAAACTTAAATACAAGTATTATAATTGGTAAAAAACCACGTACTAAATTAGGTATAGATATGGCAGCAGTACCTCTAAGGTTTGTGCCAAACTGTTCTGCACTCATTGTAATATACAATACAGAAATACCCGACCCAAAACCAAGCCCCATACATAATAAATACATATTGGTAGCATTACCCCCACCTTTTAAAACAAAAAATAAAGTGATAAAAATTGCAATAATGGCATAGTAAATTAGTAATGTTTTTTTACGACTTTTTATATAGTTGCTAAATAAACCCGCACCCATATCGCCAAAGGTTAAGGCAACATATTGTAACATTAATGCTTTGGGTTGGTCAAAATTGGCAATGCCAAAACGTTTTGCAAATTCATCGGAAAAACTAATTAATATACCAATTACAAACCATACTGGCAGGCCAATTAAAATAGAGCGGAAGTACCGCCAAAAGCGTTCCCAATTGGCAAACATCATCCAAAAATTACCCATTTGAAGGTCTTTGTTTTTGGTAGCATCATACATATTACTTTCTAAAACACCCACTCTTAAAAACAATAATAAAAAGCCCATACCGCCACCAATAAAATAACACAATCTCCAGTTTTCGCCACTTAACGCGTATACAAAGTAGGCTGCAATGGTACCAAAAACACCACTGGTTGCAATGATAGATGCACCAATACCCCGCTTTTCTTTAGGTAACATTTCACTAACCAAAGTAATGCTTGCACCCAACTCGCCAGCTAGCCCTAAACCTGCAATAAAACGTAGAATAGTATATTGTGTAATATCTGTAACAAAGCCATTGGCAATTGTAGCGGCAGAATACAAAATGATAGAGCCAAAAAGTACACTTTTTCGACCTTTTTTATCACCTAATATGCCCCATAAAATACCACCAATCACAAGCCCAAGCATTTGCCAACTTACCACACTTTCGCCAAATTCTTTGGGAACCGCATCAGGCACGTTTAGGTCATGCAAGCTCTTTTTTCTAACAATACTAAATAGTAGCAAATCGTAGATATCAACAAAAAAACCTAGAGAACCTATAATTACAGGAAGTGATAAAATACCATATTCCTTTTTTGTCATGGTTGTTATTTATTTATGTAGGGATGACTGCACCTTACCAAACACTAACTTAATAATTATCGGAGCGGTTGTAACCAATACAATCCCAATCACTATAATTTCAAGATGTTGTTTTAAGTCGAAATTAAATTGATTTAAAATCCATTGTTGTAAAAAATGCCCTCCTAAAATCATGCTAGCTACCCAAGTAATGCAACCTAAAATATTGTAGAATGCAAACTTTTGTTTAGCCATATCTACAATACCAGCAACAATAGGTGCAAAAGTGCGTACAATGGGTACAAATCTTGCAAATACAATCGCACCACCACCATGTTTTTCATAAAAGTCATGTGCTTGATATAAATATTTTTTCTTAAATAAAATATTATCCTTCCATTGAAACATTGTTTTACCAATGCTTTTGCCAAACAAATAACCTGTAGTATTACCTAAAATACCTGCTGCCGTAGTTAAAGCAATAATTAATAATAAGTTTAAATATACATTGCCAGTATCAAATACAGAAGCCGCTAGCTTATCGCTAAAAATACCAGCTATAAATAATAAAGAATCACCAGGAAAAAAGAAGCCAATAAATAAGCCTGTTTCTGCAAAAATGATGAGTAGCATTAACCACAAACCACCATTTATAATGTAAAACATAGGGGTTAATAAATCCTTCCAAGTAAATTGCTTGTGAACAATAGCAATTATCTGGCCTTTTATGTTTTTTATAGCATAAGCAGCAGTATCATAGTCAGCTTTTGATATCTTAACAATATCATTTACACGAGCCTTTAAAGTAACTATACCACGCTCGTTGGTGGTGGCAGTTTCGCCAGATTTAATAACTTGTACAGTCGCATTTTTCACCTCACCCTCATATTGGTTACAAACAGTAACTAATATGCTATCTGTTTGTGAAAATGATATAAGCGACACTAATAACAGTAAGGTGGTAAAGCCAATATTTTTTTTCATAAATGAGTATTGTTAAGTTGCTATCATGTACAACATTATGCATTTTCTATATGTTCAAGCGAGCCTTCCCATTTACTTACAACACTTGTTGCCAAAGCATTGCCAAGTACGTTAGTGGCAGTACGCAGCATGTCGCAAAAGTGGTCTATTGGTAATATTAATGCCACACCTTCTGGTGGTATTTTAAACATGCTGCATGTTGCCAAAACAATAATTAACGAAGCCCTTGGTACACCCGCAATGCCTTTGCTAGTAAGCATTAGCACCAATAACATGGTTAATTGTGTGGGTATATCTAAGTGAATACCATAAGCTTGTGCAATAGCCAAACTGGCAAAGGTCATATACATCATACTGCCATCTAAATTAAAAGAATAACCCAATGGTAAAATGAAAGAGACAATTCTATCTTTACAGCCAAAACGCACCAGTTCTTCTGTTAGTTTAGGAAAAACTGCCTCGCTACTTGTGGTGCTAAAAGCAATTAATAATGGGTTGCCAATATGTCTTAATAAAACCGGTAATCTTTTACCAAGTACCAAAAAGCCAATTAGTATCATTAAAGCCCACAAACAAGCTATACCTAACGCAAAATATGAGAAGTAAATAAAATAAAATTTAAAGATGCCCAAGCCTTTTTCAGCTACCACTGCAGCCAATGTGCCAAACACACCAACAGGGGCAACATTCATAATAAAACCAACAATTTTTAAAATAATGTGTGCAGCAACATCCAACGTTTTAACTACAGGCTTTGCATAGTCACCAAGGTGTGCAGCAGCAACACCAAAAAATATTGAGAAAACAACAATCTGTAAAATTTCGTTATTTGCCAATGCTTCAAAAGCACTCGAAGGCACTATATGTTCAACAAATCTTTGTAACGAAAATTCAGATGTTTTACTCATCAAATCCTTCAAGCCAGCATTATCTGCTTGCGTTAAATCTATGTAACTACCAGGGTGCAATAGGTTCACCAAAATCATCCCAATTAACAAACTTACTAGCGATGCAGAAAAAAACCACAACATTGCTTTTCCACCAACACGGCCCACCGTTTTTAAATCACCTAATTTTGCAATGCCTACCACCAAAGTTGTAAATACCAATGGTGCAATAATGGTTTTTACCAATCGTATAAAAATAGTTCCCAGCAGTTTTATATTCTTAGCAAACGCGCCGATAGTTTCAGCTGGGCAAAAGCTATGAACGCAATAACCCACTACAATACCGAGTACCATTGCAATTAAAATAGCGGTTGTTAATTTATTTGACTTCATAAACAGCAAATTTGGTTGGCAATATAGGCATTAACACCAAAAAATAACTGCAATACAAAATGCTACGAATATGTAGTTACTAATAAACCATTTTGGCGTGCCCACTTGCGGTGGGTCGGGCTGTTCGTTCCAAATCCTCCCCACCTTCGGTAGCTGTGGGTTTTTCACTGCTATCCCTAACGCTATAGTGCAATAGATTTTTATTTCACAAACACGATTTTTTAATATATTTTTTAAATTAAGGGTATCCATTGGCGTAATTTTTTCAAAATTCGTGAAATAAAGTAAAATTAAATTTGGACAAACTAAAATTGTTAGTATATTTGAGGCTAAACTTATTAGTTATGAGTTATGCAGGCAAAAACTTTCGCTACCTACGCAAACTTCGTGGGTGGACACAAGAAGAATTCGCTAACAAGCTAAACATTAAACGTTCACTTATTGGCGCTTATGAAGAAGAACGTGCAGAACCTCGTTTAGATGTATTAGAAACCATGTGTAGTATTTTTAGGTTAAGTTTAGATGACTTGCTATTAAGCGACGTATCGGCTGCAAAAGGTACAAGTTATATTGAGCAGCGGCGTAAGCTAAAAATTGCAGCACAAAGTGTTGATATTCAGTTTGTACCAGTAAAAGCCGCAGCAGGCTATCTAGCAGGCTATGCCGATCCAGATTTTGTAGATGAACTAAACACTTTTACGCTCCCAATGTTAGCACCAGGCCAGTATCGTGCCTTTGAAATTATTGGCGATAGTATGTTGCCTACCCCTAGTGGTAGTGTAATTGTTGGTGAAAAAATTGAAACATTAGAAGACGTAAAAAATAGCAATAGTTATATTGTATTATCTAAAAACGAAGGGGTTGTTTATAAACGCATTATGAAAAATAATCGTTTAAAAAATAAGCTCACTTTATTTAGCGATAACCCAATTTACGAGCCATACAATGTTAGTGAAGAAGATGTGTTAGAAGTTTGGAAAGCTGTATATATTCTACAAAAAGCAAATATTGTGCAACGGTGGGATGTAAACCAATTGGCTGGTATGGTTAGTAATTTACAAGATCAAGTAACTAGTTTAAAGAAGAAGTTGAATTAAACATTTCGAGAATATCAAGTTTATGGCTATAGCTACTATTAGTTGTTTTGAGGTAACATATTTAAAACAAGGTTTTATCCATTATTATAGAATGCTATTTAGCTATAAAGCTGAATAGCATTTTCTTCTATAATTTTAAATGGATACAACTATTTTATCAAGGGTTGAAATACATCCCATGCAAAGCGGAACAGCGTTGCAGTTACAATTATTAAAAAGAAAATTCTAATAAATTTATTGCTCTTTTTAATGGCAAATTTTGCCCCAATTATACCCCCAACAGCATTACTAAAAGCCATGGGTATAGACACAGCCCAAATAATTTTGCCTTTAATTAAAAACAAAATAATAGAACCAGCATTAGTAGCAAGATTCACCATTTTTGCATTGGCACTAGCCAATAAAAAATCGTAACCCATAATGCTTACAAATGCCAGCACTAAAAAGCTACCAGCACCAGGGCCAATAAAACCATCATAAAAGCCTATTACTATGCTAATACATAAACCAAATATTTGTTGTTTTTTTTCAGAAAGGTGTTTAATGGTTTAATGTCCAAAATTCTTTTTGGTATACGTATAAATGGCTACAAAAATTAAGACTATTAACAGTAATGGCTTCATAAAACTGTTGCTGACGATTGTTAGTAATTGTGAGCCCGAAAATGAAGCAATCATAGCAACGCACATCATTAACCCCAATAATTTCCAGTTTACAGATTGTTTTTTTAAATAGTGATAGGCTGCAAATGCAGTACCACTAAATGAGGGAATTTTTAATGAACCAATAACTGTAGCCACTGGAAACTGCGGCAATAATAGGATAGCTGTTGGTGTTTGAATTAAACCACCACCACCAACTACCGCATCTACAAAACCTGCCATAAAAGCTATAACGCAAAGTATAATAATGGTAGCTGTAAGCATCGAACGTATAAATTTTAAGCTCGTTTTTTTATGGGAATATTGGCTATAATTAAACCAACTAAAACAATTGAACCGCTAATAAGATGAATAGAAGTAAAGGGTTCGCCAAGTAAAATTACGGCTTCGATGGTGCTAAATACTGGTATTAAATTACCAAATAATACTGTACTGCTAGGGCCAATTAAATGGATAGATTGATTCCAGAAATGATAGGCTAAAAATGAGCAACCGATACTTAAATAAGCAATGGTGCCAACCACTGACAGTGTTATTGGTAAAGGCTTTTGTACTATTATATGCTCAATAAGCATAGAAGGAAAAAGTATACTTGTGCCAATGCAAAAACCTACAAATAAAAAGTTGATACTTGATACGCCTTTGGGTTTGTGCTTGGCTAAATTATTATAAATAGCAAAGCACAGCGCACCAAGCATACTTAGCAAATCACCAATTTCAAAATGAAAGGCTTTAAGCCTTACCCAACTGCCTTTTGCAATTAAAATTATAATGCCAATAACGCAAAGTAACAAGCCTATAATTCGTAACAACGGTACTTGCTCTTTAAAAAATATAGCTCCAATAGCTACTGCAAAAATTGGTGCAGATAATGAGCCAATTAATGCCAAGTTTATGGCCGATGTGTAATGACCTGCAACATATAACAAGACATTGTAGCAGGTAAAGCCTGTAAAAGCTGTAAAAAAGAAATAGCGTTTGTTTTGCCAAACAATTTGTCTCTCTTGCTGGTATTTTTTCAAAGCAAAAGGTGCTATCAGTACAGTAGCAAAAAACCATCTTAAAAAAGATAGCATCACTGGTGGAATAGTTGTTGCGGAAGTTTTGGCAACTATAAAATTGCCTGACCAAATAATGGCTGCTGCAATGGCTAAACCAATACCTATTATTGAATTTTTATTAATTGATGATGCCATTAAATTGGGTAATGCAGCTATAAATATGTAAAGATGACTGTAAATTGTACTTAAATTTTAATTTCTTGCAGAAATATCAAATTATGCAGAAGTCATCTATTTATTAGGAGCAAGACTTAACTATGTATGCTTACTGGGGGAAACTAATTTTACCCATGCTTAAATTAGGCAAATTATTACCCAAAAAAGTAGTACCCCCACATAGCGTTTCATTGGCAAGAATGGCAAATAGAACTGCTTCCTTAGCATCTGGGTTAATACCCAAATCACTGGTGGTTTTAAAAACAATATTGGGTAATTGTGTTTGTATATTTTTTAGTAACAAAGGGTTGTGCATACCTCCACCACTGGTATAAACAACAAAGTTGTTAATACCCAAAACAGTGTGTCGTAAAGCATTTACAATAGTTTCAGCGGTAAATTGGTTTAAGGTTGCCATCACATCAAAATGAGATATATCTGCAGTACTTGCTTTAATCTTTGCGGCTTCTAAATAACCAAGGTTAAACAATTCTGGTCCGGTGGTTTTAGGAAAATTTTCTTTAAAAAATGAATGGTCTTTTAGTGCGTCAAGTAATGCTTTATTAACAATGCCTTGCATGGCAATGGCAGCATCTGCATCGTAATATTTACTAGTAAAATATTGTTGTACGTAAGCATCCATCATGGTATTACCTGGCCCAACATCGGTACTAAAAACTTGTGTTGCATTAAGATTGCCGGGCAAAAAAGTAAAGTTGGCAATACCACCAATGTTCAGCATTATTCTATTCTCATCAGCTTCACTAAAAATTAAATAATCGCCATACACAGCCAAGGGAGCACCCTCGCCACCAGCAGCTATATGTTTTTGCCTAAAGTCGCTGATGGTAATAATATTGGTGGTTATTGCCAGGTGGTCACCATCGCCAATTTGCAGTGTGCCATTACCAAATTCTTCAAGCCTATGTTGGGTTTTTGGTGCATGATAAATGGTTTGTCCGTGACTTGCTATGGCATCAATATCGGTACTTTTTAAACCCCATTTTACAAGACAATTATTTATCATATTACCATGCTGTACAGCAACCCAACCATTAAGTAAACAAACCCTTTCAAGGTCAACTGTTCGCCTTGCAAACACACTTTTTATAGCTGCTTTAAAACTATCGTTGTAAGCAATGGTTTCAAATTGTAGTACCTCGATTGTGGTAGCTGCTCCACTACCAGCAATACGGCACAAAGCCACATCTAAACCATCTAGCGAAGTACCACTCATTAGCCCAATAATTAGCCGTTGCTGTTTTTTGGCAATTTGGTAAAGCGTAGTGATATTTTTGTTCATATATGTTTATTAAAAAATGCTTAAAATTGCAATTAAATGCAAATAAATGCAGTTAACAACTGATGTTATGTAAATATAGTTTTATGGTATTTTTTTCGTTGTATAACAATGGACACTAGTTTATATTTATATATAAAACTATTTTTTGACAACCACTGGCGAGGCAACCTTTACTGGTCAATCAAAAAATTTTAGACAATGCGTTTACGAGGCTGTTGAGCGGTTCAGATTTTGATAGCAAATTTTTATGGTAACAAAGTAAAGTGTCTGTAAGAGAGTTTAGTAAAAAGAATAGGTTGAAGGTATTTGTATTAGATGATAGCTAACAAGAAAAGCCTTGGACAGAATAGAGCGAACTGGGTTTTTGGCATTTTGACCACAATAAACAGCGTTGCATAAAAAGCGTAAATTTTATGAGTTCTTTGTTGGTATGTGATAATGTAAGCATACCTGTTGGTGTTGAGTTTTTATAGAAAAATATATGGGCAACCAATACTAAAATTGCCAAGCCACAACGCAAGATCAGCAAAAGTAAAAACGAGCTATTTAGAGAGATGGTCAACAAAATCAATGATAGAATGGCAATAGATTATGTATTAGTCGACAGTTGGTACTGCAGTTCAGAAAACTTAGGCTATTGACTTAAGGTTTTAGATTTAAAATTCGTGATGGCCTTAAAATCAAACACCAGCAAAATTATTTTGCCCTAAAAAATTAAAATTTTCATTACAGCAAACAAAGTAGTTTTAATAATTTTGAAAAATTTGATATTAAATACTAAAAACGCTGCGTAACATCAGTTATTAATCAATCGTTTAATTGTACCAACAACTGGCTTTTCATCGCTACAAGATAATTTTGATTCCTTTAAAATAGAGGTTTTGAAATTGTGTTGACTGGCACTCCAGTTTTACCAAAAATTTCGAGTGGGATACCACGTGTATTTTTAACCACAATAGAAATAAGGCTTTAAATATTGGTCGTGCATTAAATCTATTAAATACCAATGCTGGTGCACTAACAGCCATTTTGCAAGACCAACCACTGAGCGTAAACGCAATTTTTTCTCGTATCTTTTTATAGAAAGAGATAGTAACCCAAACACACCTCCTAACCCTGCATTTTAACAAGCACAATAATAAAAACACCCCCAAACCTATAACTGGTTTGGGGGTGTTTTTTATAATCTCCACAACTTCATATTTGCTAACCCAACTTTCTAATCTTAGCAATAATGCCAGTGGTAGAAAATCCATCTACAATACTGTTTATCACCACTCGGCCACCATTAGCCATCACTTCTTTTGCCCCCACAATTTGCTCAATGGTATAGTCGCCACCTTTTACAATTACATCGGGTAAAATGGCGGTAATTAATTCTAATGGTGTATCTTCTTCAAACACCACCACGGCATCTACAATAGCTAAACTTGCCAATAATAAAGCCCTACTATATTCATTATTTATCGGTCGTTCATTGCCTTTTAAACGCTTGGTACTAGCATCGCTATTTACCCCAACAATCAACATGTCGGCCTCTTTTGCCGCCTGCGATAGCGAATAAATATGCCCTTCATGCAGTATATCAAAACACCCATTTGAGAATGCAATAGATTTACTAGTAACACGCCAACCTTTTATTGCTGCCACCAATTCTGATAGTATAAATATTTTGTTTTCTATTGCTTTAATTTGCTTCATCTGGTAGTATTTTTTTGTTGTTAACAGTATTAATTCTATTCAGCTTCATAGGCGTCGCACACCGCATCAGTTGTTTATTTTATTGTGCGTTTACTCGCCAAATTCTTCAGCTTCTTCTTCAATCAAATCTTTCTTTTTATTGTACCAAGGTATTAATCCTAAACAAATAAAACCAACTATTACAACTAATAAAAATTGAGCAAACCACTGTAATGTGCCATTAGCAAAACCAATGGGGTAAGGCACCCCATTTTTTTCTAAAACTTTGGCTAAGAAAAATGCATAAGCACCTATACCACCAGGCGTTGCTATCATACCCAAACTAGCAAATGCTAAGGCAGAAATAGCTACTGGTAAGCCTAAATGTTCGGTGCCTTGCGTAGCTTGTAACCCAACCCAAGTACCTATAACGTACAAGCACCAAATGCCAAGGGTACACCATAAGAACTTACTTTTTTGTTGTAAGTATTTTATGCTTGCCAAACCTTCTACCACACCACTCAAAATTTTTTTTAAAACAATGACTATTTTAAGGTGCGAGAACCGCTTAAACCACAGTTTTATTATGGTAATTATAATTAATAATATTACAATGCCAATCATAATTTTTGTAAATGAAAAACTGCCTTTTTTATTGGCAAATAATTCTAATAAAATTTGTTTGCCATAGTCACCTACCACTTGGTACTGTGTGGCAAAAGCAATAAAAAAGAAAATAATTAGACAAATAATATCAATAGCCCGTTCAACCACAATAGTACCTAATAGTTTTTCTGTAGGTATTTTTTCGTAACGTGTTAGCAATGTACATCGTATTACTTCACCTAAACGTGGTACAGCAAGGTTGGCCAAATAGCCAATCATTACCGCAAAAAAAACATTAATGGTAGATGGATTGTAACCCATAGGCTGCATTAAAATCTTCCAGCGAATACTGCGTAAAACATGGCTGGTACTTAAAATAAGAAACACAGGAATTAGTAAAGCAAACCTGGCTGTGCGAAGGGATAACTTAAATTCATCCCATTTATCTGGCGAAATTTGTTGCAAACTCCACCAAACTAGAAAAAAGCCAATGCCTAGAAATAAGAAATATTTTAAAGAATTAGTAATTTTTGTTTTCATTAAAATAGCATTATTTTAAATGTATTGCAATTTACGTAAGGCAACTTTATTTATAACCAATTAAGTTTTCATAAAATTGAAACCTTTTAAAGTTGCAAAATTCTTGATTAAATAAATTTTTGTGATTTGTTTGATATCTTTTAAACCACTCTTGATGTATTAAAAAAATATCATATTGTCTATTAATCGTACACCGTTTATAAATGCTGCAATCAAGACAATTTTATTTACATCTACTTTGTTTTCTAAAAGCGGTTCAAGCGTGTTTGCATTACATATTTCTACGTAATCAATTTTTTCAAAGCCATTAGCAGTAAGTGTTTTTATAGCCATAAGTCTTAAAGTTTTAATTGAAACAATGGTACTATTCTGCTTTATAAATTCTAATAATTGATAAATAGTAATGGCTTTTTGTTTATCAGCATCTGTAAGTCGCATATTTCTACTACTCATAGCTAGGCCAGATGTTTCACGCAAAGTTTCACCAATAATTACTTGCGTTTTACTGCCTATTACTGTAATTAAATGCTTGATTACTAAGCATTGTTGGTAATCTTTTTGGCCAATAAACAACATGTTTGGATGTACAATATCTAATAATCTATGGACTACTTGGCAAACCCCTTGAAAATGATTGGGGCGAAATTCACCTTCTAAAATGGTTTCTAAAAATCCTAAATCATAATTTGTTTTTAGCGTTATACCATTTGGATATATTTCTATTACCGATGGTAAAAACAAAATATCGCAACCAGCTTTTTCTAATAACAAAATATCTGTTTCTTTAGTGCTAGGATATTTGTCAAAGTCGTTACTATCATTAAATTGTGTGGGATTTATAAAAATACTACAAACTGTTTTTTGAGTACTTTTTTTACTCATGTCTATCAACGATAAATGTCCTTTGTGTAAGGCACCCATGGTAGGTACAAAACCTATAGTTAAACCCTTGTTGGGTTTAGATAATAAGTAGGTATTAAGTGCATGAATTGTTTTAAAAATTATCATTTTATAGTTGCTTATTTAGTTGTAGTTTAGGATAGTAGCGGTTTTTGCCATATTTCCTTTACTTTTGCACACTTGTTTTTCGGCTAATAATTAAAAAAGTGTCTTATCAATGTCAAAGAAAAGAATTTTATTCATAGCCACAGAGATGTCGCCTTATTTAGAGTTGACTGAGTTTGCAGGAATGGTTAATCGACTTGCTATAAAAAGTAATGATACAGGCTTAGAAGTGCGTTGTATTATGCCAAGATTCGGAGTGATTAACGAGCGTAGACATCGCTTGCACGAAGTTGTAAGATTATCTGGTATCAATGTTTCTGTTGATAATGATGACTATCCATTACAAATAAAAGTAGCGTCTTTGCCCAATGCAAGATTGCAAGTTTATTTTTTAGAGAACGAAGATTTTTTTAAACGTAAACAAATTTTTCATGATGAAGATGAAACTTGGTTTGACGATAATGGACTAAGAACCATCTTTTTTTGTAAAGGGGCTTTAGAAACAGTAAAGAAATTTGGATGGGCACCTGATGTTGTACACTGTAGTGGTTGGATGAGTAGTTTAGTACCTGCGTATATAAAAACTGCATATAAACGAGAACCGGTTTTTGGTAATAGTAAAATTGTTTTCACCATCGGGGAAAATACTTTTGAAGAAAAATTAAGTAGCGATTTTATAAAGAAAGCCTTAATAAACGCCAACATTAAAGAGAAAGATCTTGATAATGCAAAAGAGTTAGATAATGCCGCTTTGTTTAGAGTTGGTGCAACATATGCTGATGCTATTACTTTCGGCTCTGATATGGTTGAACAAAAACTAATAGACGAATTTTCAAAGGCAAAAGGTAAAAAAATTGTTGGGTTTAAAGGTCTTGATACAGATCTTTCAGAGTATATGGACTTGTACAATAGCCTATCAATATAATATTATTGTAACACTTATATTTGCAATCATAACCAAAAAAATAAAAATAAATGCCTTACTTATTTACTTCCGAAAGTGTATCTGAAGGACATCCAGATAAAGTTGCTGATCAAATTTCTGATGCCCTAATTGATAATTTTTTAGCTTTCGATCCTGAAAGCAAAGTAGCCTGTGAAACCTTAGTTACAACTGGGCAAGTTATATTGGCTGGTGAGGTTAAAAGCAAAAGCTACCTTGATGTACAAGAAATTGCTCGAGGTGTAATTCGCAAAATTGGATATACAAAAAGTGAGTATATGTTTGAAGCAAATAGCTGCGGTATTTTAAGTGCTATTCACGAACAAAGCGCCGATATAAATCAAGGTGTTGACAAGAAAAAGAAAGAAGAACAAGGCGCTGGTGATCAAGGTATGATGTTTGGGTATGCCACTAACGAAACGGCAAATTATATGCCTTTGGCACTAGATTTAGCACATACATTATTAATAGAATTAGCTGCTTTACGTAGAGAAAATAAAACTATTAAATATTTGCGTCCAGATGCTAAAAGTCAAGTAACACTTGAATATGATGATAACAATAAGCCAATAAGAATTGATGCAATTGTTATATCCACACAACATGATGACTTTGATAAAGAAGGTAAAATGCTTGCTAAGATTACTAAGGATATGAAAGAAATTTTAATTCCTAGAGTAATGAAGAAGTATACGCAATACAAGCATTTCTTTAACGATGACATAAAATATCATATTAACCCAACAGGTAAGTTTGTTATTGGTGGGCCACATGGCGATACTGGCTTAACGGGCCGTAAAATTATTGTAGACACTTATGGCGGTAAAGGTGCCCACGGCGGTGGCGCATTCAGTGGTAAAGATCCTAGCAAAGTAGATAGAAGTGCAGCTTATGCAACACGTCATATTGCTAAAAATTTAGTTGCTGCTGGTCTCTGCGATGAAGTTTTAGTACAAGTATCGTATGCTATTGGTGTTGCGCAACCAACATCAATTAATGTAAGTACTTATGGTACTGCTAAGGTGAAACTAACCGATGGCGAAATAGCTAAAAAAGTGGAAGCTATTTTTGACATGCGACCTTACTTTATTGAACAACGTTTAAAATTACGTAACCCAATTTATAGCGAAACTGCTGCTTATGGGCACATGGGTCGTAAAAATGAAATCGTCACAAAAGAATTTAAAGATCCATACGGAAAATCTTTAAAAGTAAAAGTTGAATTATTTACTTGGGAAAAACTTGACTATGTGGAAAAAGTGAAGAAAGCTTTTAAAATAAAATAGACCTAAAATAAATATATTAAAGGGTGTAACTCATAATGAAGTTGCACCCTTTTTAGTTTTAAATTTAAAATTTTGTCATTATGAAAAAATTGCTCGCCTTAGTGCTGTTTACCATCAGTATGGTTGTTGCCCATGCCCAAACGCTAACATCACCTGATAATAATTTTGTTGCAACGTTTGGCTTGCAGTCAAATGGCACACCATTTTATAGTCTTGTATATAAAAATAAGCAAATAATTAAGCCAAGTAAGCTTGGTTTAGAATTACAGAACGACAAAAAATCGTTGCTAAATGATTTTATAATTGTAAATACCAAAACCGCAACATTTAACGAAACTTGGAAGCCTGTTTGGGGCGAAGTAAAAAGTATTCGCAATCATTATAACGAAATGGCGGTAACGCTTAGTCAAAAAGAAACCAATCGTACTATCATTATACGTTTTAGATTATTTAACGATGGGCTAGGTTTTAGATACGAGTTTCCTGAGCAAAATAACTTGGTTTATTTTGTTATAAAAGAAGAAAGAACACAATTTGCTATGACGGGCGATCACACCGCATTTTGGATACCTGGTGATTACGATACCCAAGAATATGATTATACAACGTCTAAATTATCAGAAATACGCAGCCTGCAAGAGACATCTAGAACGCCTAATTTATCCCAAACGCCCTTTTCATTAACTGGTGTGCAAACATCTTTAATGCTAAAAACAGATGATGGTTTATACATTAATATCCACGAAGCAGCCTTGGTTAATTATTCTTGTATGCATCTTAATTTAGATGACAAGCAAATGGTTTTCGAATCGTGGTTAACGCCAGATGCCAAAGGCAATAAAGGCAATATTCAAGCGCCATCGGTTACGCCTTGGAGAACGATAATTGTAAGTGATGATGCACGTGATATTTTGGCATCTAAAATGACGTACAATCTAAACGAACCTTGTAAAATACCCGAAACATCCTGGATAAAACCAGTGAAATATGTGGGTGTTTGGTGGGAAATGATTACAGGTAGAAGTTCATGGTCGTATACCAATGCGGTGCCTGCCGTACAACTTGGTGTAACCAATTTTGCCAAGCTAAAACCAAATGGTACACATGCTGCAAACACGGCACATGTAAAAGAATACATTGATTTTGCTGCAAAAAATGGCTTTGGTGGTGTATTGGTTGAAGGCTGGAACGAAGGCTGGGAAGATTGGTTTGGTCATGCAAAAGACCACGTGTTCGACTTTGTAACGCCTTATCCTGATTTTAATGTAAAAGAATTAGCCAAGTATGCCAAGCAAAAAGGCGTGAAAATGATTATGCACCACGAAACATCTGGCTCCATACGTAATTACGAACGCTATATGGATACGGCTTATAAATTTATGAAAGCCAATGGCTATGATGCTGTAAAAAGTGGTTATGTAGGTAGCATTTTGCCAGCAGGTGAAAATCATTTTAACCAATGGGCTAATAATCATTATTTGTATGCTATTAAAAAAGCGGTGTCTTACAAAATTATGGTAAATGCCCACGAGGCAGTAAGGCCAACAGGCTTGGCTCGCACGTATCCCAATATGATAGGTAACGAATCTGCACGGGGTACAGAATACCAAGCTTTTGGAGGTTCTAAACCAAATCACGTGACTATATTACCTTTTACAAGGCTGCTTGGTGGCCCAATGGATTATACACCAGGTATTTTTGAAATGGATATAAGTAAAATTAGTGCTACCAATAATTCTCATGTTAATAGTACGTTGGCTAATCAATTGGCATTATATGTAACTATGTATAGCCCTTTGCAAATGGCCGCCGATTTGCCCGAAAACTATAACCGTTTTCCGGATGCGTTTCAGTTTATTAAAGATGTGGCAATAGATTGGGACGATAGCAAATATTTAGAAGCAGAACCAGGCAATTACATCACCGTAGCAAGAAAAGAAAAAGGAAAAAATAAATGGTTTTTAGGAAATGTAAATGGTGAACAACCAAGAATTTCTAACATTACTTTAGATTTTTTAGAAGTTGGTAAAAGCTATACTGCTACTATTTATGCCGATGCAAAAGAGGCACATTACAAAACCAATCCACAAGCTTACACTATAACTAAACAAACGGTTACCAACAACACCAAATTGGCGTTATTTTCTGCACCTGGTGGTGGATATGCCATTAGTATTGTTGAAGTTGTGAAACGAAAATAAATATTGTAATAGTAGTAAAACTATAAATAACAAACGTCCGAGGCTAAATAAGTCTCGGACGTTTGTTATTTATAACCCCAAATTATTATGGTGTAACCGATGCAGTAGGCAAGGTGGCTCTTTTGGTAAGCATGATATTGTATTGGTCTATTAAGGCGTTTATTTCACTAATGGTTTTAGGGTAGGGTGCTGCACTTTTGGTAATGGTGTTATAGCTCTGCAACATATCTCTCAATTGATAATACGTATTATTGCCCGCTAATCTCTTCAATTTAATAGTCTCTGGATTAGCCCCTGCCAATTCTTGTGTGCGTGCAATGTATTTTTCACCTAACAATTCATTAGCCGTTTTCAGTTCTGCCACCCAAGTAGCTAAGCCAAGGGTGGTTATTGCAGCTACCAACTCTGTAGTAGTTTGTAAATCGGTAACTAGGCTATTTACAGTAGCAGTTTCTGCTTGTAAATTTAAAATTGCGATGCCATTGGCCGTACCATAAATAGCTAGGTGCTTTGCTAGCACACCTGCTGCCGTTTTAGTAGTATTGGTAAAATGGTAGGTATCAGCATCAATAGTTTTTAAAATGCCATATATCGCATTGTCTCTACGCGCATCTAAGGCATCTATAATTGGTGTAAGTGCGCTGCTTTGTTCGGTTTTAAAGATGGCTTCAATAGTAGCAATTAGTGCTTGTAAGCCATTGTATTCGTCTTCTACTTTAAGAGTAGTAGCATTGTTTAATGCCACCAATTTCAATACATCCAACATTAATTGTAAATACTCTGCGTTACGCAGTTTACTAAGGTCAATAACTGTTATCATAGCTTGTTAGTTTTATATGATAAATTTAGCACCTATTTTGTTATCAACAAAAATATATTATGAAAATAGTGGTAACAATTTACTATACACCATCGGGCTAACCCGAAAACTGTTTTTGTAAAATAAATACCTGTCGGTTGAGCCCGAAAGCTGTTTTTGTAAAATAAATACCTGTCGGTTGAATCCGAAAGCTGTTTTTGTAAAATAAATACCCGTCGTTAAAAACCGAAAATAGTTTTTGTAAAATAAGTACCTGTCGGTTAAGCCCGAAAGCTTCTTGCATTTCAAGCATATACGTCGGCTTTAATATGATGGGGTAAATGGTGTATACATTTAAGAAAAAAAACAAACACTACTTATTGCAAGTATCTTTTATTTTTACAACATCGCAAACCAAAACAGATGAAACTATACGATAAACTACAACAAGCACGAAGTGAGGAAGATGTAAAAGATGCCTATATAAAAGCCTTGGGACTTAAAGATTATTCTAAAAACCTGTACGATATACAAACTAAAGAGATATGGTTTGAGGCAAAGGATGGGTACAAGCACAGCAGCTACCAAATGTTCACCCAATTGCTACACTATGTACAACAAGCATTTGATAAAGGCGAAAACGTACCCCCTTTTTTATGTGTAATAGATACTAAGAAAGCCGCCATAATGAAAACGGCAGATGCGCTGCCCCTAATTAGCAATAAAAAGCAACCGATAAAGTGGGGCAAAAGTGCCAGTGGTTACACCCAAGAAGCACTAGATGTGGTGAGTGCCTATATTGGTACTTACCTAGTAAGTTTTAGAATAGAAACCCACGAGCACGAATTTATTAGCACCATAAGAAATGCCATTAAAACGGGTGATATTATACGCACCCAAATAACGCCCGATAACCTAAAGCAGGTATTTGACAAATGGGTGAAAATGATAGGTGAAGAAATACAAGGCGTTGCTAAAGAGGAGTATGCCTTACTGTTTTTTGCCGATATAATGAGCGATGGAAACGTAAGTACACACGATAATTTACCAGCCCAACTATTGCATAAAAACAATGCTCCTGTATTTAGCCTTAGCGGTAAAATTTATGAGCTTGGCAGTAAAGAAGGCTACCGACAGTTTTGGGTCATATACGACCGACCACCCAAGCAAGAATACCGTAACTATCTGCTAGAACGCAGAGATAGCTTGATACCGATAGACGAACGCAGCTTTAAAGGGGCTTACTACACACCACTTGCCGTGGTAGATAAAGCCTATGACAAACTAACCGAAACACTTGGCAACAACTGGCAAAAAGATTATATAGTATGGGATATGTGTTGCGGTGTGGGCAACTTAGAGGTAAAGCACAGCAACTCACGCAACATATACATGAGTACGCTTGACCAACCAGATGTCGATATAATGATTGCCACCAAAACCTGTGTAGCGGCTACGAGGTTTCAATACGATTATTTAAACGATGATATAACCGATGATGGGAAAATAGATTATACCATTACCAATAAAATACCCACTACTTTACAACAAGCCATTAAAGAAGGTAAGAAGTTATTGGTACTGATTAATCCCCCTTATGCTGAAGCAGGTGGTGGAATAGATGGTAAGAAGAATAAGATAGGTGTGGAGCAAACTAAGATTAATACCTTAATGAAACATAATGAAATTGGTTACGCAAGTAAAGAATTATTTGTTCAATTTTTAGTACGAATAGCACGAGAAATTCCATCAGCTACAATAGCCATGTTTAGCAATTTAAAGTACGTTAATGCTTCAAACTTCGAGAAATTCAGAGCAAATTGGAATGCAAATTATTTAGGAGGATTTGTGGTGCATAGCAAAGCTTTTGATGGGTTGGGTGGTGAATTTCCAATCGGTTTTCTAGTTTGGAAAACCAATAATTCTATTGATGCTAAACGATTTGTTTTAAATGAAATTAACGTTGATGTTTTAGATAAAAATACAACGCCCATAGGTGAAAAGAAGTTTTATAATTTACCTAATAACATTTTTCTAAACATATGGATTAATAAACCAAACTCAAATGATGAATTAGCATTACCATTATCTAATGCCATAACAGTTTCTAGAAATCCTAGGTTAAAAAAATCTTGCGATCGAATGATTGGATTTCTGTATGCTGGAAATAACGATTTGCAACATGCCGAACAAGAAACTATACTTACATCTTCTATATACACAGGTGGAAATAGTGGGGGTCTATACATAACACCTGAAAATCTTTGGCAAGTTGCCATTGTTTACTCAGTTAGAAGATTAGTAAAACCCACTTGGCTCAACGATAGGGACCAGTTTTTACAACCCACACAACCCTTAACTAATGCCTTTAAAAGTGATTGTTTAATATGGATGTTATTCAATCGCCAACAAAGAACTGCCAGTGCCAATGGCCTAGAATGGCATGGTAAAACGTGGAGCATCGTTAACCATTTTATCCCCTTTACCGAAGTAGAAGTAGGTAGCCCCGATAGATTTGAAAGTGATTTTATGGTACAGTACCTAGCAAACCTTGAAGATTTCGAAAATTTTCAAGGACTTGCAGGGCAAGTATTAGCCGAAGGCAAAAAACTATGGCAAGCCTATTTTGCCAATACCGATATACGCAGTGTACGAGAAGAGCTAAAACTAAACCGTGTCGATGTAGGTTGGTACCAAGTACGCAAAGCCTTACAAGCCCGCAATGCCAGTGGCGATGTTACCCCAGTAGACTTTAAACGATTTGAAGAAGCTTACAAAGCCCTTACCGAAAAACTACAACCAATGGTGTATGAGTTGGGTTTTTTGAGGGTGTAGTTTCGCACTGTCATTGCGAGGCACACATCCGTCATTTCGACGAAGGAAGTAATTTGGTACAATAGCTTAGGCTGCTTCGTACCTCGCAGTAAATAGAGAGGTTACTTAATAATTATCTAATTTAGGCCGATACAAAAAAAGGCGACCTCACAAATATGTGAAGTCGCCTTTTTTATATGCTATTGAAACTGTTCGTCTTATTCTTCACACAAATTTAAATGGTAAGCATTATTACCTTGAAATCCT
>JBBQLL010000010.1:0-92272 GCA_038327865.1 Chitinophagales bacterium | reverse complement strand
ATAACAATGTGGGTGGTATCAATGCAGGTGGCGATTTTGGATATAATCTAAGCGATAATTTTAAAGCTCCAACTACTACTGGTTTCTATAAGATTGTAGTTGATTTTCAAATTGGTAAGTTTAGTATTACGCCTTATACGTCTACATTGCCAGATAATTTATTTATGGTTGGTAATGCAACGCCAGGTGGGTGGAACAATCCTGTACCTACACCTTCTCAGCAATTTACACGAGTTAATTCATCTGAGTTTACGCTAACTTTAAACAACGTTGTTGGAGGTAATCAATATTTGTTATTGCCAGTAAATGGAGATTGGAGTAACAAATACGCTGTTGATGATAATTCTGTAGCTGGCTTAAGTGCTGGTGGTTCGTTTGGGTATAATTTAGCACAAAACTTTCCTGCCCCTGCGGCAAATGGCAATTATAAAATTGACATAAACTTTGCAACCTTAAAGTTTAAAACAACAAAGCTTTAGTTTTTGGTTAATAATTGATATTACGTATAACCCCGCTGTTTTCAGCGGGGTTTTTGTTTTACTATAACAAGTTTTTTTCTTCTACTTTTACGCACTACCTAATTAAATAATAAACAGTACAAGTGTGCGACGCAACTAAAGCAAAATAGTACGTTGCGGCTGGTAACATAATTTTTTTATATGCTTTATTCAATGACTGGTTACGGCCGTAGCGAACAAACAATTGGGGATAAGACTTTTCTAGTAGAAGTACGCTCGTTAAATGGTAAACAATTTGATTTACGCATGCAATTACCTGCTTTGTTAAAACCTTTTGAATTCGAGATACGAAGTATTTTAAATGAAGGTTTAGAGCGTGGAAGTGTTGAGTGTTTTATAAATATTAAACAAAACGGTGCAGCAAAGCCAGTAAGTATTAATACAGATTTGTTAAAGGCTTACTACCAATCGGTAACACAAATTGCAGCGGAATTGCAAGCAGATACAAACCAGTTGTTATCAGCAATTTTGCGATTGCCTGAAGTAGTAGTCAATTCAACCGAAATGTTGAATGATGACGATTGGAAAGGATTTATAAAAATATTGAAAGATGCTATTGAAGATTTAAATGAACATCGTTTAGATGAAGGTAAATCTTTAGAAGCCGATTTGTTACTACGTGTTGCTAACATTGAAATTCAGAGTGCTGCTGTTGTAGTTTTAGAACCTAATCGCCGCCAAAAAACGAGAGATAATTTAGTGAAGCTGCTAGAAGAAAAAGTAGGTAAAGAAAACTATGATACCAACAGGCTGGAACAAGAACTAATTTATTATATTGAAAAAATAGATATTAGTGAAGAGCAGGTGCGTTTAAAAAATCACGTTGCCTATTTTAAAACCATTTTAGCAGATAAAGATAAAAGTAAGGGTAAAAAACTGTCGTTTATATTACAAGAGTTTGGTAGAGAAATAAACACAACAGGCAGTAAAGCTTACGATGCTGATATACAAAAATGCGTTGTACTAATGAAGGATGAAATGGAAAAAGCAAAAGAGCAGGTGCTAAATGTGTTGTAATATTATTGGGTTTAGATAAACAAAGTCTCAATGTTAGAATCCTATCTTTGAACAAAATTTACAGCTTTGAAATCTTGCTTCTTGTTTGTTGTTGTAGTCTCATTTTTTTCTTCTTGTAATACCCTAGATGTATTTGAAAAATCTACAGCTTTTACAAAGCATGAGTGGCAAACTACCAATAAACCAACTGTCACTTTTACTATTACAGATACAAGTTCGCTGTACAATATTTTTGTAGTAATTCGTCACGATGATGCTTATCATTATAACAATCTTTGGCTAAATGTTACAACAAAAGCACCAGCCAGCAAATCTGTTACACAACAAGTTGAACTTACACTTGCTAACAGCGCAAAAGGATGGTTAGGTAATGGTATGGACGATATTTTTGAACATCGTATTAGAATTACCAATGCACCAATAAAACTGCAAAAAGGTAATTATCAATTTACTTTGCAACATACCATGCGTGAAGATCCGTTACCTTTTGTGTTAAGTGCTGGTATAAGAGTAGAAAAAGTAGCGCCATGATACCATTAACTCAATTAACCCCATTAACCATAAAGCGAAAATTAGCATTTGTAACAGTAGTGTATTGGGTATTATTATTATACATACTTGCTGCATTGATATGGTGGTTTATTGCCTTGCAAAATCAAAATAGTTTAATGGCAAATATGCGAGTGGTACAACTTAAAAAAGATGATCCAGCTTATATGCAAAAAGCAGCTGTTATTGATGATAGTAAAAAGCGAAAAATGGCGCAGTATATAGGCGAAGGCAGCACCTTTTTGGCATTAATACTTTTAGGTGCAGTATTTGTTTTTAGAGCCGTAAGGCGACAAATAAGATTAGCCCAACAACAGCAAAATTTCATGATGGCTATAACCCACGAATTAAAAACACCAATTGCTATAACTAGGCTTAATTTAGAAACGTTACAGAAAAGGAAGTTGCAAGAAGATATACAGCAAAAGCTAATTAGCAATACGTTACAAGAAACAGGTAGGCTTAATACTTTGTGTAATAATATTTTATTGGCTGCACAACTAGAAGCAGGTTTAAATGCCACATCGAAGCAAGAAATAAATTTTTCAGAATTGGTAGAAGGCTGTGTTGAAGACTTTGTAAACCGCTATCCAAATCGTAAAATTAGTAGCGATATTATTGAAAGTATTTATATAAATGGGGAAGAAATTTTACTGCAGATGCTTGTAAATAATTTATTAGAAAATGCGCTAAAATATTCCCTAAAAGAAGCTGAAATTGTCCTAAAGTTTGCAGAAGAAAAAAATAGAATTAGCTTGCAAATATTTGATGAGGGTATTGGTATTGCTGAGTTTGATAAGAAAAAAGTTTTTGATAAATTTTATAGGGCTGGTGATGAAAATGTACGAACTACAAAAGGCACAGGACTTGGATTGTATTTATGCAAAAAAATTGTAGAAGGTCATAAAGGCCTCATTTCTGTAGCAGACAACCAACCGCAGGGCAGTATTTTTACAGCGGTATTTAATGTTGGGTAATAATAGTTTTTAAGGTTCAAATCTTGATAGTCAGTTATTTTTTAGTCAGTTAAATAACAACAATTAGCGGTTCTATGAGTGAAATTAAAGCCAATATATTACTGGTGGATGATGAAGAAAATTTGCACGAAGCATTAAGGCTAAATCTTGAGATGGAAGGCTACAGTGTAACAAGTGCTTTTGATGGTAGCCAAGCTTTAAAAGCCATTGCTAATGAGTATTTTGATTTGATTGTGCTAGATGTAATGTTGCCACAAATAGATGGTATAAGTGTTGCTGAAACTGTGCGTGTAAATAATTTAGATACCCCTATATTAATGTTAAGTGCTAAAAGTACCAGTGCAGATAAAATTTTAGGTTTAAAAAAGGGGGCAGACGATTATTTAACAAAGCCATTTAACCTAGAAGAATTGCTACTTAGAGTAGATAAATTAATTGCTAAAAATAAAAAAATTCAAGTAAAAGAAAGCGTTGGTGAAACTTACACTTTTGGGAATAATAAAATTGATTTTAAGGCACAAACAGCAATAACCCATGATGGTAAAACGATTGAACTTAGCAAAAAAGAGGCAATGCTTTTAAAACTGCTCATTGAAAATAAGGGTGAAGTCACAACAAGAGAAAAAATATTACAAGTTGTTTGGGGCTATAACGTTTACCCTACCACACGCACCATTGATAATTTTATTTTAAACTTTAGAAAATATTTTGAAATGGATAGTCGTAATCCTAAATACTTTCATTCTGTTAGAGGTGTTGGCTACAAATACACCGATTAGGTTTTAGTAATTAGCTGCTTTAATGTATCCATCATAGTGCCTTTTGTTAAGGCTGTATTATAAGCGTATAAACTCTGGTTACAGGCATCTAGTAAAGCGTTTAACTCAGTTATTTTAAGGCTATTTTTTTCTGTAAGTAACAAGGTGGTTACTAGTTCTTTTACTGCTTCAAAAAATGGGCTACCTTCTTCAATAAATTGCAAATCACTCAATTTTTCAGCTGTAGTTTTTGTAATAATTGGCGTGCTTATGCCTTGTTTAGTTTCGGTAGTTACGACCACTTTTTTTGGTGCTTTAAAATAGGTGAGCCATAAAATAATACCAGCAACAATGGCTATGCAAAGCACTATCCAAATATATTTTCCATTACCCACTTCTACAGAAATTTTGGTAGGATCTATCTTTGTAATTGCTGGTAAAATACCTATAAAAATGCTATCTGTGCTTACCGTTTGATACTGCTTCGTAGCACCATCAAAAAATGAAAAACTAATAGGTGCTATTGTAGCAATTCCTTCTTTTTTACAACTAAAAGGTATCGTGAATATTTTTTTTCCGCTTGTAGGAAAGCTAAGCCTATCAATATTTTCAGTCGCATCAGCTTCAAAATAGTCTATACTATTAGACCAGCTAACTGCTGGACAAACAATGTTTTGAAAGTTGCCAATACCATCAATGCGGATCAGTAAATTATTATTGTCGTTTACTGTATCGGTAAGCTTGGCTACTTTGGCAGAAATAATAAAATTACCAATAGTATTCTTAAAATTAATTGGTTGCTTTTGGATAGGTAAAGCGATCACTTTTATGGTTAAAGGTTCGTTGCTGATAGTAACTTTTTTTACTAAAAATGGCAAGCCATTATACGCGTCAGTAATTGTTTTAAAAAATGAAATAGTATTCTCTACTTCTGCTGTGCTTAAGGTAATAGTACCTGCTTGTAATGGCACCAATTGTACTTTACGGATAATGTAGCTTTTGTAAGCCTTGCCATTAATTATTTCTTTGTTTACGGTTAAATCGTTTGTTGTCATTTCAATAACGCTACAACCACTAAATTCTGGTTGTTTTGCCAATGACGATTCCGATTGTAATCTTGTATATAATTTATACGTTACCAATATGGGTTCACCTTCAAAACATTCTTTCTTGGTTACATTTACCCGTACAAAAATGTTTTGCTTTATTACTAAATTTACGTCCTCATTGGGGCCTAACACATAAGGTATATCAACTTGGGTATCTTTAATTTGTACACCACCAGGTAGTTGCACACTAGATTGTGCTAGTAATACAATAGGAAGTGTTGCGAAAAAAATAAAATTGATGACAAATAAATATTGCTTTCTCATAGCTAAAAACAAAAGTAATTGCATATTACAAACACCATGTTAAAGGTTAGATAAATTATATAAATAGGTAGGCTTTAGTATTTAGTTCGCATTGTTTTTTAAGCCTTGAATTTTTTTGCCGTTGTTGGTATGTCGCATGGCAAAAGTGTAAAGCGAACCAAAAATAGTTGTACAACTTTTCTTGGAGAAAACAAGGCTAACAAAGGCACAAAAATACATCAATCAAAAGCCATAAAAACAATGCTTGAAATATGGGTAAAAAGACAATTATTTATTTTGTATTTACCCCATTTAAACATCATGGAAAGGCTTAAAAAGAAATAAAAGCTAGATGGATAAATAAAAGATTACCAAACTAATTACCAAGTATTTTAAGCCACAAAACGTATTCTTAGTAACATTTGGCATCAACTGAAAAGAGACTACAAAATCCTATAAATTAATTTTTACAGACTACGTAGAAAAAATAAATAATCACTTTAAATTGCAATCAATTATAATTATGAAACCAATAATAATATTATTTTTTTTAATGTTTTTCTCGAAGCAATTGCTAGCTCAAACGGATTCTATTGCTAAAAAAATTATTTTTTATGATGATTTTGATGATAATAAAAACGATTGGAATGTTGCAGAAACCAAGCAAGAAATTGGTAAAATTGATGGTGGATATTATTATATCACGGCGAAAGGTCATGCTTACGGCGAAACAAAAATTATTGTAATAGACACCAAAAAGGACTTCGAAATTGAAGCATCAATAAAACTATTAAGCGGTGGCACAGATTATAAAAATTATAATAGTATGATTTTTTGGGGTAGAGATAGTTTAAATGCTAACTATTTTACATTTGCTAAAGATGGATTTGCAGCAGTATCATCTTGTACAGGCATTCAGGCTAGTAGTTGCACCGTTTATGATGGCTCATTACAGAAAGCAAACCTTAATTCCGATGACTTTAATAAATTCACTATCCGTAAAATAAAACGTACCTACTATTTTTTTATAAACGATATTTTATTTTATAAAATGCCTTTTACGCGTTTTTTTGGCAATAATATTGGGATAGGTGCAGGGCGAAAGTCAAGCTTGGCAGTCGATTATTTGCGGGTTACTTATTTATAAAGAGTACAGTATAATTTATTCGTATTTTTCGATTATCCCACTTAAAAACTACATTAGGGTGCTTTAAAATTAAGTGGGTGCATCTTTTAGCTCGGTTGCCCTCATTTTTAAGTGGGTAACCCCACCTATATAAGTACCCCAACCTACTTAAAAACTACGTTGGGGTACTTTAAAATTAAGTTAGTACACCTTTTAGCTCGGTTGCCCTCATTTTTAAGTGGGTACCCCCACCTATATAAGTACCCTACCCACTTAAAAACTACGTTTGGGTACTTTAAAATTAAGTGGGTGCACCTTTTAGTTAGGCCATCCTCATTTTTAAATGGGTATAAATCTACATCAAGTCTATAATGCGACCATCTTCTACACGATAAGGGCCGTTTAAATCAGAATTTTCTTTCATGGCTGCTTCTATTTCTAAAAAGCAACTATTAAAATGTTGTGTTAGCAGTTCAGCATTATCTGTTTCCCAAAATTCACCTTCGTCTGTTACTTGTAAGTCTATAAAGCAATCTTCAATTTGCCTTAATAAAGCAATAATTTTTGAATGAATAATAATATCTGTAAACTGTGTTTTACAATATTCTTGAATATAATTGTCAGCATCAAATTCTAGAATAAATGGGTCGGATGTGTCGTGTGGTTGAATAATAATGCCTCTTGTTGCCCCTAAATAATCCCAATCTTCATCGTCTTTTACACGTTGTAATAGCTTATCTGTTGCTTCAAAAAATGAAAATACCATAGTGTTTATTTCAGCAAATGTTTTTGCTGTCATCATCACTTTATCATAATCTGCATTAGACTTCAATTGCCCTTCAAAATGTATTGTAACGCCCATAAATATGTTATTGTTATATCATTAAATTAAGATGTACTAGCTTTCACCATCTCTAAATGGTCAATGCCATCCTCGTCATAAATATCGCTGGTTTGGGTAAAACCAAAACCTTCGTAAAATCGTTTTAGGTATAGTTGTGCACCTATTTTTATATCGCCGTTGCCAAATAATTGGTAGCATTGGTTAATGGCTTCCTCCATCAGAAGTTTGCCTGCACCAGTGCCTCTGCAAGCAGGGCTTGTAACCACACGGCCAATGCTCATTTGTTTGTAAGTAGTATTTGGGCCAATTAAACGTACCGATGCTACTAGCGTTTCACCATCGTACCCAAGTAAGTGGTGGCAGGTTTGGTCTTTATTATCCATATCTAAAAACACACAATTTTGTTCTACCACAAAAACTTCGCTGCGTAAGCGTAAAAGGGTGTATAACTCAGTATTTGTAAGGGTTTCAAAAGATTTGCAGCGCCATTGTAATTGCATAAATAGTATAGATAATTGGTTGATAAACAACAAAGCTATTGTGCAAACTGTTACAGACATTGCGGTACGAGTTTTATTTTGCATTTTTGCCCGTATTGGTAAGCAGAATAAATCTTTATCGCATAGACACAATAGACGCAATATCTATGTCACTATCTGACTATGTGGTGAAACAAAATACAGAAGTTGTACAAGTTAAAATCCTCTAAATCATTTTAACCCAATAGGTGTGGGATCATGGTTCAGACAAAAAAATAAATTATGCAGAAAAAAGTGGCCATTATTGGCGCAGGGCCAGCAGGATTAACAGCGGCTTATTTATTAGGTAAGGCAAATGAAAATGTGATGGTGTTTGAGAAGGATGCTAAATATGTAGGGGGCATTTCACGTACAGAAACCTATAAAGGCTATAGTTTTGATATTGGGGGGCATCGATTTTTTAGTAAAAGCAAAGAGGTAGAAGATTTTTGGACCGAAATTTTGGGGGATGAAATGCTGGAGCGACCACGTAGTAGCCGCATTTATTATAACAATAAATTTTTCTCGTATCCATTGGTGGCAATGGAAGCTTTGCAAAAATTAGGCATTTGGGAAAGCGGCTTATGTGTACTAAGCTATTTGAAAGCCAAAGCAAACCCAGTAAAAAATCCTGCCAATTTTGAAGATTGGGTGGTAAATCAATTTGGTAGGCGTTTGTTTAACATCTTTTTTAAAACCTATACAGAGAAAGTCTGGGGTATTCCTTGTAACGAAATTTCGGCAGATTGGGCAGCGCAACGCATTAAAGGGTTGAGTTTGAGTAGTGCGATTATGAACGCCGTATTTAAACCAAAACCATCCAAAGGTGGTGGTAAGGATAAAGTAATTAAAACACTAATTGATAGTTTTCGCTACCCTAAAATGGGGCCAGGTATGATGTGGGAGGTTTGTGCTGAAAAGTGCAAAAAAATGGGTGTGCAAATAGACATGAACTGTGGTGTAAAGGACATAAATTTTAACGGATCAACTTGGACAGTTACCACAACAGATGGCAGAATTTTGGATGGTTTTGACAATGTGATATCATCTGCACCAATGCGAGAGCTCATCACATTTACACACCCAACGTTGCCAGAAAATGTATTAAAAGCTGCTAAGGGCTTAAGTTATAGAGATTTTATTACAGTAGTATTAATTTGTAAAGATGAAGATGCGTTTAGTGATAACTGGATTTATATTCACGACCCTAAAGTAAAAGTGGGCCGTATTCAAAACTTTAAAAGTTGGAGTCCTTACATGGTACCAGACCCAGAAATGGCTTGTTATGGGTTAGAATATTTTTGCTTTGAAGGTGATGGTATGTGGACGAGTAAAGACGAAGATTTAATTACGTTAGCTAAAAAAGAAATTGAAATAATTGGTTTAACAAAACAGTCTGCAGTGATAGATGGTTATGTGGTACGTCAGCCAAAAGCTTACCCAGTTTACGATCATAGTTACAAAGAAAATGTAGATGAAATTAGGGATGCTTTAAAAGCGTATCCTGGTTTGTATTTGGTAGGTAGAAATGGGATGCATAAATATAATAACCAAGATCATAGTATGATGACAGCTATGCTAGCCGCTAAAAACATTATTGCTGGTAAAGTATTGTTTGATGTATGGGATGTGAATGAAGATGCAGAATACCATGAAAGTGGCGACAGAGGTGTAGAGGATGATCATGCGTATGATAAGGCTGGTATTATTGGTAGAATGGTACCGCGGAAAATAAAATAATCACTGATTTTAACTGCTGAATATTTTTATGATTTGATATGAATTTAAAGCCTTGAATATTCTAAAATTCAAGGCTTTTTATTTCCCCATATTTACTAACAATCCTACTAAATCATAGTTCATGTAATTAATTAAACTGCGGGTCTAAGGGATAATTAGGCATTAGTTCATATTCGCCACCTAAACCCTTTAAAGCCTCTTTCCAAATTTGTTCTGCATTGGTGCTAAAAACCAAACTGCGATTACAGGCTCGGGTAATCCAACTTTTTTCTGCAATTTCTTCTTCTAATTGGTCAGTGCCCCAGCCACTATACCCAATAAAAAAGCGAATATCCTTATTGGTTAAACTATTTGTTTTTAGCAACACGCGTACTTGCTCGAAATTGCCACCCCAAAAAATACCCTTGCCTATTGCTGCGCCTTCAGAAATTATATCAGGGCAAGTATGAATAAAGTGAATACTGGTTTTTTGTACAGGGCCACCTTCATATACTGGAAAATAAATATTTTCTAATCCTTCAACTAAATTTCCCAAACTAAGTTTAAAGGGTTTGTTTATTACAAAACCTACGCTACCTTCTGTATTACACTCACATAAAATAATGGCGGTCCGTAAAAAATTAGGATCCTTTAAAAATGGGTCTGAAATTAATAGTACTCCTGGGGCTAATTGATTAATCATGATAGAAAAATACGACCTTTTATTACATAAATTACAAAATAACACAACTAATTAATTAAATTATTGCCATACTAGCTTAGGTTTTAATGTAAGGTTTACAATTAGTTGTCACCAATGCACAACTATCATCTATACCAAAGTTTTAACACTGGTTACAATTATATTTGCCATGATGAAGAAAGCGTTACCCTCTATCGTTATTTTAATTTCGTTGTCCTTATTAGGCTTAATTGTGCTGCAGGTTTCGTGGTTAAGTAATTTATTAGAAATTAGACAAAAGCAATTGCAAGGCAAGTTTGAAAAAGCTAGTACAAGGGTGGCAGTAGGTTTAAATGAAGGGAATGGCAATATACCGATTATTAAGGTACCAAGAAAGCGGGGCTTTGGAATTTTCAGTCCAGATAATTCACGGTTGTTAAAGCCGCCCACAGTTGATGAAAGATACTCGCTGGCTGATATTCAAAATAAATTACAAGATGCATTTAATAATGAAGAAATTGGTAGTTTAAAGTTTGAATTTGCAATTGTAAATGGTAAATATGATTTAGAATTATTTTCAACAAATTTTGAACGCCAATACTATGATTCTGCTAATAATAAAAGTTTAATAATTGCGATAGTACCAGAAAGTGCCTCAGACTTAGAGGGTATAGGGCCTTATGAACATTTAATTGTAGTGGCTCCAGATTTTAAGAAACAAGTTTGGGGTTCATTAAAATGGATTATTAGTGGCGGTGCCATATTTATGTTGGTAATTTTTGCAGCATTTTTTGTAACATTACGTACGTTGTACAATCAAAAAAAGCTAAGTGAAATAAAGAATGATTTTATTAATAATATGACGCATGAATTTAAAACACCTTTAGCCACCATATCCTTAGCTGTTGATGCCATTAAAAATGAAAAAGTACAAAATGATAAGGAAAAGCTTAGCTATTTTACAGGTATAATAAAAGAGGAAAATAAGCGGATGAATAAGCATGTAGAAACAATTCTACAAGCAGCTTTACTAGAAAAACAAGAGCTGCAATTGCAGTTAGTAGCTTTACCAATACACGAAAAAATTCAGCAAGTTTTAGATAATTATGTACTGCAATTGGCTGATAAAAATGGCAAAATTGACTTGTTGTTAAATGCTAAAAACGATGTGATACAAGCAGATGAGGTACATTTTACAAATCTCATATCAAACTTGGTTGACAATGCCATAAAATACAGTAATGACAATGTATTAATAAGAATTACTACCCATTGTACCAATAAATATTTTGTGCTTAGCGTACAAGATAATGGCATCGGAATGAGTAAAGAAAGCGCAAAACGCATTTTCGAAAAATTTTACCGTGCCCACACAGGCAATGTTCATAATGTAAAAGGTTTTGGCTTAGGTATGAGTTATGTAAAAACCGTTATTGATGCCCATAAAGGCAAAATAAAGGTAGATAGTGCCATTGGTAAAGGCACAACATTTACCGTAGAAGTTCCATTAAAATAAGTGTAAAATGGATAGTATGCTCATTTATATTTACAATTCACCATTCACCAAAAGGCATCCATCACCATAGCTTAAAAAGCGATAATCATTTTCTAAAGCATAGTCATATACTTTGCGCCAATCATTACCAATTATTGCCGCTACCAATAACAATAAAGTAGATTGTGGTTGATGGAAATTTGTAACCAATCCGTTTGCTATTTTTAGTTTGTAGCCTGGGGCAATGATAATTTGTGTTTTGGTAATTAAGCGTTCCATTTGGTTGTCCTTCATCCAGTTTAACAAGGCAACTAAAGCATTTTTTGCAGATATATTTTGGGGCAATTCATAAGCATCCCACTGCGAAATTGATGATGCACTTTCTATCAAATGGCCTCTGTTAACTGCTGCTATCGTATTTCCTAAATCGTTCATCGTACTCACTTTTACCCCCAACCAATATACGCTTTCAATGGTTCTTAAACTAGTTGTTCCAACAGCAATAATAGGGTTGGTAATATTTGCCAATAATTGTTCTATTGCTGAAAATGTTACGTCAATAAATTCTGTATGCATCTCATGGTCAGCCATTATTTTGGCTTTTACAGGCTTAAAAGTGCCAGCACCAACATGCAACGTTACAAATGCTTTTTCAATATTTTTTGAAGCTAATTTCTTAAATAAATCTTCAGTAAAATGAAGCCCTGCTGTTGGTGCTGCTACGCTGCCATCATGTTTAGCATAAATAGTTTGGTAGCTAACTTTATCAGCATTTTCAACTGCTCTGTTTAAGTAGGGCGGCAGTGGAATTAGCCCTGCACAATGTAGTACTTCGGCAAACGTTAATTGCTCGTTGCTCCAACTTAGTTCTATTATAAAACTATCAGCTAGTTGTTCAATTTTTGTGGCTTTAATAACTAACGGCTGGCTATCGTGACCCATAATTTCAGTCAGGGGGTTGCTATTTTCAATGGTTTTAATTAATGGCTCATTTTTCCATTTTTTTGCACCACCAACCAAACATTTCCACCAAACATTTCCTTTTTGCAGCATGGCAGTAGTAATATCTGCGTATTGACTGTGCGGTTCTAAACAAAAAATTTCAATAATGCCGCCTGTACTTTTGGTAAATAGTAATCTAGCTTCTACAACTTTTGTATTATTAAAAACTAGTAACGATTCTTTGGGTAAATGAGTATCCAAATCTTTGTACTTACTTTCTAGAATTTCTCCACTTTTAAACACCAAAAGTTTACTCTCGTCTCTTTTTATTAATGGAAATTTCGCAATCTTTTCTTCTGGTAAATAGTAAGTAAAGTTATTTATTGATAATTTCTTAGGATGAATCATATTTATTTAAACTATTTAAAACGTTGTAGCAGTGTTTATTATTTTATTAAATAACGCTTAATTCACAGTTACGCACACTCTATTCACACATATTTAGTGCTTAAACGCTTCATTTTTCTATCAAACGCAATACAGCATTGCATTTCAGGGCATAAAATACTGTGGATAAATACAAATCCTAAGAAATGATATTTAAAGTGGGAAATTGTGTTATTTTGTGTCAATAAATGGTAAATCTTAAATAAACTTACTAACATGAACGGTTTTCACGGTGAATACGAAGCAACAGTTGACCCAAAGGGTCGCTTTTTGTTGCCTAGTGCACTGAAAAAACAATTACCAGAAGGTGAAGTGCGTTTCATGCTCTCTCGAGGTTTTGAAAACTGCATCACCCTTTATCCCATGCAAACATGGGAGGCTATTTTAGAAAAGTTTAAAAAGCTAAACCAATTCGATCCAAAGGTACGGTTGTTCACCCGTCAGTTTTTAGGTGGGGCTACCGAAATTGAATTAGATAGCGCAGGTAGAATGATGTTGTCAGCAAGTTTTAAAGAGTATGCTGCCATAAATAAAGATGTGGTAATTGCTGCTGTACTTGATCGTTTTGAAATTTGGGATGCTGTTAAATATAAAAAGCTTTTTGATAGTTTATCTTCTGGAGATTTTAGCAATTTGGCTAATGAAGTAATGTCAGGGATTTAAGGTATTTATCGTGCGTTATAAATGATGAATTATGAGTGTAACAAAAAAGGAGAAAAGGAACTTCGCCGATATTGACACTATAATTAGTGACAACCAGTGTGCAACGCTCACATCACCACTTACAACCTCAAATTATCATGTACCTGTTCTTTTTAAAGAAGCGTTAGAGGGTTTAAACATTCAAAAAAATGGTATATATGTTGACTGCACATTTGGTGGTGGTGGACATAGTAATGGCATTTTAAGTAAGCTTGGTGCAGATGGAAAATTAGTAGCATTCGATCAAGATGCAGATGCTGCCAAAAATATTCCCAATGATAAAAGGGTAACGTTCGTGCCGCATAATTTTCGCCATTTACAGCGATTTTTAAAGCTGCACAAAATAGCACAAGTAGATGGTGTTTTGGCAGATTTAGGTGTAAGTAGCCACCAGTTTGATGAGGGTGGACGTGGATTTTCTATCAGGTTCGATGGCCCTTTAGATATGCGGATGGATCAACGGCAAAGTTTAACGGCAGCTGTAATTGTAGCCACTTATTCTGAACAACAATTACATAAAATATTCGAGCAATTTGGCGAAGTAAGTAACTCTAAAACGCTAGCAAAACACATTGTAGAAGCTAGAAAACAGATGCAAGTACAAACCATCTTACAGTTTAAAGCAATGATTAGCCCTGTTGTAAAAGGGAATCCTAATAAATATTTAGCACAAGTTTTTCAAGCGTTGCGTATAGAAGTAAATGCAGAAATGGAAACACTTAAAGAAATGCTGTTGCAGTTAAATGAAGTGGTAAAAAGTGGAGGTAGAGCGGCTATTATTACATTTCATTCATTAGAAGATAGGCTGGTAAAATTATTTTTTAAAAATGGCGATTTTAAAAACGTAGAAGACGATAACCCATATGTGCAAAATGTAAAAACACAACTATGGCAATCTATTTCAAAAAAACCAATAACAGCAACAGATGAAGAGTTGAAAAAAAACAATAGAAGTAGAAGTGCAAAATTACGGGTGGCTCAAAAAATATAACCGCTGAATAAAATAGATAGAGCTGATGAGTTATGATTTAAAAAATCGACACCATTTAATCATTTAAAATTATCATTAAAAATTGGCAGAAACCCAACAAGATATAAAACAAGTGAGGGGTAAAAAAACAACCTTAAAAGGTGTTAGAGATAATATCAATGCAGGTTTATGGATTACTGGAAACTTGAATTTCTTCTTGTTCATATCGGTTTTAACAGTCTTATATATTGCAAACGGTCATATGGCAGATAAAGTAATTCGTAACATCAATAAAGCACAAAATGATATTAAAGAGTTGCAGTACCAGTATAAAACTGTAAAAAGCGAAGTGATGTATAAAAGTGAAGAGGCGCAAGTGCTAAAAGCTGCAGAGCCATTGGGTTTAAAAATTAGCAAAGAAGTACCAAAAAGATTAAATTCTAATCCATAATGGAAGTTAAAAAAGACATATTATGGCGGGTTTATTTAAGCTACATCGTAGTAGTAATAGTATGTCTGGTAATTTTTGGTAAAGCAGTTTACATTCAACAAGTGCAGGGTGCTCAGTTACGAAGTATGAGCGATAGCTTACACCAAAAAATTGAGGAAGTGCAAGCAGATAGAGGCACAATTTATAGTGAAGATGGACAAATGTTAAGTACTAGTATACCTCAATTTAACATTTTTATAGATTTTGCCGCAGAAGGGTTAAGAGAAAAAAGTGGTATACGGTTTAGGCAAAATTTAGATAGTTTAAGCTATAGTTTGGCAACACTTTTTAACGATAAATCTATAAGTGATTATAAAAAATTGTTACAACAAGGCTTTAAAAATAGTGACAGATATTTTCCGCTTCAAAAAAATATTTCATACAGGCAATATGAAACATTAAGGCAATTTCCTTTGGTGCGTTTAGGTAAAAATAAAAGTGGGTTTATTGTTGCTGAAGAAAAAATACGTTTAAATCCATATAAATTATTGGCGTATAGAACTATTGGTTTAGATAGAGAAAATGCTCAAAAAATTGGCCTTGAAAAAACATACGATACAGTACTAAAAGGCACTACTGGTAGGCGTTTGGTACGCTATATTGCTGGTGGTGTAAGCATACCTGTTGATGATGCACAAATTGAACCAGAGAATGGAAAAGATATTGTTACAACGCTTGATGTATTTATGCAAGAGGTAACCGAAAATGCCCTAATGAAGATGATGGTTTCAAACCAAGCTACAAATGGTTGTGCCATTGTTATGGAAACAAAAACTGGGAAAATTAAAGCCATTGCCAACCTTGGAAGGCAAAAAAATGGTGATTATTCCGAAGATTTTAATTACGCCATTAGTCCATCAGAACCTGGCTCTACTTTTAAGCTTGCAACCATGATGAGCCTTTTGGAAGATAAAAAAATAACACTTGCTAGCATTGTTAATCTTAATGGAGGTACTTGGCTAATTAATGGACAAACAGTGTACGATTCGGAACAGCATGGTAGGTTTGATGTAACAGTAAAAGATGCATTTGCTTTAAGTAGTAATGTGGGTATGGCAAAACTGGCATGGTTAAATTATAGTAGTAATCCTACACAATTCATTCGTCACATACACAATATGCGGTTAGATACTTTAACTGGTATTGATATTACCGGAGAACGAAATGCTTTTATACCAAAGCCTGGTACTAAATATTGGAGTTCTATAACATTACCATGGATGGCTTTCGGATATAATTTACAAGTAACGCCTTTGCAAACTGCAACCTTTTACAATGCAGTAGCAAACAATGGTAAAATGATGCGTCCTTATTTGCTAAATGCCGTGAAAGAAGAAGGCGAACTAATTAAAGAATATCAACCGAAAGTATTACTAGATAAGGTTTGTAGCAATGAAACTATTAAGCAACTACAAATTTGTTTAGAAGCCGTTTGTACTGATGGCACCGCTAGAGAATTATTTAAAAACTCAAGCTATCAAGTAGCAGGTAAAACGGGTACGGCATTGGTGGCAAATGGTAGTCGTGGCTATGCAGATAAGATTTATCAAACATCATTTGCGGGTTATTTTCCAGCAAATAATCCACAATACACCATTGTGGTAGTTATTAAAAATAAGCCAGAAGCTTTGTTACATTATGGTGCTACCGTAGCAGGACCTGTGTTTAAAGAAATTGCTGATAGGCTTTATACAACCTATGTTAAACAAGCAACTTATATAGCTAAAGCTGATAAAAAAGTTGATAGTAGTGCCTATAATTATGTTGGTGCGAAACAAGATTTTAAGCAGTTGTCAAGTAGTTTAAAATTAGGATTTATTGATAGCAATTATGCAGCCAGCGACTTGTTAAACATGAATACGCATAAGCAATTGGTATATTTTACAGGTAAATCTATAAGTGGTAAAACAATGCCTCAACTAAAAGGTATCGGCTTAAAAGATGTCGTGATTTTATGTGAGAATATGGGCTTAAAAGTAAATACAAAAGGTAAAGGAAAGGTAGTAACACAATCAATAGTGCCAGGTCAATCATTTGCAAAAGGTCAAATTTTAAACATAGCGTTAAATTAATGCAAACACTACAAGCCATATTGTACAAGGTTCATTTGCAGCAAGTGCAAGGTATAACCAATGTCGCGGTAATTGCTATAGAAACCGATAGTCGTAAAGTTATTAAAGGTGCTGTATTTGTTGCTATTAGAGGGTTGCAGAGTAATGGTCATCAATATATTGCTGCTGCAATATTACTAGGTGCAATAGCAATTGTTTGTGAAGTAATACCCAATGAAAAAGTTGATGGTATTACCTATATACAAGTAGATAATACACATGAGGCAGTTGCATATATGGCTCATAACTTTTACAACGAGCCTTCATTAAAAATAAAATTGGTAGGTATTACTGGTACAAATGGTAAAACAACTATTGCAACTGTACTCTTTAAATTATTTAGCCAATTAGGGTATAAATGTGGGTTAATAAGTACGGTGCAAAATCAAATTGCAGATGATATTATTCCATCAACACACACCACACCAGATGCGGTTAGTTTAAATAGGTTATTGCATGTAATGGTTGAGCAAGGTTGCACACATGTATTTATGGAATGTAGTAGCCATGCCATTCATCAACATCGCATTACAGCATTGTGCTTTGCTGGTGGGCTGTTTAGTAATATTACGCACGACCATTTAGACTATCATAAAACTTTTGATGAGTATATAAAAGTTAAGAAAAAATTCTTTGATGATTTGCCGTCTAATGCATTTGCAATAACTAATATAGATGATAAACGTGGTGAGGTAATGTTGCAAAATTGCCAAGCTAAAAAGTATACATACAGCCTTAAAACAATGGCTGATTTTAAAGGCAAAATATTAGATAATGCCCTTACTGGTTTGCAAATGCTTGTTAATGAGATGGAAGTGCACTTTAGATTAATAGGTGAGTTTAATGCGTATAATTTATTGGCCGTTTATGGTGCTGCTATTTGCTTAGGCGAAGAAAAAAATGAAGTACTTACTGCGTTAAGTATGCTTACTGGTGCAGAAGGTCGTTTTGACTATATAATAAGTAAGCAATTGATTATTGGTATTGTAGATTATGCCCACACACCTGATGCACTAGAAAATGTTTTGGCAACCATAAAAAAGCTGCGTAAGGGTCACGAGCAAGTAATTACAGTGGTAGGTTGTGGTGGCGATAGAGACAAAACCAAGCGACCTATTATGGCACAAACTGCTTGTAGCTATAGTAACCGCGTAATTCTTACAAGCGATAATCCACGAACAGAAGACGCCGCTGATATTTTAAAAGATATGGAGGAAGGATTAGATAGTGCAGGGAGACGAAAATCATTAATAATTGCGGATAGAAAGGAAGCAATTAAAGTAGCAGTGTCTTTGGCAAACTCAGAAGACATCATACTTATAGCAGGTAAAGGGCACGAGAAATATCAAGATATAAATGGTATTAAGTATCCTTTTGATGATAAGCAAGTGCTGAGTGCAATTTTTGAATTAATGGATAAATAAAAAGTTGATAGTTATTAGTAGGCAGTTGATTAATATGCCAACTAACAACTATCAAACAACGGGCAACAAATAACACAAATTATGTTATACCATTTATTTACATGGCTAAATAAGCAATTTGAAATTCCTGGTTCAGGGTTATTTCAATACTTAACTTTTCGCATCGCGATGGCTGTTTTGTTGTCTTTATTAATAGCCACAGTTTATGGTAAACGCATCATTTTAATTCTTCAAAAAAAGCAAATTGGCGAAAGTGTAAGAGACCTTGGTTTAGAAGGGCAAGCACAAAAAAAAGGTACACCAACAATGGGGGGTATTATTATTTTACTAAGCATTTTAATACCTACTTTATTATTTGCAAATTTAGATAAAGTGTACATCCGCTTAATGGTACTTTGTACTGTATGGCTTGGTGTCATTGGTTTTTTAGATGATTTTTTTAAAATACGTGCAAGAAAAATAGCACTGCAAAAGGGCGAAACTTATAAGAAAAAAGATAGCGATGGATTAGCGGGTATTACCAAAATAATTGGTCAAGTTGGGTTGGGTATTATTATTGGTACAACCCTTTATTTCAGTAATGCTGTAACAGTTGAAAGAGAAATATTTACATCACCACAAGCAGACTTACAGCTGGGTGAGAGGTTAACAATAGATTCAAACATTATTATAAGAAAATTAAATGGTATTGAAAAAAAATTTGTAAAAGTAAAAACACCTATTACCACAATTCCTTTTATAAAAAATCATGAATTTAACTATAGCAAACTTATAAGCTGGATGGGTAAAGGGGCAGAAAAGTATACGTGGATTGTATATATTCTTATTGTTACACTCATTATTACAGCTGTATCAAACGGTGCTAATTTAACAGATGGCTTAGATGGGTTAGCCGCAGGTGTAAGTGCCATTATTGGTGTAGGTATTGGTGTGTTTGTATATGTAAGTGGCAACTACATTTTTGCCGATTATTTCAATGTAATGTATATACCAAATCTTGGGGAGGTATCTATTTTTGTAGGTGCATTTGTAGGGGCATGTATTGGATTTTTATGGTACAATGCTTATCCAGCACAGGTTTTCATGGGCGATACTGGTAGCCTTGCACTAGGTGGCATCATTGCATCCTTATCTGTTATTGTTCGTAAAGAATGGTTAATTCCTATTTTCTGCGGTGTGTTTTTGATAGAGAATTTAAGTGTTATTATACAAGTAAGCTATTTTAAATACACCAAGAAAAAGTATGGTGAGGGAAGGCGTGTTTTCTTAATGAGCCCATTGCACCACCATTATCAAAAGAAGGGGTTTCACGAAAATAAAATTGCTATTCGTTTTTGGATTATCACCGTGTTGTTAGTGGTAGCAAGTATAGTTACGTTGAAAATAAGGTAAGTAAGGTTGCATAAAGCACAAAGCGTACAAGTGAGTGACACAATGAAGTTGCATAGAATTAAAAAAGCGCGTTAACTAAGAAAAATGGAACACAAATTAGTCATATTAGGCGGGGGCGAAAGCGGTGTTGGTGCTGCTTTACTTGGCAAGCAACAAGGCTATGATGTGTTTTTAAGCGACGGTGGGTTATTAAAAGAAAATTATAAAAAAGAGCTTATTGCAAATGGTATTGAATTTGAAGAAGGACAGCATACGGAAGCAAGAGTTTTAAGTGCAAATGAAATAGTAAAAAGTCCTGGTATACCTGAAAAGAATGAGATGATGAAAGTCATACGAGCCAATGGTATAAAGGTTATAAGCGAAATAGAATTGGCTTATAGATTTAAAGGCAATGCGAAAATTGTTGCTATTACAGGTAGCAATGGCAAGAGTACCACCACAGCATTGCTACACCATATATGTATAGTTGCAGGCTTAGATGCAGCATTGGTGGGCAATATTGGTTATTCCTTTGCTAAGCAAATTGCAGAAGATCCAAAGCCATTGTATATAGCAGAAATAAGTTCTTTTCAGTTAGATGATATAGACACATTTAAGCCTGATGTTGCCATACTATTGAATATTACTGAAGACCATTTAGATAGGTACAATTATCAGTTTGAAAACTATATCAACAGTAAGTTTAAAATTATACAAAATCAAAGCAGTAGCGACTATTTTATTTATTGCGATGATGATAACATCATAACTCAGAAACTAGATACCCTCACCATACATACTAACCCACTACCATTCTCAATGAAACACGAAATCAAAAAAGGCGGCTACATTAAAGGCGATCAAATGATGCTTCGCATACAAGAAGAACGCGTAAGCATGAGCATTTACGATTTTGCCCTAAAAGGTAAGCACAACAACTACAACACAATGGCAGCAGGTATTGCAGCAACCACAATTGGTATTAGAAAAGAAAAAATTAGAGAAGCTGTTGCAGACTTTCAAAGTCTAGAACATCGTAATGAATTTGTAGCATCGGTACGCGGTGTTGAGTTTATTAACGATAGTAAAGCGACTAATGTAAATAGTACATGGTTTGCGTTAGAGAGTATGAATAAGCCTACTATATTAATATTAGGGGGTGTTGATAAGGGTAATGACTATGGCCTACTAGAAGATTTAATAAAAGAAAAAGTAAAGGCCATTGTTTGTATGGGTAAGGATAATAAAAAAATCATCGCAGCATTTAAAAGCAAAGTGCCTGCAATTATTGAAACAGACAATGCACAAGATTGCGTAAAAGCTTGTTTTAGGGTTGCAACAAAAGGCGATGCAGTATTATTAAGTCCGGCTTGTGCTAGTTTCGACTTATTTAAAAACTATGAGGATAGGGGTAAGCAATTTAAAGAGGCGGTAAAAGAATTATAAAACCAGTTTGAAATTTGAAGTTTGGGATTTATAATTCGTTCCTCAATTTCAAATCGCATATCTTATTTCTAAAATCATCTATGACAAATACTGATACTTTATTTTCTCAAATGCCTTCTGTACAAGGAATGCGAAGCCAATTGGCCTTGCGTACCCGTGGCGATAAATTTATTTGGAGTATTGTTGTGTTGCTGGCCTTAATTTCTGTATTAGTGGTGTATAGTGCCACTGGCTCTTTGGCTTATAAAATGAATAAAGGCAATAACGAAGTGTATTTGTTTAAGCAGGTTGCTTTTATGATGATTGGGTTGGCATTGATTTATTTTTTACACAGGGTTAATTATACCATTTATAGCAAAGTAGCATGGATACTATTTTTAATGGCCATTCCATTACTAATTTATACTTTATTTTTTGGTGCAAAAATTAACGAAGGCAGCCGTTGGATAAAGCTGCCTATTATTAATATGACAGTTCAAACAAGCGACTTTGCAAGGTTGGCTTTGTTTATGTATATATCACGGATGCTTAGTAAAAAGCAAGACATTATTAAAAATTTTCGCAAGGGTTTTATTCCCATTATAGTACCCGTTGCAATTATTTGTTTGCTCATTGCTCCAGCAAATTTATCTACAGCATTATTAACTGGTGCCACGTCTTTATTGTTAATGTTTATTGGAAGGGTTAGTGTAAAACATATTTTGTTAGTTATAGGTCTTGCGGCTATTCCAATAGCTATTTTAATTGCAGTGGCATCTGTAACGTACAACGGTAAACACAAAGAAACTACATCCGTCAAAACCACACAAACTGTTACAGAAAAAGTAGCTGGTATAGGGCGTATTGGTACTTGGATAAAGCGGGTACAAGACTTTATGTATGCCAAAAACGAAGAAGTGCCTTATCAAGTACAACAAGCAAAAATTGCAATTGCCAATGGTGGTATTTTTGTTGGCTTAGGCCCCGGAAATAGTAGGCAGCGTAACTTTTTGCCACATCCTTATTCCGATTTTATTTACGCCATCATTATAGAAGAGTATGGCTTATTAGGTGGTGCAATCATCATACTTATTTATCTCGTTTTTTTATTTAGAGGTATTAAAATATTTAAGAAATGTCCCTATGCTTTTGGGGCATTTCTTGCACTGGCATTAAGTTTCACGCTTGTAATACAAGCTTTAGCAAATATGGCAGTTAATGTAAATCTTGTTCCAGTTACCGGGGTTACGTTGCCATTGGTAAGTATGGGTGGTAGTTCGTTTTTATTTACTTGTATGGCCATTGGTATTATTTTAAGTGTCGCACGAAATGTAGAGATAACAGAGGGTAAAGAACCAATACCACAAGTAGATCATTTGCAGCCGCAAGTGGTAGCTACAAATGAGGAAAATAATTTGGTAACCAGTAGTATAACAAGCATGTAACATCGTTGCGTCGCACACTTGTAGGGTTAGATACTTTAATGAACAGTTGACTAAATGACTATTAACAAATGACAAATAAAATCATCATTGCGGGCGGCGGTACTGGCGGGCATATTTTTCCGGCCATAGCCATAGCTAATGCTATAAAAAAACTGCAACCTGATGCTGATATTTTATTTATAGGTGCAGAAGGTAAAATGGAAATGGAAAAAGTGCCACAAGCTGGCTATCCCATCAAAGGTTTAACCATTGCGGGTTTCAATAGAAGTTCATTCCTAAAAAATAGTACACTTCCTTTTAAGATTATTAAAAGTTTTCTTCAGGTACGCAGTATTATTAATCAGTTTAAGCCTACTGCTATTGTAGGTGTTGGTGGCTATTCTAGCTTTCCTGTTTTGCGTTTTGCACAAAGCAAGGGCATTCCAACTTTTATACACGAGAGTAATTCTTTTGCTGGTAAAGCCAATAGGATACTAGGTAAAAATGCGACTAAAATTTTTGTAGCAAGCGATGGTATGGATCAATTTTTTCCTGCTAATAAAATTATTATTACTGGCAATCCAGTTAGAGCTTCTATTGCACAGTCAACTATTTCAAAAACCGAAGCATTACATTTTTTTGGATTGGATGAGAATAAAAAAACAATATTGGTAGTTGGCGGTAGTCTTGGGGCAAAAAGTATTAATGAAGCTATTGCAAATCGTATTGACATCTTTGTTCAGCAAGGCTTGCAATTAATTTGGCAAACTGGCAACACAAATGCTAGTCATTATAAAACTATCGCCCAAGGCAAACAAAATATTTGGGTTGGTGAGTTTATTACAAAAATGGAAATGGGTTATGCAGCAGCAGATGTGGTAGTAAGTAGGGCAGGTGCAATGGCAGTAACAGAATTAGGTGTGTCTGGCAAGCCAACCGTATTTGTTCCGTATCCTTTTGCAGCCGAAGATCATCAAACAGCTAATGCAATGGTGTTGGTAAATAAACAAGCTGCTTTGTTGGTAAAAGATAATAATGTAAATGAGACCTTAGTAAACACTGTTTTAGAATTGAGTAAAAATGACTTATTACAAAAAGTATTACAACAAAATATAAGTGCCTTAGCTATTAAAAATGCTGATGAAGTAATTGCCACTCAAATCTTATCAAGTATATAACCATGACCAGTATCAATCAAATACAAAAAATCTACTTCATTGGTATTGGGGGCATTGGTATGAGTGCGCTAGCAAGATATTTTCATTCTAAAAATGTGGTAGTTAGTGGCTACGATAAAACCCAAACAACATTAACAAAAGCATTAGAAGACAGCGGTATTGCTATTCATTACAACGAAGATATAAATGCAATACCTAAAGATGTAGACGCTGTTGTGTACACACCAGCAATACCTGCTAATCATGCAGAGCTAGTGTATTATCAAACACATGGGTATAAGGTTGTAAAACGAAGTGATGTGTTGCAATGGATTAGCGAAAGCTCTTTTAATATTTGTATTGCTGGCACACATGGTAAAACCACTACCACCTCAATGATTGCACATATTCTAAGACATTCAGGCTATGGCTGTAATGCTTTTTTAGGTGGCATTGCGGCTAACTACAATACTAATTTTTGGAGCAGCGATAACAATGTGGTGGTGGTAGAAGCAGATGAATATGATAGAAGTTTTTTAAAATTAAGTCCAGATATAGCCATCATCACATCAATGGATGCAGACCATTTAGATATTTATGGTACAGCTGAAGAAGTTGAAAATGCCTTTATTCAGTTTTCTCAAAAAGTTAAAGAAGGGGGTTGTTTAATTACTAAATACGGACTTACAAGGGCTAACGAATTTACTGTGGCAGACCATTGTACTTACAGCTTAAACGATATTGGTGCAGATGTACATGTGGCTAACTTACAAGTAGAAAATGGAAGTTACAAATTTGATGTGATTAACCAATATTGGGCGGTTAGAAATATGGTTTTGCACATGGGTGGCTTGCACAATATTGAGAATTGTATAGTTGCCATAAGTGTTGCTAAATATTTAAAAATAGCAGATGAAAAAATACGATTAGCAGTGGCTGACTTTAAAGGTGTAAAGCGGAGATTTGAATATATATTAAAAAATGATACGCATGTATTAATTGATGATTATGCCCATCATCCAACAGAGTTAACGGCATTAATTTCTGGGGTGCGTAGTTTGTATGCCAATAAAAAATTAACATTGGTTTTTCAGCCACATTTATTTAGTAGAACCAGCGATTTGGCCGATGCATTTGCAGAAAGTCTAAGCCACGCTGATGAAGTTATTTTATTGCCTATTTATCCTGCAAGGGAGTTACCAATGCAAGGGGTTACAAGCGACATGGTTTTAAATAAAATGACGCTTACTAACAAGCAGGTATTAAGTAAGGAAGCCATGCTGCATTGGGTTAAAAGTGCCAATCCTGAATTACTAGTCATGGCTGGTGCTGGCGATATTGATGCATTGTTACAACCTGTAAAAGACATATTGGAAGCGAATTTTTAATAATAGTATTAAAAAAATGTATAAGTTTTAAGTATAAATAATGAACTGGAAAAAGAAAATAATACAAGTAATATGGCTGCTGGTTGGGGCAGGTACAATTGTATTGTTCGGGGCAGCCATGCAGCAAAAAAGCCATAAGGTTTGCACAGGCGTTAAAGTTGAAATTTTGGGGGTAGATGAGCATTTATTTATTGATGAAAATGATGTATTAGACATGATAAATAGTAATGCCGTAATAACCAACAAGCCTATAAAGGATATTGATTTACGAGCAACCGAATCAGCTTTAGAAACGACACCTTGGGTTAAAAATGCTGAATTGTATTTTGATAATAAGCAAGTGCTACAAATCATCATTACCGAGCGTCAACCGATAGCTAGACTATTTACAATGCAAGGCAGTTCTTTCTATGTTGATAGTGCAGGGTTGCGGTTGCCATTAAGCGAAAAGTTAAGTGCAAGAGTACCCATGTTTACCAACTTTCCTAGCGATAGAGCTAATTTGGCAAAGCCAGATAGTTTGTTGTTGCAAAGTGTTGTTGCAATGGGTAAATATATTTTAGCAGATAGCTTTTGGATGGCACAAACGGCACAAATTGCCATTACACCACAAGCTACTTTTGAAATTGTACCAACCATAGGCGACCAAATTATTGTTTTTGGTACCGTAGACGATATTGATAAAAAATTTAAACGCTTATTTGCATTTTATAAAAAAGCGTGGCTTCAAAACGGTATTAATACCTACGAGAAGTTAGATGTACAATACACTAATCAAATAGTGGCAGTAAAAACAGGTACAGCTAAGGTGTTGGTAGACTCTGCAAAAGCTAAAGAAATGCTATTACAAACCATGCAAGGTACTGTTGCAACGATTCCAGATTCGGCAGATATAGCAAAACAAACCTTGGTAACTATTGATGCAAAAAAATCAGAAAAACAAGTTACTAAACTATTAACCAAAAAAAAATTACCAGATAATAAATTAAATAATAATAAAAGTAAAACAAATTCGTTATCAATAATGAAGAAGCCAATTGCTGCAAAGCCAAAGGCTATAATGAAGCCTAAATAAACCGTGATAATACAGGTGAAAAATAATTTTTATTGTTAAAATAGACATAGAAAAACCAGTAAAGAGATAACAAAAATAAAAGTAGACACAATAAATAAAATATTTTATGACTAACAACGAGGCACCGATTATTGTAGGATTGGATATTGGAACAACAAAAATTGCAGCCATTGCTGGTCGTAAAAACGAGTATGGTAAATTAGAGATTCTAGGTTTTGGCCGTGCCAATAGCAATGGTGTTCAACATGGTCAGGTGCTGAATATTGACCAAACTATTAAGGCTATTCACCAAGCATTACAAAACTGTTACGAAAGCAACCCTGAGTTAGAAATAACGGAGGTATATGTTGGTATTGCTGGTCATCATATTAAAAGCTTGCAAACCCGTGGCGATATGGTGCGTCAAGATGCAGAAACAGAAATTCAACGCAGCGAGATTGACCAATTGATAAGCAATCAACGCAAAACATTTATACCTGCTGGCGATGAAATTATCGAGGTAATTCCGCAAGAGTTTCATGTAGATAATATCCAAAATATTAAAGACCCCGTTGGCTATAATGGTGTAAAGGTTGGAGCTAATTTTCACATTATTACTGGCGATAGAAATGCCATTAAAAATATTAAACGTGCGGTAAATAGAAGCTCGCTTACTACAAAAGATTTGGTGTTGCAACCCCTTGCTAGTGCCAGTTCTGTAATGAGTGATATTGATATGGAAGCAGGCGTGGCCATTTTAGATATTGGTGGCGGCACAAGCGATTTGGCAGTTTTTTATGAAGGTATTTTAAAGCATACTGCCGTAATACCTTTTGGTGGTGAAAACATTACTAACGATATCCGTTTAGGTTTGGGCGTTTTAAAAAGCCAAGCCGAAGCCATGAAAGTTCAGTTTGGTAGTGCCTTGGCAGATGAAGCAAAAGCCAATGCATTTATTACCATTCCTGGTTTAAAGGGAATGCCTGCAAAAGAAATTAGTGTTAAAAATCTAGCACAAATTATACAGGCACGTATGAGTGAGATACTAGATTTTGTAAGCTATCATTTAAAGCAAATAGGCTTAGATCAGCGCTCATTAAATGGGGGTGTTATTCTTACTGGGGGCGGTTCTCAGCTAAAACATTTAATTCAATTAACCGAATATACAACTGGTCTAAATGCACGTATTGGCTTGCCTAACGAGCATTTGGCACCCAATCATATTGATGAGCTGAAAAAGCCTATGTATGCTACCTGTATTGGCTTAATATTAAAGGGTTATAGTGATTACGAGCATCAATACAAACAGTTTACTGAAACCTTTAAAAGGGTAGAAGTACCAAAGGTTTTAAAAGCTGATATTGTTACTAATATTGCCCCACAAGAACCCTTAGTTGCTGCCGTTGAAAAAGCCGTAATTAAAGAAAGAAACAAGCTTAAATTTTGGGATAAGTTTAAAGACAATTTGATAGACTTATTTAAAGAAGAAGAAGATAAAATAATAAAATAGTTTACTAGTTACTGGTTGCTGGAAATTAGCAACAAGCAACTAACAAAATCCAATAATAGAGACATTTACTTTACTAATCCGTAATTCCTAAAACATGATTCATTTTGATTTGCCTAAACAAAAGTCATCCATTATTAAAGTAATTGGTGTTGGTGGTGGCGGTAGCAATGCAGTAAACTTTATGTTTAATCAAAACATAGAGGGTGTAGATTTTATTGTCTGCAATACCGATGCAAAAGCAATTGAACAAAGTAAAGTGCCTAATAAAATCCAATTAGGACCATACCTTACCCAAGGGCTTGGTGCAGGTGCTAATCCAGAAGTTGGCAAAAAAGCCACCGAAGAAAGTTTAGAAGAAATAAAAAAAATACTAGAGGTAAATACCAAAATGGCTTTTATAACTGTTGGTATGGGTGGCGGTACCGGTACTGGTGGAGCTCCTATTATTGCGCAGATTTGTAAAGAGCTTGGTATATTAACGGTTGGTATTGTTACCACACCTTTTGGCTTTGAAGGTCCACGAAGGTTGGCACAAGCAGAAGAAGGAATTAAGCAATTAAAACCTCATGTAGATACACTGTTGGTTATAAGCAACGATAAATTGCGTATGCAATATGGCAATCTTAAAATGCGTGAAGCATTTGGCAAGGCAGATAACGTGTTAGCTACTGCTGCAAAATGTATTACCGATATTATTAACAGCCGTGGACATATTATTGTAGACTTTGCTGATGTTTGTACTGTAATGAAAAATGGTGGTGTTGCTATACTTGGCAAGGCAGAAGTAGAAGGCGAAGACCGTGCACAAATGGCTATAGAAGAAGCCTTATCATCACCACTACTAAACGATAGTGAGATTAAAGGTGCTAAGTGGATTTTAATAAATATTAATAGTGCAGAAGGCGATGATGAGTGTACCATGGACGAATCAGAAACCATATTAAGCTATTTGCGTATGCAAGCTGGCGAAGATACCGATGTGATTGTTGGTATGGGTTACGATAATGCCTTAGGTAAAAAAATAGGCATTACACTAGTAGCTACTGGCTTTGATGCAAAAAACCCATTTGCCAAACCAGTGGTTGCCAAAAAAGTAATACCACAACCAGAAAAAATAGTAATGACCTTGGGTGTTGAAGGTGAGGAGAAAAAACTAACCCTACCTGCACCTTTGCCGCAGGCAACCATTCCATTTATAGAGGTTGACCCATTTGCACCGCGTATGCAAGAAGAAACAGTAGTAGACGAGCCAATTGCTATACTATCTGCCACCGAAAAATATTTAGCAACCTTACCACAGCAGCAAGAACAAGAAGTGATAGAAGATGCCAATGGCATATTACATTTTGAATTGAGTACAACAATACCAGAAGCATATGCCGCCCCAAAACCAGTAACGGTAGATGTGCCAAAAGAAATAATAACTACCCAAGATATTTTGCAATTTGTAATAACTGAGAAGCCATTGGCACCAGGTATATTAAACAAGCCATCTAATATTTATGCACAGGCAAAACCTTTTACAGCATGGATACAGGAAGAACCAAAAGCTCCTACACCTGAACCATTAACCACAGTGCCCGTATATACAGCCCCTGTGTTTGATGCCAAGCAAGAGGTAGAAGATGAAGAACCAACATCTTTTGAGTTACACGAAAAAATCGAGGTACCAGTAGTAACAGCCGTTACAGCTATGCCTATCGACTATGCTGATCTTGATGAAGCAGGCGACCAACGCCGTAGAGCACAGGAACGCATACAAAAACTACGAAACCTTAGCTTTAATATTAATAGCAATGATGGCAACAACGACTTTGAAACCGTACCAGCCTACATTCGCCAAAAGATGGATTTGTATGGTAATGCATTTACAAGTGCTGAAAATTTTTATAGCAAATACACGGTAAATAAAGACGAAAATAACAACACACAAATCTCTGCCATCAACACATTTTTAGATGGTAAAAAGCCAGATTAGTTGTTAGATAATGATTGTTGGTTGTTCGTAAAACATAAAATATAAAAAAATCCTGAAGTTATTGCTTCAGGATTTTTTGTTTTACCCATGTCAATCTGTATCTTAAATTTAGGCTGTTTTGCAATAGTTGTTAGTGCCACCCTTGAATCGTTTCAAATTAGTTGCTCCTTTTGTCTACTAACAATATCTACGTTTTTGATGAAACAGATAAAACGTGGGTAAAAAAGTAATGAATACTCCGCTCTTTTGTCACCTGAGTATCTCATCCTATAAATGCAATGTGCATGTCAGAAACGCTGCCCAAACGATTATCTTTGACAATAATTTGTACATAATAAAATCTAAATATGAAATATTTAAGTTTAATACTATTTGTTATTTTATTTTCTTCATGTAAAGGAGAAAATACACCAACTTCTAATGAAGCTAAAAAAGAACCTGACTTTGCTAAATATTTTAATAAAGAATGGGCAAATAATAAATTTTGGTATGATGGTTTGGCAGAAGTAGCCGTTTATAAAGCACAAAGAAAAATTTATAATAAGGTGCGAGATTTTGACTATACCTATATTGCCGTTGCCGAAGATTTTAATAAAGCATTTACAGTTAAAACAGACGATTATAATCGAAAGGATTTGTTTAAAGTAATGAAGGTCAACGCTTTTTGTAATATCCCTACAGACAATTACCCATATCATTTTTTAACGTCTATTTTTTTAAATTTTAACACACCATGGGCTATCACAAAAATGACCAATGGTTCGCAAGAGTGGTGTGGCAATACTTTTAAAGAATATTTAGCAAATGGTAAAAATTTAACCCTCACATATCATTCGTATTGGGATAATGAAGGAGACGGGAAAAAAGAAATTGATAACAATATTTTATTTGAAGATCAATTAAATTACACATTAAGAAGTTTAAATTTTAAAGCGGGCTTACGTTTTGAAGCTACAGTGTTAGAATCTCAAATTAGTAATAAGGTAGGCAAGCTAAAAACTTTTAACGCTACTTTTTCGGTAGAAGATGGCGCAACCGACATTGCTAAAACACCTAGCTGGAAAATAACTGTAATGCTAGATGTTGAGAAGAAAAATATTTATTATATTGGCAAAGTCTACCCAAACGTATTGTTAAAACAACAAACTTGGGATGGCAGAAATCTCCAACTAAATACAATTTCACGCTATGCATATTGGCAAAAATAATTAGGATTGTTACAGCATAGTCTAATCGGTAAAAAGCTAAGTTTTTTGTACTTTTCTTTGAGGTACATCGTTCTAAAGAATTTACAAGTTTTGTAACGCTACAACCTTATGCTTTGTCAGTAGACTTTCGGCTAAATAATTTACAGCTTCTTAGTAGTGACAATGTAAATGAAACACACAAAACTGTTTGTCAAGCGACATTTAAAACTGCTACACTTTAAGCATTTCAGAATAAGCAAAGCCAACTATATTTTAATCTCGTACTGGGTATCAATATTAGATTTTACATAAAGCAAAAATGCGAAGTTTTTGGCTTCGCATTCTCACTTTATATTACTATTTTCTTTCACAGATTAAATCAACGCATCATGTAACGCTGCCGATTTTAAGCTGCCCTTTTTCTCGTTGTATACTTTGGCCGCACCAATAAAACTTACAAACAATGGCGCGGGCCTTTCTACTGTACTTTTTAGCTCTGGGTGATATTGTACTCCAATAAAAAATGGATGATTTGGCAACTCAATAATTTCTACCAAACCAGTATCAGTATTAATACCAGAAGTAATCATACCATTTGCTTGAAACTGCTCTAAGTAGTCGTTATTAAACTCATAACGGTGACGGTGACGTTCGTTAATGGTAGTTTCGCCATAAATTTCATGTGCCAACGAGCCTTTGGTTATTTCGCATGGATAAGAACCTAAACGCATTGTGCCACCCATCATTTTAATTTTCTTTTGTTCCTCCATCATATTAATAACAGGGTTGGTAGTATTTGCATCCATCTCTGTTGAGTGCGCATCTTTTAAACCCAAAATATTTCTACCATATTCAATTACAGCCATTTGCATACCTAGGCAAATTCCAAAAAACGGCAAACCATTTTCACGGGCATACTGTACTGCAATTATCTTACCATCAATACCTCTATTACCAAAACCTGGTGCAACTAACAAGCCATCTAACCCTTCTAATTTTTCAGCTACATTGTCATGTGTAATAAATTCGCTGTGTACGTTTACCACCTGAACTTTCACCTCGTTCATGGCGCCAGCATGTATAAAACTTTCTAAAATAGATTTATAGGCGTCTTGTAGTTCAATATACTTACCAATCAAGCCAACTGTAACCTTACTTTTTGGGTATTTCAACTTATCTAAATACGCTTTCCATTTATCCAAATTTGGCTCGGTATATTCGGTAATATTTAATTTTTTCAAGCATATCAAATCTAGTTTTTCACGTAGCATCAACATTGGTACTTCGTAAATGGTACTTGCATCCATGGCTTCAATAACCGCCTCTTGCTTTACATTACAAAACAAGGCAATCTTCCTTTTTATATCGTTACCTAAAGGCTCCTCAGTTCTACAAACCAATACATCTGGGTGAACACCATTTTCACTTAATAATTTCACGCTATGTTGTGTAGGTTTTGTTTTAAGTTCTTTGGCAGCCTTTAAGTAAGGCACAAGCGTTAAATGAATTACCATTACCCTATCTTCTGGCAGCTCCCACTGCAACTGACGAACTGCCTCAATAAATGGCAAACTCTCAATATCACCAACCGTACCACCAATTTCAGTTATTACAATATCAAACTTGCCACCTTTGCCCAGCAGCAACATCCTGCGTTTAATCTCATCAGTAATATGCGGAATTACCTGCACCGTTTTACCCAAAAAGTCGCCAGCACGTTCCTTATTTATTACCGTTTGATAAATTTTACCCGTAGTTACGTTATTTGCTTGAGAGGTATAACTATTTAAAAAACGTTCGTAGTGGCCCAAGTCCAAATCCGTTTCTGCACCATCTTCTGTTACAAAACATTCACCATGTTCGTATGGATTTAAAGTGCCTGGGTCTACATTTATATACGGATCTAATTTTTGAATTGTAACGGTCAAACCTCTTGCCTGCAACAGTTTTGCCAAACTCGCTGCAATAATTCCTTTACCCAAACTGCTCGTTACGCCACCGGTAACAAAAATGTATTTTGCCATAATTATTTACTTAAAATATTTGTTTCTCACAACAAAAAAGGATACAACTGACACAAATGATATATTATTAAAATAGTTAAACCATCGCATTAAAATCCTTTGTGTACTTTATACTTTTTGTGCTATGTGTGAAATGCGTTGTCCTTAAAATTGACTGATTATCGGGTTTAAAACCCACTATTGGAGTCAAGCAAACGTAAAGTAAAAAAGCCACTTATAAAAATTGTAATAACATTAATGAACAAGCTGAAAAAGATACTGTTACTTTATATCTAAATAATAAATAAACTCATGAAAAAATTATTAGTAATTGTTGTTGTTGCATTTGGCACTGCCACCTTACTTAGTTACACATTTAAGCCTACTGAGCCAGCATTTTTATCCCGTGAAGGTTATATTGCTTGCTACCACCAAACAAAAGATCAGATTCAGCTAGACGCAGCTAATCCGAATTTTGCAGCCTTACACATGGCACCAGTTTACTACAAATTAGATAACCCAACTGGTAGCATGGTAAGTTTTAAAGCAACTGAAGGCGCAGATGCACAAGGTTACTTTATTAAAAGCAAAAAGAAAAGTAACAAATGGTTATTTGTAATTCAAGAATGGTGGGGCCTAAATGATAATATTAAAAAAGAAGCAGAAACGTTTGCGAAAGAATTGGGTGACGTTAATATTTTAGCACTAGATATGTACGATGGTAAAGTTGCCAGTGTGCCTGATAGTGCCATGAAATTAATGCAAGGTGCAAAATCTGCCAGACTAGAAAGCATTGTTAAAGGTGCTTTAGCTTATGCTGGTACCAAAGCAAAAATTTATACTGTAGGTTGGTGTTTTGGTGGTGGTTGGAGTTTACAATCTACTATACTTGCAGGCAAGCAAGCGGCTGGCTGTGTGATGTATTATGGTAGACCAGAAACTGATATTAATCGTTTAAAAACCATTAATTGCGATGTAATTGGTTTTTTTGCAAATAAAGACCAAGGTATTCCTCCGGCAGCAGTTGATGCTTTTGAAAAGAATATGAAAGAAGCTGGCAAAAACTTAGCTGTTAATCGTTATGATGCTGGTCATGGTTTTGCAAACCCAAGCAACCCAGTTTATAATAAAGCAGCCACAGAAGATGCACATGCTAAAACTATTGCGTTTTTAAAGGGGCATATGTAGAGTTGTTGATTTTATGATTTTATTTTTACTATGCGAAGTTTTTGACTTCGCATTTTTTATGTTCAAAAGGATTTATAAATCCAGTATGTAGTTGCTATAAATTAAGAGAATTCATAGGGCTTTATTCAAGTCGAATTTGTTTATCCGCATAGTAGATTTAATTGGCATATCAGCAAGTTTTACGACATTAAATCCCCTACTAAAATAACAGAATTGGGAACATTTTTTGGCTAAAAAAAGCGAGTTAATCTTTGGAAAAGCAGTTTTAAAATATTATATTTGAAGAGATATAAAACATGAGACAAACAATTATAGAAATGGATAATAATGACGTCAACGAGCCCTATTTTTTATACGAAATAAGGATTAGACAAATCGTTTTCGATGAAAGTACAAATGTTACAATTTTTGGTGCTTTACCTGATGAAGACGATTATGAAATCTCAATTGATTGGGACTTCATATGCAATTTCGATTTACTAACAGATATTCTGCTTTTTGCAGATAATAAAGTCAAAGGTGATTTGCTGATTAAAATAATTAGTGAAAAGCTTTCTGCTGAACTGGAAATACCAACTGTAATTGACTTAGTAGATATTTTCGGTAGAGAGATAATTTTTAGTGAGCTAGTGTATGAGGTTATACCTGTTAATGATGATAGTGATGACACCCCTGCTATTTCATAAATTCTATTGAGGCTAAAACTGAATTCTTTAAAAGAGAAGGAGATAATTTTAATTTTAAAGAGCATTCACTAAAAGTTGATGATTTAATAGATGATAATGATTTAATAGATGATAATTATTTAATAGATGATGATTCTGGCAATTTCTTTGATATGTTTCCTTTGCCAGAAGCAAGTATTAATGAAAAACAAATGGCTGAATACATGCTAGTTCTTGATACATCTTACAAATATTATTTACAACTTTTGGATAAAAAATTTTCTGAGAAAGATGCAAGAAATGTAGCTGGACTTACCAACGAATTGTTTTTTAGAATTGCACATATAAACAATAAAATGATAAACGAATGAAAAAGAAAATTGAGTACAAGATTGACCTTTACCAAGAAGGATTAAAAGGAAAAGAAAGATTTATACTTGGTAAAAATGGCAAAAATCCCCTTTTTGTAATAGGTGTAAACCCTAGTAAAGCAAATCAAGAAGAATCTGATAGAACAATAACAATGGTTATGCAGTATGCCGAGAAAAATGGAAATGACAGTTTTATCATGCTTAATCTCTATGCTCAAGTTTCTACAAATCCAAATGACATGCATGCTGAAGAGAAATTTGATCAAGAACTACACAAGCTTAATATTGACTACATTGTAAACATATTGGGTAATTATGAGAAAATTGAAATACTAGCTGCATGGGGTGGAACGATTAAAAAAAGGAAGTATCTTTTTGACTGCTTAAAAGATATAAACGAACGAATAAAACCGTTTAATGTAAAATGGTTGAAAATTGAAAAGGTTAAGGAAACTTCTGGAAAGCAACATCCAAGACATCCATCAAGAGGGACTTATAACACTTTAATACCTTTTGATATTAATAATTACTTGCTTCAATAAAAGCCCAAAAACATTCCACTGTTCCAGTGTGCGACGCCTATATCGTTGGGCTTTTTACAAATGATGACCAATAAAAATATACACTATTAACTGCCGAAAGACAGGAACAACAGAGCCGCTGAAAATTCAGCGGCTCTGTTATTATTAAAAATCCTATTAAACTTCCCCTGCCAAAATCACTTTCGATTTTTCAACATCGTACATATCTAAATCGTTGAGTTTTGTTTTGCCACGGTTAGCCCTTGCCATACGAGAAAATACAGACAACTCTTTACTAAATAAAAATTGAAATAATAGGATAGTATAAGATTTATGACTGTGTAATGAATCGTAATAAATACCACCAATTTGCTTCAATTTTGGTAAATTATTCCAAGGAATAGAGGGGAAATCATGGTGTTCATTATGGTAACCTACATTTAAGTTAACGGTGTTTAAAGGCCCATAGTAGCTTTTAGTTTCTTGCTCACCATGTGTTAAATAATGTTCTTGCACCCATCTTGCACCTAGAGGATGTAAACCCACAGAAAAGAAGAAACTTGCTAATAAGAATATTAGGGCTTTTATCCCTAAAAAATAAAACAAAAAGCCTATAAAAGTTACTTCTACCACAATATTGATAACTGTCCAAGCATCAATTAAAGAAATCTCTTTCAATCTTGCTGGTCGTAACATTTGAAACAATGGATAGAACAAAAGCCATATTGCTTTTCCAAAAGCCGAGTTATTAATTAAACGTGCTTCCCAATGGTAAGGCATATCGCCATCTAACTCTTCAACACCTTGAAAAGAATGGTGTTTAATATGATATTTTTGAAAAGACACCGCACTTGGCAACACCATTGGTAAGTTAGCAATAATACCAGCAACAGTGTTCATCCGCCGCTTTTTAAACACTAAGTTATGGGCACACTCGTGTATGCATACAAACAAAGTGTGGCAAGCAAAAGCACCAATTAAATAAGCAGCACCAACAACTAACCACCAACTTTTATCTTGTAGATAATAAGCCAAAGCCAATTGCACACCAACACACAATAAAATAATTAAAAACGTATAAGGATTACGCCCAATTAAATCTCTAATTTCTGGGTGAAGCTTTATAATTTCTTGTGTACGTTGTTTGTGTGGTTCGCTTTTCTCACTCCATACAAAGCTTTTTTGTTTTTCCATTTTTTAAACGCTTTTTATCGTGCTGCAACTTATAAAAAAATTACAAAACACTTCTAATTTGTTGAAAGTAAAGTAAATGTTGGCGATTAATTGTTAATCTTAACCTTACTTACTAATCCAAACATCAATAAAGCCATCACTACACCAATAGCAAACGACCATCGCAGGTTAGCAATTTCTGCCACATAACCAATAATTGGTGGCCCTAATAAAAACCCAAAATAGCTTACCGTAGAAACTGATGCAATGGCCACTCCTGGCGATTTAGTGGAAGACTTACCTGCTAATGCCATAATTAATGGAATAATGCACGATACCCCCAAGCCAACCAAAACGAAACCAATAGTAGTTGCCATTACAAAAGGAAATGCGATAGCAACAAGCAAACCACTAGCAATTAAACAGCTACCACCTTGTAAAACTTTTTTAACCCCTACTTTATTAATTGTCCAATCGCCTATAAAACGCCCAGTAGAAGTAGCGCTTGTGAAAGCTATATAACCCAATGCCAATAAGTTTTTGGGGGCATTTACCACCTTATGAAAATAGATACCGCTCCAATCGTACATAATACCTTCGCAAGCCATACATGCAAAAGCAATTAGCCCCAATTTCAACAAGGGTTTATCCGGTAAATTAAAAATAGCACGCTTTATTCCCACAACTTTTTTCACATCATTTTTTAGAGTATGCTTAAAAGAAATGACCATCATTGTAACACAAATAGCACTTACAATTGCAAAATGCCCAACCAAAGGCACATCCTTCGAAATCATCCAACCACTAAAGGCAGCGGCCACAAAACCAGACACACTCCAAATACCGTGAAACGTAGAAATAATAGATTTTTGATACAACCCTTGCACACCAACCGATTGTGCATTTACAGGAATATTCATCAAGTTTCTAGAAGCCCCAAACAAAAATAGAACAATTACAAACTGCCAACTATTGGTTACTAAACCCAGTACACACAGCAACACACTGTAAAACAACGAGCCACCAAGCATTATATAACGGCTACTATATTTATTTAAGAGCAAACTTGTTATGGGTAGTGTAAGCATTAAGCCCAAAGGCATTGCAAACAAAGTTGTACCTAGTTGTGCATCGTTAAAATGTAGCTTTTGTTGCAAAGTTGGTATACGGCTAGCCCATGTAGAAAACCCAAACCCCGATACAAAAAAGAACACTCCAACAGCAATCCGTATTTGTTTTGGTGATGATGTTGTAGTAGTAGAGGTCATAATTAAGGCTGTAAAAATAAGCTTCAAAAGTTTTATAGATGTATCATTTGTGGTTAAAAAAAATTTTGTTGCCATACTTTACAACATATCCAAGCAACAGTCCTGCTTTTCGTTCCAAGTCCTCGTTTCGCTTCGCTGCACAGTGGGCTTTACACTTCAATCAGGGCTAGTTTAGGAACAAAAAATAACCATAAACACATTTTCACATCTTCATATTTATAATTTTACACATTTGTATACCTGCACACTATCAAATCTGCACATTAATTTAAGGCACGTTCATTGCATACAATCAACAAATAAAACATCAACCATGAAAAAAATTATTTACTCTTTATTATTAGTCAGCACCTGTTTATTTAGTAGTTGCGACTCTTTAAAAGGGATAGCTAGCAATTTATTATCTGAGGCAGATGCTGCCAATGCCATTCGTGAAGCATTACTTATTGGTAGCCAAAACGGTACCGCCACCTTAGGCCAAAAAGGTTCGTTTAGTAGGGATGTTTTGTTGGCAGCCATATTGCCCGAAAACTTACAAGGAGTGGTAAGAACAATGGATCAATTAGGCTTAACATCACAGTTAAATAAATTTACTACAACGCTAGATAATGCAGCTACAGAAACCGTTACAAGATCGGCACCAATATTTGTAAACGGCATTAAACAAATTACCATTAGAGATGCCATAAGCATTGTAAAAAATGGTGGTACATCTGCAACAGATTATTTACGTAGAAGCGTTGGCGACACATTGCGAAATGCTGTTGCACCAATTATGCGTACGGCTTTAAACGATTATAAAATTGCCCAAGAATGGGATAAAATAATAGCACCTGTAAAAGTAATATTAGGTAGTAAAGCGAAATTAAATATAGGGCTAGATAATATATTAGCCATTATGATTACCAACCAAATGTTCAAAAAAATAGAGGAACAAGAAATTAATATTCGTACTAACGCTGCTGCAAGAACATCTACAACACTACGTCGTGTTTTTGGCAAAGATTGGAATACATCGAAATAGTTTTCTTCTAAGATATTAGAGTTCAAATCATAGCCCACGGTTTAAACCGTGGGCTATGTTATATTTGCCGCTCAAAAAATACCTATCATGTACAGAACGCATACCTGTGGCGAATTGAGAATAGATCAAGCTAACCAAACAGTAACTTTAGCTGGTTGGGTGCAGACAGTGAGAAAATTTGGGAGCATTACGTTTGTGGATTTGCGTGACCGTTATGGTATTACACAATTATTATTTAGCGAAGCTTTAAATAGTCAATTAGACGCCAATCCTCTAGGACGTGAATTTGTAATTCAAGCAATAGGAAAAGTAAACGAGCGCAGCAATAAAACTACCAAAATACCTACTGGTGATATTGAAATTACTGTTACTAGTTTTAAGATATTGAACAAAAGCGAAGTACCGCCTTTTAAAATAGAAGATGATACCGATGGTGGTGACGAATTACGCATGAAATACCGTTACCTAGACCTTAGACGTAACACTGTAAAAAAGAATTTAGAGCTACGCTACGCTGTTGGTAGAAGCACCAGAAATTATATGCACGAAAATGGTTTCATGGATATTGAAACACCATTTTTAATAAAATCAACCCCAGAAGGTGCCAGAGATTTTGTGGTCCCAAGCCGCATGAATGGTGGTCAATTTTATGCCTTGCCTCAAAGCCCACAAACCTTTAAACAATTGCTGATGGTAAGTGGTTACGACCGTTACTATCAAATTGTAAAATGCTTTAGAGATGAGGATTTAAGAGCCGACCGCCAACCAGAATTTACACAAATAGATTGCGAAATGGCTTTTGTAGAGCAAGAAGATATTTTACAAATGTTTGAAGGTTTAGTAAAACGCATTTTTAAAGATGTAAAAGGTATTGATTACAACGAAATAGTACAACGCACCACTTGGGAAGAAGCGATGTGGACTTATGGTAACGACAAGCCAGATATTCGTTTTGACATGAAGATTGCTAACCTGAAATTCCCACAACATACATTTTCTACAAAAGAAAATATTAGTAACCTGATTAGTGGTGCAGGCTTTGGTGTATTTGACGATGCTGAAACGGTGTTAGCCATTGCAGCAAAGGGTTGTAGCGAATACACACGCAAGCAAACTGATGAATTAGTTGAGTGGGTAAAACGTCCTCAAATTGGCATGAAGGGCTTGGTATTTATAAAGTGTAATATTGATGGTACTTTTAAAAGTAGTGTCGATAAATTTTACAGTGAAGACAAATTAAAAGCCATTGCAGCAGCTACTAATGCAGCAGCTGGCGACTTGATTTTGATATTGGCAGGTGCTGAAGAACGTACACGTAAAGCGACAAGCGATTTGCGTATGGAATTAGCGACGCGTTTAGGCTTACGTAAAAACACTGAGTTTAAATTGTTGTGGGTGTTGGATTTTCCATTGTTTGAATACGCAGAAGAAGATAACCGTTGGGTAGCGCGTCACCATCCATTTACATCACCAAAACCAGATCATATTGAAGTGATGATTAACAACAATCCAGCTATTGAAGATGCTACTAAATACCTAGAACATCCTTATAGTAATATTAAAGCCAATGCTTACGACTTGGTATTAAATGGCAATGAAATTGGTGGCGGTTCTATTCGTATTTTTCAACGTGAATTGCAAGAGAAAATGTTTGCAGCCCTTGGTATGACAGAAGAAGAAGCGAACCATAAATTTGGCTTTTTACTAGGTGCGTTTGAATATGGTGCACCACCACATGGCGGTTTAGCTTTTGGCTTTGATAGATTGTGTGCTATTCTTGGCGGTAGCGAAAGCATCCGTGATTTTATTGCTTTCCCTAAAAACAATAGCGGTAGAGATGTAATGATTGACGCACCAAGCACTATTGATGAAAAGCAATTGGTGGAGTTGCAGATTAAATTGGATGTGAAATAGAATTTTCACCACATAGAAACATTAGGCACATAGAAAAGGGTTGAAGCCATTTAGCTCTATAATAAATTACTGATACTTATTTTCAAAGCTTGTTAGCAAATGCTAATGGGCTTTTTTATACTATGCGATATAATAGTAATCCTAATATTACTATTATACTTTCTTGGTTTATCTTTTAGCTCTTTTGTTAACAGGAATATTAATTACCCCCGAACCGTCAACGAGCCATTTATTTCCTTGCAAACCCAATTTTAAAACTAAAACAAAGTTTTTCCAGTCTTTTCCTCTTACTGTAACATAGCCGGTTTCATTATCACAATTAATTAGTTCAAAACCTTTATCTGGAAAGTCCTGTGCCTCAAAAATAGGGTCAAAATCCAAACCTAATTCAGAGTCTATTTTATCTGCCGAGTCCAATAGGTTTTTATACCTAGTTTTAAAATTATCAGTAAGCAATACATTATTTTCTATCCAATTCGTATCAGATATTAGCGGTGTTTTGGGCGAACAAAATTCAGCATAATCATTTATGAATTTTAAGGCAACGTTGCAATCTGGTACAATTTTAATTTCGTTAGAATGTATTGAATTATTTTTTTTAATTTCTATTTCTGAGTTACAAGCAAGTAACATAATTACTATAAGGACTATAGAAGATGCTCTCATAAATAATTGTTTATGTAATATTAAACATAAGATAGAAAAAATCAAATATTTCGCTAAAAAACTAAAAAATATTTCCCACACATTTCCACCGCAATCATTTTTATACCTATATTACAACCACTAACTACTGCTGTCATATTTTCTGGGATTTCTATCTACTTACTGTACCAAATCTTTGCTTTATACTATGATAAACAGTGCTGAATTATGGCAACAATATATAACCCAACCAGGTATTTGGGACGAGATGAATAACGGCTCATCTACTAGAGAGCAATATGCCAAAGTGTTTGAAGCCTTAAAAGATTTACCAGTAGAAGCGTTGCACCAGAAAGATAAACTGGCCAGTGACTTGTTTATGAACCAAGGCATCACATTTACAGTTTATAGCGATAATGCAGGCATCGAACGCATCTTCCCTTTTGATATAATCCCGCGTATTATTACCTCCGCAGAATGGAACCATGTTGAAAAAGGCATTAAGCAGCGCTTAAAAGCGTTAAATATGTTTTTAAAAGATGTGTATAACGAGCAAAATATTTTAAACGATGGCATAGTACCAAGAGAACTAGTAGAAAGCTGCCCACACTTTATCCGTGAAGTAATTGGTATAAAAGTACCGCACGATATTTATATACATATTAGCGGTATCGATTTAATACGGGGTGATGATGGTACGTTTTACATTTTAGAGGATAATCTACGCACTCCTAGCGGCGTAAGCTATATGCTTGAAAATAGAGAAGTTACCAAGCGCTTGTTTCCAGATTTATTATATGGTAGTAAAGTTAAAATGGTAATGAATTATCCGCTGTTACTACATCAAATTTTATTACAATTAGCACCAAGTCAACTAAGCAATCCTAATGTAGTATTGCTTACACCAGGTGTATTTAATTCGGCTTATTACGAGCATACATTTTTAGCTAGAAGTATGGGCATCGATTTAGTTGAAGGTCGCGATTTAATAGTTGAAAATTATAAAGTATATACTAAAACTACCAATGGCTTAAAACAAGTGCATGTTATTTACCGTAGGGTTGATGATGAATTTTTAGACCCAATGGTATTTAGAAAAGATAGTTTATTAGGTGTACCAGGCTTAATTAGTGCTTATCGAAAAGGTAATGTAGCCATAGTAAATGCGTTGGGTAACGGTGTAGCCGACGATAAAGCGGTATACTGTTATGTGCCTGCAATGATTAAATATTATTTGAATGAAGAGCCAATTTTGCCAAACGTGCCTACTTACCAATTGGGTGATGATGAACTAAGAAAATATGTGTTTGAAAACATTACCAAAATGGTGATTAAACGTACCAATCAATCTGGTGGTTATGGCATGTTAATGGGCAACAGCGCCACCGAAAAAGAAATAGACGATTTTATGGTAGCAGTAGAGGCAGATCCTCGTGGTTTTATTGCCCAGCCAATTATTAAATTATCTACCGTGCCATGTTTTATAGATGGCAAGTTTGTGCCGCGTCATGTGGACTTACGGCCGTATGCTTTGTGTGGCCCCGAGGGTGTACAGATTGTACCTGGTGGCCTCACCCGTGTGGCTTTGCGTGAAGGAAGCTTGGTAGTAAACTCATCGCAAGGTGGTGGTAGTAAAGATACTTGGGTGATAGAGTAAAAACCCTTTCTCACAAAAAATGCCAAGGATATTGCGAAACAAAGAAAAATTATACTTATAAACTTTGCATGCTTTTTTAAACTTTAAAAAACTTAGTGCACTTTGCCTTCTTAGTGTGCTTTGCGTGAAACATCAAACAAATAACTATGCTTAGTAGAATTGCAGATTCATTGTTTTGGACCAACCGTTATATGGAACGTGCAGATGGCTTGTTGCGTTGCACCATGACCAACTATATTTTAATGTTTGATAAGGGCGTTACCAATAATTTAAGTTGGCAGCATATTTTACAAATATTTTCTAATTGTAATGAAGCAACAATTGAAACAATGAAGTTTGATACAGAAGCGGCTTTAACCGAACTACTGTTTAATACTGGCAATCCCGGCTCGCTAAAAATGGTATTGGGTAAGGCAAGAGAAAATGCACGTGCTATTCAAGACAATATCACCAAAGAAGTTTGGGAACAAGTTAATGGTATGTATCACGCTGTTAATGCTCCTAATTTAGCTGATAAATTAAAGGGCTACGAAGCCTTAGAATTGGTTGATAATTTTAGTAAAGAAAGTATTTTATACAATGGTGTTACAGATACTACCATGCCTCGTGGTTTGGGTTGGAGTTTTATGAATTTGGGTAGATATATTGAGCGTTGTTTTATAACCATCGAAGTAGTAGATAAATTTTTTAGCTTCATAGATTATAAAATGGATGAAGAAAAAAACATATTACAATGGCGACCGATGTTGTTAGCGTTATCTGGCTACGAACTACATTTAAAAACCTACCGCAGCACTGGTCACAACGAGAATGCCTTGCACCAAGTAGTGTTTAATAAAAATTTTACGCGGAGTGTTTTGTACTCGCTAAGCCGCACCTCAAAGTATTTAGTAGATGTGTTGCAAGAGAACAATACAGAGGATAAAGATGCCATTATTAAACGCTTTGGTAGGTTGTTAAGTAAAGTAGAATATACAGATTTTGATACCTTAAACAGAGATAACTTACAAGAGTTTTTTGATGATATTAAAACAGAATTAGCCGCCTTTAGTAATTTGATTGGGCAAAGTTTTTTCTCTTATGTGTAACGGTTGGATGGGAATACGAATGATAAGGGTTGAATAAAGTTTTCACTGATTTCGCTTTCTAATGATTTTGATATAAGGCAATTAATATCCGCTCACATCCAAAAAAACAGCATTGTAAGTGTTTATATCAATAATTGTATTTAAAATAACCGCATCTTGCAGCCCTTAAATGGTAATTATGCTAGGGTTGAAAATTTATAGAATACTAACGTTTATATTATTACCAATTGAAGCCTTATTTGGGTTAATGGCATTATTTATGCTTGTGGCATCGCTTGGTAATTTGGCTGCTTTGCTACCTGTTTTTATGTTAAGCTGCACCGTTATTTATGTGTTTGCAAGTTTTCGTTTTTTAAACAAAGGTATTCAACAAGCCAAGTCCATCAGCCCATCTTTAAAGCACTGGATTCGTGTAAATGGCATTGTAAGCCTTGTATTTTGTATGCTTAGTTTGTTTCAATTTGTAACATTGTTGCTGCAACCAGAAATAATGCAACAATTTTATAAACAAGCTATTTCAACACAACAGCAAGTACAAGGACTAACACCGCAGAATTTCGAAAAACTTATTAAAGGTGTATTGTATTTTATGCTCACGTATGCTATTTTACTATTGGTACATATTTTCTTTACGTTTAGGTTTTTGCAGCAATACGAACACATATTTGATGATGAGTAGGTTTTAAAATATCAGCCTTCATTTTTAAGTCGCAAGTGGTTACTATTGTGCGTAGGAGGGCTTACTAATCAAAAGTTATATTAATTTTTTTATTAAATGTAAATTCAATACGTATCAACCGTTTCTAATTTTACATTAAATTGTTTGCTATGCCTGTAGCAAGATTAAATAGTTATACTGCTAAAATACATCAACTAAAAAACCAACTTCAAAAGAAAAAGCTTGAAAGAATTTTAAATACCTACAGCTTTTTGTTTCAACCAATTAAATATAAACTTATTCAAGGCATTGCCTGAAATAGATATTGGAATGTCATTCAATTGCTGGTTTAATTTTTCAAAAGCTGTTACTCTCTCTCTCTTGTTGTTGATAGTTGAAATATTAACTATTCCCTTCACAAATAATTTTTCAGGCTCATTCCATAAAGCCGTTTGCTTCAAAAATGATTTTGATTGTTGTGCCAAATATTCCATAATGCCAGTTGTTTCTAATTCACAATGTAGCATCATCAAATACAATCTCACAGCCCCTTGTGACCGAAGTTCTACTTGTTCTGGTGTATTGTTTAAAATATCGCTCCACCAGTATAAGGCTTCCTTGTATTGCTTGTTTAAGAAACAAGTCAAGCCACAGGCTGCTTCTATGTAAACTTTAAAATCCTTTCTAAACTTTATTTTCTTCTCAACAAAAAATACACTGTATTCTTTTACAATTTGGTTTGCTTTTTTATAATCCTGCAAGTGCAGGTAATACATTAATCCACACCAACAATAATTGTGCATCCTTCTAATATTTACTTCAATAGTTGGGGCTTCGTAGTCTTTTATCTTCAGCAAATAGTATTCAAACTTCTCCCATTGATTAACCTTTTCACACGCAATTAAAAAATTATAATAACTTGCTAATGGGTCCATTTTTTGCAAAGGCTGTTTTTCAATTTGTTCCTCCCTAATCAAAATGCAAAGTCTGCAACATTCATAATTTTTCTGCTGGTCGTTAATGAGGTTATAATACAAACTCCAAGAAGCATAGTACCGAAATTTTGTATTGTAAGAAATAGACGGCTCTTCTTTCATACACTCAACAGCCACATATTTTGATGCTTCCTCTTTTATATGCTGAAAAGTTTTTTTGCCTATATCCTGTTCCAATAATGTTAGGTAATGCCATACAAGACCAACATCTTTATGTATCTCGGCCATTTTAAATGCAAATGTATCTTCATCCACAATTGCGGCAAACACATCACTAGTTTGTTTATAAATTCTGAAATTACCAAAGAGGTATTTTTCAATATGCAGCACATCCATAATTACATGGTAGTATTCATACTGCATTGCTAGTTCCTTTGTTTTTTTTATAAGCCTTGCTGCATCTGTATCAAGCCCTTTGCTAGCTAATATTTTTACTTGAAGGAACAGGTTTCTAATCTTCCATTCAATAAAGTTTTCTTCATTATATTCTTGTAAGCTTTTCAATAGCATACTAAACAAATAGTTCTTTGCTACACTAAATTGCTTTACGAAAGTTTCCTTCCTAAACCTTTTCAGCAATTCATCTTCATCATAATTTTCTTGGTTATTAATGGCTTCAAATAGTTTTAAATAGTTGGCGTTTCTTCCTTGCACCTGCCTTTGTGCATAGAGTTTAAAATACCTTTTTTCTGAAGGGGTAAGTGAATGTATGAGGCTGAAAATGGAACTCATATGGTTTGCAATTGTTGTGTACGCGATTAAAAATAAGGTAAATCCCAATTGCTTGTTAAACTATTGAAAATCAATCTATTAAAATATTTTTTGGTTGCTTGAAACTTAATTTTTTCAAAAACTGTACAAAGCCTCTTTAAAAATTTCTGGATATAATTGTTTTATTAAACGCTTAGCATAAACTAAAGCTTCCCATTATGAAAAAAGTATTATTTTTTGTTTACTGCATTACATTGTTGTTACAAGTAAAATCACAGGAACGCTTGATTGGCACCACCGCTTATGGTATAGACCCATTGGCAAAAGGATTGGTGTTTACCATGAACACTGATGGTACTAATTATTCATCTAAAAAAGAGTTTATGCAAAGCTGGGGGCAGGGTGTAGATGTGATTGATGGCCAAGATGGCTACTTATATGGCATAGCTGCTGGTAACGGTTTATCAAGTGCCAAGTCGGCTGTATTTAAAATAAGTTATGATGGAAAGCGGTACAAATCATTGTATGTATTCATCAATGCAACCGATGGTTATGCACCACGATACCGACCAGTTCTTCACTCTAATGGTTACTTGTATGGTGTGTGCGAATTGGGCGGTACAAACAATAATGGCACATTGTGGCGTATCGCAAAAGATGGAACAGATTTCTCAGTTATCGAAGCCTTTAGCCAATCTATTGATGGTGTTAATGGGGCTTATGGAAGTGTTACTGTTGGTGCAGATGGAAAGCTATATGGCATTGCCTCTGGTGGCACAAGCGGAGATGGGGCATTGTTTAAAATTAATGCTGTAGCACCTTATAATTTTACAACTGTAAGTTTAACCGCAGCAAGTTCTGGCAAAAGCCCAAGAGCTACCTTGTACCAAGCAAGTAATGGCAGTTTTTATGGTGTATGCGATAAAGGTGGTAGCCAAAACCTAGGTACTATTTTTAAGTTGGTACCAAGCACAGGCGCTGCTATTGGCATAGTAACTGGTGTATTAAGTTTCAATGGCACCAATGGTATTAGCCCAATATCAACCTTGGTAGAAGGAAGAAATGGCTACCTATATGGTGGTTGTATAGCTGGTGGTGCAAACAATAAAGGTTGTATTTTTCAGTTTAATAAAGCAACCAATCTTATTCTTGACCAAGCAGATTTTGATATGGCTTCTGGCAATACGCCTTCACGTCAATTATATGTACATACCAATGGCGATATTTATGGTTTTACAACCCTTGGAGGAACTAGTAATGCAGGGGTTTACTTCAAGGCAAGTGATGGTAGCATTGTTCCATTAAAAGATGGGTTTGGTGGTGGTACAGCTGTTAATTCTTTTACTTATAATTCTACCAATGGAAAAATTTATGGAGTTGCTGCTTATGGAGGATTGCGCAGTGCTGGCTTAAGTTTTAAGATGGATTTGAATGGAACAAATTTTGAACTTTGCCACCAATTCCTCTTTCATTCAGATGGCAGTGCACCCATTGGTAAATTGGCCTATATCACTCAAAGCAATGCGCTTTTCAATCGTGTATATGGTATTTGCTACACGGAAGGATTGTACGAAAGGGGGTCACTTTATACACTGTTTCCAGACATTCCTAATTCACATAGAATTGTTAAGCAGTTCACCGTTGCAAATGGATTGAACCCATCTGCTGTAATTGTGGGTAGCGATCAAAAACTTTATGGCACATTTAAAGATCAAGGTACCGATGGCAGCACATCTTATACAGGAAGTGTGTATAGTATCAATCCTGCTAATATCGATACTTTTTCTTTTGTAAAAGGTTTCACGGTAGCAACTACAGGTTTGCTACAACCTATTGGTGATGTTGTTGAAGCAAGTAATGGATTTTTATATGGCACTGCATTAAGTGGTGGTGCATCTAACTTGGGTGGCGTGTTTAAAGTGAAAAAAGATGGTACAGGCTACCAAACTATTAGGGCATTTGTTGCCACAGATGGCAGTAGTGCTGTTGGAGGATTAACACAGGATACTTCTACAGGATTAATTTATGGTGTAACACAAGCTGGTGGTAGCAGTAATGGCGGAACTATTTTTAGCATTAACCCTGCATCTGGCGATAATTTTCAAGTTATTTACAACCTACCAGCAAGTACTTATTTTAATGGTGGCCTACTTATTATTAATGATAGCTTGTATGGCACAACCAGCAGTGGTGGAACTTCTGGTTATGGCACGTTGTATAGAATAAAAAAAGATGGCAGCACGGCTCATGTAGTGCTTAAAAATTTTAATAGTACAGATGGGGGCGGGCCACAAGGCTACCTCGCTAAAAGTACTGATGGCTTTATTTATGGCGCTAACAGTTATGGTGCTGTAGCTAACGGCGGTTCACTGTACAAAATCAATCCTGATGGCTCTAGTTTTTCTGTTATAAAAAACTTTCCTGAAACAGAAGGCCAGCAACCACGACCTGTTACATTGGGACCTTGTATTGCTGCGCCTTATCCAAATGCTTCAAACATTACCTTCTACAAAATATCCACAAATTCCATTGTTATTAATGGCTTTGCAGTTCCTGAAAGTAATGTATCTGGTTATGTGGTTAAAATGAATACAGTAAATAGTTTCACCAATATGGTAAATGGCGCAAACCCAACTGCATCTACAGTTTACAATGGCGGTGAACAGGTTATTTATAATGCCACTACATCTGGAAGAGTTTTTGTAACCAACCTTCAGCCTGGTACTACTTATTATTTTAAAGTATTTGCCTTTGGTGGCTGTAGTGGCAAAAGCTATAACAATGATAATACCACGGGCAACCCTGCTGCACAAGCTACAAGCCCTAATGGCGTTGTAACAACTACTAACTTAATGGCTGTATTAGATGGTGTGGATGACTATGTAAACCTAGGCGATATTAATGCTATTGAAGGGCAAACTGCTATTTCTTTTGGTGGATGGCTAAAGCCAAAATCATTTACTGTAAATGATGGTGATGTAAGAAGTGTTGTGTCAAAAGGTGATGAAAGCACCAATGCTGGTACAATGTTGAGTATGCGATTTTACAAAAGTGATGGTGTGAACAAATTTGATGCAAGCCTTGCTATCAGTAACGTTCAGAATACATTGGTGGTTAATCTTGATTCAACATTATTTAGTTACAATCAATGGAGTCATGTGTTTGTTACTTGGCAAAGTGGCGATAAAATGAAACTTTACATAAATGGTAGAATGGTGGCACAATCAGCAACTAATATCACAGGCACTACCAACAATGTAACCTCACCTTTACGATTTGGATATGCAAGTACTGGCTATAACAATGCACAAAAATTCTTTGGTAATTTAGAGGAATGGCAGTTCTACAATGTAGCTTTATCGGCTTGTGAATTAAGGCAACGTAAGCATATCCTACTTTCAGGAACTGAAACAGGATTGAAAGCTTACTACCAGTTTAATGAACCTGGTTCTTCAGATTTTAACGATTTTACAGGCGGCTGGATTGGTACAAAATTAAATGGGGCTACAGCCATTGCTTCTGATTTATCTGCTGGTACAGGTGGCAGCGATTGTGTGGAAATAGCTAGCACTGAATATGTGTATAATTTCAATTCAACAGATTTGAGTAATACTTTGCAGCTTCGTTTTCCAGGCATTACACCCAACGGAAATTTGAATGGCAGTTATTTAGAAGCCATTCCTGTGGGTGGTAATCCAAACCCGGGCAGTAATATGTTACCAGGTTACTGGATTATTGATAATTATGGAGATAACACAGACAAACTTCAAACAAATATTACTTTTAGATTGCCCAATAGTGCACTAACGGATGGAGATATGAGCCACTACACTTTGTACAAACGCCCATCAAATGGAAGTGGTGTTTGGACAGCTTTCCCTATCAATGGCATCAGTTTAGATGCTGGCAACAATAGTATCAATATTAATAATATTCCAAGCTTTAGTCAGTTGGTTATTACATCTACAGTATCTGTATTGCCTTTGCAACTCATTTCTTTTGATGGTGCGCTAATTAATGGTGATGCAGTATTGCAATGGCTAACAAACAATGAAGTAAATGTTGCCCATTTTGAAGTGGAAAGAAAACTCCCTGAAGAAAATGGTTTAACAAGTTTTGCAACTATTACTGCAAAAAATGGCAGTAGCAATAGTTATACTTTAATGGATAAAAAACTACCAGCAGGTACTACTTGGTACAGATTAAAGATGGTAGATAAAGATGGCAAGATTACTTATAGCAATATTATTACCATCTCTAATAAAACAGTAGCTACTAGTTTGTTTCCAAATCCTGTAAAAGATATTATAAATCTGTTTGTTCCTGCCAATAAAAAAGGTATGGCATCAATTATAACAGTTGATGGAAGAATTGTAAAAAGTAATATTAATATAGTACAGAATATTAATACTATTAATGTTTCGGCACTGGCACCAGGCATTTACATCTTAAAAATTGATTCAGCAGAAGGAACGGATATGAAACGTTTCATGAAACAATAGTTTTTCTTAATGGGGTATTTTGTAACCACGGCCTTTTTAGGCTGTGGTTTTTTGTATAGTACAAAATAATGTATAAGTAGTCTTTCATAATTAACCTATAAAAAAATCGCACTGAACAGGTAAAATAATGTACGTATTCAGTGATTTCTGTGAGTATAATTAGTATAAGATAATTATGACGGACTACTTATAATAATTAATGCTTACAGCACTCGCTAATTGTTTGCAGATGCTTGCAGCAACTATTGCCTAAGGGATAAAAAGAAAGCTACAAAACTTGTAGTTTAGCATGTTTTAGTAAATTCAAAAATAAAATGGGGGAAATTATTTTTAGATATAATTAACGTTCTATTCCATATTCTCTATCGTTCCAAATTTTCCAATTTTCTTCAGCCTGCAATACCAACATTTCGTAGCCATTTTTTACGGTAGCACCTTGTGCTTTACCATAGCTAAGAAATTTTGTTTCAGCAGGATTGTACACCAAGTCAAACAAATAATGTTGTGGGGTAATTAGTTTATATGGCAGTTCGGGGGCTTCATCTACTTTAGGAAAAGTACCCAGTGGAGTGGTATTTATTATTATTGAATAATCTGCCATTATCATGGCATCAATATCTTCATACATTAAAAAATTTATTTCTGTATTTTGGCTACGCGATACAATGCGATAAGCAATACCTAGTTTGTTTAAAACATATATTACTGCTGCCGATGCACCACCTGTACCTAACACTAATGCCTTTGTATGTTGGGGTTTAAGCATAGGTGCAAATGAGCGTTCAAAGCCCAATACATCAGTATTATGGCCAAATAATTTGCCATCTTTTAGCCGCACACAATTGCAAGCACCCATCACTTTTACGGCTACTGTACTGTCATTTAAAAAATTTAAAATGGCTTTTTTGTGTGGTATGGTAATGCAGAAACCTTCTAGGTTTTTATGGGTTGTCAGAATGTTTTTTAAATCATTAATATGCTCAAACGAAAATGCTTTAAAGCTCGCATTGGTAATGCCTTCACGTATAAATTTTTCTGTAAAATATTTTTCAGAAAATGAGTGTTTTAGTGGGAAACCAATAAGGGCAAATATGCGCATGATGGAAAAGTTGATAGTTGATAGATGTCAGTTGGCAGTTGGTGGTTTTGTATATCTGTCATCTATCAACTAATATTTACCAACTTATTTAGAAAGGTACAAATCAAACGTATCGCCTCTTAGTCCAATACGCATGGCTTCTAAAGGTATTACCTCGTTTGGTGCAATGTTGCCAAGGTTTACGTTTTGATCTATTAGTTCTAAAAAGTATAATTGTTGTGCTTTTTGTGGGGCTTCCCAAATTATTTTTTCAGCGGGTATTTGTGTAAGTATTTCTTGTACCAAGCCTTCTCTTACCTCGCCACTACCACGGTAAATACCCACATTACCAGCTTCCCTAGCTTCTGCAATTACATAACTTGCACCAGCTTCTAGTTCGGCACGCATTAGTTCAATCCATTTATATGGTGCCATAATATGGGTAGCATCTTTACTACCAACCTCACTTAATACTGTAAAATGTTTGGTTAATTTTTCAATATAGCCGCATTTTTCTGCATGTGGAATAGTGATAGAACCATCACTTACTTCAATATAAGAAATGCCATAATCTTTACAAATAGCAATAAAATCCTCAATTTGATTTCTAATTAAAAAAGCTTCAAACAAAGTGCCTCCAAAGTACAATGGCACATTATAGGTATGATAAGCGTTTATTTTTTCACGCAGGTTAGGTGTTACGAAAGATGTACCAAAACCAAGCTTCACAATATCTGTATGTGGCCCTGTAGATACCATAAAATTATGCACCTCGTTAATGCTTAAGCCTTTATCCATAACCATGGTTAAGCCATTTATACGTGGTTGTGCTGTGCGTATAGGAATTTGTGATAAATTAAAATTCATATTGTAGTCTTTTGTTCGATGGTGGCAAAAATAAGGATATGTGGCTTTTAATATTCTTATTTACCAAATAGTGTTATGTACACACAATATTTTATTTTTTACTAGCGGTATTTTTGCCCTTAAAGTTTATTGGGGTTGGTTAGGTAATAATTTTTTGACATAATGATTTTAATGTAAACAATTTAAAATTAAATAATATACATAACACAGTAGCGTATCTATTTTACCTAAGATTACCTATTGCTTATATTGCAATAAAGGTTTAATAAATTGTTTATACAGTAAACTACTGGCAGTATTGGTATAATTAGTATTGTTTATCTGTTTTATCCATCTTATGCCATAAATACCATTTGTTAAAAATATTTCGTTGGCTTGTAATAGTTCTTCCACACCAATTTTTGTTTCTTCAACAGGTATATTTTCTACCCGCATTTGGGTTAGTAAATAGCGTCGCATCACGCCGTTTACACAGCCTTCGCTTAGGCTTGGTGTTTTTATAATACCACCAGTTACAATAAATATATTAGCAATTGTCGCATCTGCAAGTCTGTTGTATGGGTTTAGTAAAATGGCATCGTTTAAATGGTGTTTTTTTGCCCATAAAGCCGCCATGGCATAGCATAAGTAATTATTGCTTTTAACTTGAGAGTAAGTGTCGCATACTTTTATGGCATCTGTAAACACATCTACAACTAACCCATTTTCGTTTAATAAATTATTGGCAGGGTTTAGATCCCAAGTTTGTATTAGGTAATTGGGAAAATGATTCTCAGGGTCATACAAACCACCATCACCACGATAAACCGTAAGCCTAACTCTTGCCAATTTATTATGATAATTTTTTTTGGCTACTTCTAGTATTTGGTTTTGTAAATAATCTGCCGTTAAATAGTTGGGAACATCAAATTGCAATAATTGCAGCGATGCAAATAAGCGTTCAAAATGATAATTAGCTAATAAAATGGAATTATCCATCAACTTCATGGTTTCAAAACAGCCATCACCATACCGAAACGAACGATTATTTGGTGAAATGATGGCATTAGCTTCTTTAATTATTTTTCCATTCTGATTTAGATATACGACTTGTGGCATTAAACGAAATTATAATGATGATTGTAATGGTTAAATTGAATGTAGTGATTATAGTAAAAATTGTAGAAAATTACCTAAATTATTACAATCAGCGGTTACTTTTGTTGTTATGATTATTGCCAATATTATTGCTGCATTAGAACAGTTTGCGCCACCATCGTACCAAGAATCTTACGATAATAGTGGCTTGCTTACGGGCAACCCAAATTGGCAATGTAAGGGTGTGCTTTGCACTTTAGATGTTACTGAAGCGGTGGTACTAGAAGCTGTTGCTAAAAGTTGTAATGTAATTGTAGCACATCATCCCATAATATTTAGTGGGTTAAAAAAAATTACTGGTAAAAATTATGTTGAGCAAACCATTATTACAGCAATTAAAAACGATGTGGCTATTTATGCAAGCCATACCAATTTAGATAGTGTTTTAAATGGGGTAAATGGAAAAATAGCAGATATTTTGGGTTTGGTAAATAGACAAATTTTGGCACCAAAACAACTGGCCTTGGTAAAATTATTTACATATGTACCATTAAGCTATGTTGATGCTGTGCGAGACGCTATTTTTAATGCAGGTGGTGGTAATATTAGCAATTATAGCGAGTGTAGTTTTAGTGTAGAAGGTGTGGGTACTTTTAAAGCCAACCAAAGTGCAAATCCTTTTGTGGGGGAAGTTGGTAAACGACATGCGGAAAGAGAGATGAAATTGGAAATTATTTTCCCTAGTTTTCTAAATAAAAATGTGGTTGCAGCTCTACAAGAAGCACATCCCTACGAAGAAGTGGCTTATGAAATTATTAATCTAGCCAATGAGTTTACTACAGTTGGTAGCGGTTTAATAGGTGAGTTGCCAGAGCCTATGAGCGAAATAGCTTTTTTACAATTGACAAAAGCCGCGTTTGATTTACAACTAATAAAACATACCAAACTATTGAATAAACCGATACAAAAAGTCGCAGTTTGTGGTGGGGCTGGTAGTTTTTTAATTGGCAATGCTAAAGCTGCCAAAGCAGATATTTATATTACTAGCGATATAAAATACCATGAGTTTTTTGATGCAGAAAACAAGTTAATTATTGCTGATATTGGTCATTGGGAAAGCGAACAGTTTACCCCAGATTTATTAATTGATGTTTTAAAGTCTAAATTTCCTACTTTTGTTGTCCTTAAAAGTGAGGTGGTTACCAATCCTGTTGGGTATTTTGTGTAAACGAAAACGTTAATTTTGAGCCGTGATTCGCTAGTTTTACTAATGTTTATCGGAACTTGATCAATGAAGCTAAATAAAGTACAAAATGCCCAAGTGTGCGACGCAACGTAAGCTAGATAAGGATTACAGAAGATTGTAACTAAACAAAAATATACCATTTAAACAGTACATATATTATGGCTTCAGTTAAAGATTATTCTGTTGAAGAAAAATTAGTAGGTTTAGTAAAGCTTCAAAAAATTGATAGCAAATTGGATGAAATCAAAATTTTGAAGGGCGAATTGCCAATGGAAGTAAGTGATTTGGAAGATGAAATTCAAGGCTTACATGCACGAAGAACCCGTATTGAAGAAGAAATTAATGGGATTACCGAATTTATTGAAGGCAAAAAAACTTTTATAAAAGATGGTGAAGCTACTTTAAAAAAGTACGAAAAACAAAGCGATAATGTAAAAAATAGTCGTGAGTTTGAAGCTTTGAACAAGGAGATTGAGATGATGCAATTGGAAAACAAATTAGCTGAAAAACATATTCGTGATGCCAATGAAGAGCTTGCAGAAAAAGCGAAAGGCTTAGAGGTGTCTAAAAAACAAATAGCATCTAAAGAAGGCGTTTTAAATCATAAAAAAAGTGAGTTAGATAAAATTATTGCGGATACTGAAAAAGAAGAAACACATTTTAGAAAAATTTCTGAAGGTGCACGCTCATCGGTTGACGAAAGATTATTATACAGTTATGACAGAATTAGAAAAAACTATCGCAATGGTTTAGGTGTTGTACCTGTAGAGCGTGATGCTTGTGGCGGTTGTTTTAATTCAATACCTCCGCAACGCCAAAGTGAAATAAGGTTGCACAAAAAAGTAATTGTTTGCGAAAATTGTGGCAGAATTTTAGTAGACGCAGATTTAAATGATAGTGTAGACGTAAAATAATACTTAACAAAAATTTATCCTATGAAGGGCAACTATATAGTTGCCCTTCATTATTTTCGGGCTATGATTAAAAAAGTTCTCATTATTATACTTTTCTGTTGTACTAATAGTATTGTAAAAGCAGAAAAAGTGTATGAATTTAATAGTACCTGCCAGCAAGCATATCTAGAAATTTCTAAGCTAAAATTTGCAAATGCCAAAGCATTAATAGAAAAGGCGAAACAGCAAAATTCCAATAATCTAATACCTATTGTTTTAGAAAATTATATTGATTTTTTTCCATTATTTTTAAATGAAGATGCAGTAGAATATGCCAAGTTTAAACCAAGGGTTGAAGAGCGTATAAAACTTTTAGAAAGTGGTCAGCAATCATCTCCTTTTTATAAATTTTGTTTAAGCGTTGTATATGTGCAAAAAGCAGCTATTGAAATTAAATTTGTTGAAAATTGGCGAGCTGGTTGGGATATAAAAAAAGGCTATCAGCTGATAAAAGAAAATAAGAAGACATTTCCAACATTTGCCCCAAACGATTTTGTGTTGGGTACTTTGCAAACAATAACCGCAACAATTCCTAAGGGATACTCCTTTTTAGCCTCAATTTTTGGTATGAGTGGCTCTATGACAGAAGGTATTGAACTGCTAGAACATTTTGTAAACAGCAGCGATCCCTATGCTAAGTTGATGAATACTGAAAGTACATTAATATTTTGCTATATTCAATTTTACCTTCAAAATAAGCACGATGAGGTATTTGCAATGATTAAAAACAAAAAATTAGATGTTGTAAATAATTTGGGACTAGCCTATATGGCTTCTAACTTGGCGATAAATGACAAACAAATAGATTACGCAAAAAGTATTCTTCTCAACAGAAATAAATCGTCAGAATATTTACAAATTCATGTGTGGGATTATGAGATGGGTTTTATAAAACTGTACCGCTTAGAAACCCAAGAAGCTGCTAGCTATTTAGAAATATATTTAGCCAATTTTAGAGGTAATTTTTATGTAAAAGATACGTATTTAAAATTGAGTTGGTGCTACTATTTGCAAGGTAATATGCCTGCAGCAGAGGCTGCAAGAAATAATAGTATTAAAAAAGGTACGTTAGATACAGATGCAGATAAGCAGGCATTAAGAGAAGCAAAAGTACCTGGGTGGCCTAATGTAACCTTATTAAAAGCTAGGTTAATGAGCGATGGGGGACTGAACAGAGAAGCCTTACAATTATTGACATATAAAAGTGTAAGTAGTTTTTCAAAAGAAGAAGAAAAATTACAATACACCTATCGTTTAGCACGTGTAAATGACGATTTGGGTAATTACACAGAAGCTATTAAACATTATATAACAACAATTGATATAGGGCTTCTTCGAAAAGAATATTATGCCGCAAGATCTGCCTTGCAATTGGGTGAAATTTATGAAAAGCAAGGCAAAAAAGATCAAGCAATTGCCTATTACGAAAAGTGCTTAGCCATGAAAGATCATGAATATAAAAATTCTTTAGATCAAAGAGCAAAATCTGCTATTGCAAGGTGTAAGGGTGAATGATTTGCTAATAATGAAATGTGCTAATATACAAATGAGAAAAGGTTGGTGATTATCTGCACATCAGCTAATTTGCACACCCGCACACAAAGTACTTATGCTTAAAAAACTGCACATACAGAACTATGCTATTATTGATGAAATTGATATTCAATTTTCAAATCAATTAAACATTATTACAGGCGAAACTGGTGCTGGTAAAAGTATTTTAATGGGTGCTTTGAGCTTAATTTTAGGCGAACGTGCTGATACGTCTGTACTAAAAGTGACCGACAGAAAATGCTTTATAGAAGGTTTTTTTAGTGTAGATGACAAAGTCTCTATTCAACAATTTTTAAAAGATAATGAGCTTGATATTGATGATGAGTTGGTAATTCGTAGAGAAATTGCCGTTAGTGGCAAGTCTAGGGCTTTTATAAACGATACACCTGCAACAGTGCAGCAATTACGTGTATTGGCCAGTTTATTGGTTGATTTACACCGCCAATTTGATACATTAGAATTAGGTGATACAGATTTTCAACGTCAAGTAATTGATGCATTGTCTAATAATCAAGATACTTTACAAGCCTACCAAACCCAATATAGGCAATGGTTACAAGCTGTAAAAAGCCTTCAAGAATTGCTACAAAAAAAAGCATCTTTTAATAAGGAGTTAGACTATCACCAGTTTTTGTATGATGAGTTAGTAGAAGTTGGATTACAGCAAAATGAGCTAGAAGATTTAGAAATAGAACTTAATTTATTAAGTAATAGCGAAGGCATTAAAACCACGTTAACCAAAACTTATTTTGACCTAAAAGAGAGCGAGCAACCAATTGTATCGACCTTAAAACAAGTCATTAATCAACTACAAACGTATGGTTCGTTACATGCAGATTTGCCAAGTGTTATTGAAAGATTGCAGTCAACATATATAGAATTACAAGATATTGCAGATGAAGTTGAACGCATAAACGAAGTGATTAATTACGATGAGCAAAGGATTGAGTTTATTAACGAACGCTTAGCTGCTGGTTATAAATTATTAAAAAAGCATGGTGTAAAATCTACAGCCGAAATAGTAACCATTCAATCAGAATTACAAGAAAAACTACAAGCAGTTTTAAATATTGATGATGCCATTTTAGTAAAAGAAAAAGAAGTAGCCCAGTTACTAAGCCAAGCTAGTACAACAGCTGAAACCCTTGCTGACAAGAGGCTGCAACAAGTACAACCCTTAGAACAAAACGTAAATAATTTATTATACCAAGTTGGTATGCCCAATGCAAGATTAAAAGTACAAATAAAAGATACCACGTTAAACTTGTATGGTAACAACAATATTGAATTGCTTTTTGACGCCAATAAAAGTAACCGTTTTGAGCCAATACGTAAAGTAGCAAGCGGCGGCGAATTAAGTAGATTGATGTTGTGCATTAAAAGTTTGGTGGCAAAAAGTATGAATTTGCCAACCATGATTTTTGATGAAATTGATACTGGTATTAGTGGCGAGGCTGCCAAACAAGTTGGTGCTATTATGAAAAGTTTAGCTTCTAATCGTCAAATTATTTGCATTACACACCAACCACAAATTGCTGGCAAGGCCAACGCACATTATTTTGTTTATAAAGAAATTAAAGGCGATGCGGTTAAAACCAATATTCGTTTATTAACCAATGATGAACGTATTACTGCCATAGCACAGATGCTTAGTGGCGAAAAACCAACGGCTGCAGCCTTAGAAAATGCGAGAGAAATGGTAATGAATTAGCACCTTCTGAATCTTAATTTTTGTGATTGATTTGATTAGCTTGATTTCTTTACATTTACTGCTTAAACTATAGACTTTAAAATCAAAACTTCATTGCTATGTCATACAACTTATTAAAAGGGAAACGTGGAATAATATCTGGTGCGTTAGACGAAAATTCAATTGCTTGGAAAGTAGCTGAAAAAGCTCATGAAGAAGGCGCCACTTTTGTATTAACCAACGCACCAATTGCCATGCGTATGGGAGAAATAAACAAACTAGCCGAAGCTACAGGCTCGCAAATTATACCTGCTGATGCGACAAGTGTGGAAGATTTAACCACTTTATTTACACAAAGCCAAGAGATTTTGGGTGGTAAAATAGACTTCGTGTTACACTCAATTGGGATGAGTGTGAATATTCGTAAAAAAATTCCTTACACAGAATCTAATTATGATTTTTTTCAAAAAGGGATTGATGTGTCAGCTTTATCCTTTCATAAAATGTTGGCAGTTGCAAAAAAATTAGATGCCATTAACGAGTGGGGTAGCGTGGTAGCCTTAACCTATATGGCTGCGCAACGGACGTATCCTTTTTATACCGATATGGCAGATATTAAAGCCATGCTAGAAAGCATTGCACGCAGCTTTGGCTACCATTATGGGGTAGATAAAAAAGTGCGTATTAACACCGTTTCTCAATCGCCTACAAAAACCACCGCAGGCATTGGTATCAAAGGTTTTGGCGATTTCTTCGATTATGCGAATGCTATTGCACCACTGGGTAATGCCACTGCGCAAGATTGTGCTAACTACTGCGTAACCTTATTTTCCGATTTGACAAGAATGGTAACCATGCAAAACTTATTTCACGATGGGGGCTACTCCACAACTGGTGTAAGCAGCGAGGTATTGGCCAAATTTGGTATTGAATAGAATTTTTCATTTGATGATTTGAGATGTATCATTTTTGCGTACATCTCAAATCATACATTCCAAATCATAAATTTCTTTCCTCATGCCTTTTATAGAATACGTTGGTTTGTTTGGGGCATTCTTAAGTGCCATTACATTTATACCACAAGTACTGCATGCTTATAAAACCAAAAGTGTGGGCGATTTAAGTTGGGGCATGTTATGGATTGTTTTTACAAGCGTAATTGTGTGGTTGGTGTATGGCGTTGTAAAAGAATTACAACCAGTTATAATAGCCAATAGTATTATTTTAATTTTATCTGCTGTATTGTTATATTTCAAAGCTACTTTTAAAAAAAGCTAATTGGTATAAGGCTGTTTTAACCATCTAATGCGTTATTATTTTAGGTAAAAACAAAAGCAACCTACTATTTGCTAACCATAATCAAAAGAGATACCTCGCTATGTTCTAAATTGTTAGTTAAGCCTAACGGTAAATCAGTAGCACATCTAATAATGGGTAATAATTAGTGGTAGTTAATTTGCAAAATATCATATTTAAAATCCCATTTAGTACGCTAGTTAAGCGTAATTTTTTATTTTGGGTAAGCAACATCTCTTACAATATTAAAATAGCATCATTATATTTAGTACATGAGAAAATATCTACTCGCCTTTCTTTTAGGCTCTATAACAACGCAACCTATACTAGCACAATCACCCGAAGTATTAAGGGTTCGACAATACAGTCAGCAACATGCCGATACCATTATTGGCGAGTTTATACAATTATTATCGTTACCAAATATTGCGAGTAATCCAAGTGGGCTTCAAAAAAATGCAGATTTTATAATGGCCATGATGGCCAAACGCGGTATACAAAACATACAATTATTACCTACAAAAACTGTAGGTGCTGCACCTGCAGTTTACGGTGATGTGTTGGTGCCTGGTGCCAAACAAACATTGATATTTTATGCCCATTACGATGGGCAACCTGTAAATCCAGCTCAATGGGCAAAAGGCATTGAGCCATTTGTACCCACACTTTTATCAGCTGCAATAGATAAAAATGGTACTAAAATTCCTTTTCCTACAGATGGTAAGTTTAACCCAGAATGGCGCATTTATGGTCGTGGTGCATCAGACGATAAAGCTGGTGTAGATGCTATTTTAAATGGGTATGCTGCCATCACAAAAACAGGTTTAATACCTAATTACAATCTCAAGTTTTTCTTTGAAGGTGAAGAAGAAGCTGGCTCACCGCATTTGAATGAAATTTTAGATGCTAATAAAGCCTTGTTACAAGCTGACTTGTGGCTTATTTGCGATGGTCCTGTTCACCAAACTGGCAAAAAGCAAATAGCTTTTGGTGTGCGTGGCGATGCACATATGGATCTAACAGTGTATGCTTCTAAGAGGCCATTGCATAGTGGGCATTATGGCAATTGGGCACCAAATCCCGCCATGTTATTAGCCAAATTATTAGCCTCAATGAAAAACGACATGGGCAGGGTAACTATCAAAGGGTTTTATGACGATGTTGTACCATTTACAGCATTGGAAAAGAAAGCCTTAGCCGCAGTGCCATCAGTAGATGCACAAATGAAACGTGAGTTAGGTATCAGCACTTCAGAAATGACGGGCTTATCATTAAGCGAAGCCATTACCCAACCATCGTTAAATATTAATGGTATGCAAAGTGGCAATGTGGGTAAACTCGCCTCTAACCAAATACCAACTTTTGCAACCGCAGTTTTAGACCTTAGATTGGTATTGGGTAATGACTGGCAAAGGCAACAACAAAAAGTAATAGACCATATAACAACACAAGGCTACTTTGTAACCGACCACGAACCTACCGATGAAGAAAGAGCCGCCCATGCAAAAATTATAAAAATAATAACTGGCAATGATGGCTACAATGCCCAACGTACACCAATGGATATACCAATTGCCCAAAAAGTAATAGCAGCCGTGCAAGCCACCACAACAGATAAAATTGTGTTACAACCAAGTATGGGCGGTAGTTTGCCCTTATTTTTATTTGAGAAATATTTACATGCAAAACCCATTACTGTGCCCATTGCCAATCATGATAATAACCAACATGCCGAAAACGAAAATATTCGTTTGAAGAACTTGTTTGAAGGCATAGAAACAATGGCATCGCTGATGTTGATGAAGTAATTTAATCGATAATAGACAATTTAAAATAGTGAGCTGCTATTTTTATGAAGTTACAACTTTCCTTCACCGCATCGTCTCTCGTAGAGGACGTTGCGAGCAAATTGACACAAATGCCAGTTAGAACCAATATCCATCACACAAGTGGTATTTATTTTATCACATTTACTTGTACCAAATGGTTGCCACTATTTGAAATAACCAATGGCTGGCAAACAGTATACGATTGGTTTGATTATTTGAAAAAAGAAGGGCATTATATAATTGGCTTTACCATTATGCCCAATCATTTACATGCCATCATTGCTTTTAAAAACACTGGCAATAACATCAACATGATTGTTTCTAATGGTAAGCGGTTTATGGCCTATGCACTGGTAAAGCTACTAGCACAACAGCCAACTATTTTGCAGGTATTGGCGGCAGAAAGAAATACTACCGAAATTGCCAATAATAAAAAACATAGAGTATTTGAACTGTCTTTTGATTGAAAATGGTGTAACAGCGATATAATGATTGAGCAGAAATTGGATTACTTGCATCAAAACCCTTGCAGGGGAAAATGGTTATTGGCAACAACCCCATTAGATTATCGGCATAGTTCAGCTAAATACTATTATACGGGTGTACAAGGCAATTATGCAATAACACATTATAAACAAATAGAAGATATAGATTTGCATTCATTGTACTAGCTTTCGCAACGTACTCTACGAGAGACGATGCGGGGAAAGAAAACAATAATTTTTTTCGGGTCAGGTGTAGGCTTCCTTTTGTACATTGTAACCATGCTTTTGTGGTTTGAAGCTACACTTTTGTCAGGTGAAGGCTACCTTTTGTACATTGTAACCATGCTTTTGTGGTTTGAAGCTACACTTTTGTCAGGTGTAGGCTTCCTTTTGTACATTGTAACCATGCTTTTATAGTTTGTTGTTAGCCTTTTGCAAATTGTAAGCATTAAAAAACAACTTTTTATCAGCATATAGCAAAAATCTAGGTATATATGTTTTTTTATAACAATATTATTATTATTTCCGGATCTCAAACACTATTGCGAAACTTGTAGAGCGAAGGTTAATTTGCATTCCTAACAGCTTTCGCAACGTCCTCTACGAGAGACGATGCGGGAAAAAAAAATTCTTAAGACCAAAAGTATTCTACAAAACTCATATGACATCAAAGTATTGTATATATACAGATAATTTTGTAGAATATTCTCTTATGAATAAAGAGCATATAATACCTCTTTCACTAGGTGGTACAAACGAATTTACCATCTATGTTGAAAAAAAATTTAACTCTAAAGTTGGTAGCATGATTGATGGTGAACTTTCAAAAGATTTTTTCATTAGCCTTGTTAGGCAAAAGAAGAATTATAAGGGACACAATAAAATGGTACCTGAAACAGTTTGGAAAGTGTCAGTATTAAAGGATACAAATTCACCAATACAAGTATTATTTAAGAATGGTGGGGGGATGAATATTTTTAATCCCATCTCAAAAAAAGAAGAATCCATTTTAAACTACAAGGGTAAAATATTTGAATCAAAATTTGGCTTTAATAAATTCAGTAGAATCGTTTTCACTGCAAAAGTTCTTCTTTCGGCGGGATATTTTTGTTATGGTGAAACTTTTAAAAACTATGCAGATCATGAAAGCTTAAGAAAATTAATGAACTTGGGCATATCTGAGACAAAAGAGAGTATTGCAAAATTGCCACTGAAAATAGTCGATATATTTTACCCTATTTCTGAGATTGATAAACCATTAGCTGATTTAATAAAATATGCATGTAAAGTAATCGACAATTCTTGTGTATTTTTTATATTAAGTAATGATAGAATATTTGGAACGGTTGGCATAGGTGGTGAATTCATATGTACAATCAATTTTTCAGCTACTACAATGAATTTCCCAAATAAAGACGAATTTGAAAATGGTCATGTAGTACTTATCAAAGACTCTAAATTACAAAGAGTTTCATATACAGAATTAAATAAACAGCTTTTAGAAATCTTACAGAAAAATAATTAATTTATTTCATAATATCATAACTATTACAAATTTATAAATCACTACCAACATTTACCCTTATACCACCACAGCCTTTTTCTTCAAGGTTAAAAAACGTAGCATTTCTGGCATACCACGAATATCATCTACTATTAGCAAAAATTTTTTACCCGCTTGTTTTAGTTTGGCTTTGTTGGTACCAATTTGTAAATATCCCATTATGTATTTAAACAAATCAGATTCAGGTAGTCCAGATTTACAATCTGGTTTTAAGAGCAATGAATTTTAAATCCACAATACTTTGTTTCAAAGCAAGTATGGGTTTAGTAACTGAAGACTGGGTATTTTATTAAAGTCGGCAATATTATAGGTAACAAGTGTGTGGTTGTAAACTAATGCAGTTGCGGCAATAATAGCATCGGGCAGTTTTATTCTAGTCAGCTTTTTTAAAGCAATTGTTTGGTTAATAATATTGTCATTCAAATTAAAAACCAAACAACCTTCTACAAATTTATTGGTGATGTATTGCTCATTTACATTGGGCGTATCAAAACACAGCAATTCAATTTTAGTAATTATAGATATTGCAGGTTGATCATCTATAATATTACCAAGCACTTTCATGGCACTAATAGGTAAACTTGCTTTGAGATAATAAATAACAGTATTGGTATCTAGCAAAAACATGGTAAGGTTTTAAAATTGTTTTTGCAATCTTTCTTCCCACTCGTTTCTTTCTGCTTCAACTTGCTGTAACATCGCATCGGCGGTTTCTGTAGATAGTTTTCCTGCTAAATCAGACAGTTTCGTTTTAGGTTTTGCATCAACCATTTCAAGCACTTTTAAATCTGAATGCTTCTGTGTTAGTTGCTCCCATTCGTTGATGGGTATTAATACAGCAGTGTGAATACCAGAAGTATTTGTTATATATTGTAATGCCATCTTTAGGTTATTTTGTTATAACAAATTTATAGCTTTAATCTGTTAAAACTGCAAATCACGACCAACATTTACCCTTCCACCACCACTTCTTCCTTCACCACAGCCTTTTTCATCAAGCTTAAAAAGCGTAGCATTTCGGGCATACCACGTATATCATCTACCACCAGCAAGAAGTTTTTACCAGCTTGCTTTAGTTTGGCTTTGTTAGTGCCGGTTTGTAAATACGCCAATATATTTTTAAATAAATCAGATTCAAAATAGGGCGAATCGTTTTTGTTAATGAAGTAGCAACGCATGGTTTTATCTTTCAACGTCATTTTCTCAAAACCAAGATTTACACCAACCCAACGGCAACGCACCGTGGTAAACAAATCTTCTACTTGGCTTGGTATTGGGCCAAAACGATCTATCATTTCTTCATGAAAATCGGTGAGTTGCGTGTCATCTTCACAGTTATCTAAACGTGTGTAAAGTGATAGCCTTTCGGTAATACTTTCTACATAACTATCGGGCAATAAAATTTCCAAATCGGTATCAATGGTACAGTCACCTACAAAGTCATCTTGCTTGGCAATCTCATCTTTAAACAAGTCTTTAAAGTCAGTACGCTTTAATTCTTTCACCGCTTCTTGTAATATTTTTTGGTACATCTCAAATCCAATCTCAGCCATAAAACCACTTTGCTCGCCACCTAATAAATTACCAGCCCCACGAATATCCAAGTCACGCATGGCAATTTGAAAGCCACTACCAAGGTCGCTAAACTGCTCTAAAGTTTGTAATCGTTTACGGCTATCAGTAGGCAAACTGCTCATTGGCGGCGCCAATAAATAACAGAACGCTTTTTTATTACTTCTACCAACACGACCACGTAATTGGTGCAAATCGCTTAAGCCAAAATGGTGTGCATTGTTAATGATGATGGTATTTACATTGGGAATATCTACACCACTTTCTACAATATTGGTGCAAACGAGTACATCGTATTTTTTATCAATAAAGTCTAAAATACGTTCTTCTAATTCATGTCCTTCTAACTGACCATGAGCAAAACCAATACTCAAATCAGGGCATTGTGCTTGAATGAGCGCAGCCATTTCGCCCAAACCAAGCACCCGATTATGAATGAAAAATACTTGACCACCACGATTGGTTTCGTAATAAATAGCATCCCGAATAAGGTCGGCATTAAACACCATTATTTCAGTTTGTATCGGCTGACGATTTGGTGGTGGGGTATTGATGATACTTAAATCTCTAGCACCCATCAAACTAAAATGTAATGTTCTTGGTATAGGCGTTGCAGTTAAAGTAAGGCAGTCAACATTGGTTTTTAGTGTCTTCAATTTTTCTTTGTGCGTTACACCAAATTTCTGCTCTTCATCAATAATCATGATACCCAAATCCTTAAACTTTACCTCTTTACCCAGCAACCCGTGTGTACCAATTATGATGTCTATTTTGCCAGCAGTTAAACGCTCTAACGTTTCTTTTTTCTCTTTAGAAGATTTGAAACGATTGATATAATCTACCGTTACGGGAAAGTCTTTTAAACGCTCACTAAATGTTTTAAAATGCTGAAACGCCAAGATGGTTGTTGGCACTAAAACAGCAGCTTGTTTACCATCAACCACACTTTTAAATGCTGCACGAATAGCCACTTCTGTTTTACCAAATCCCACATCACCACAAACCAATCTATCCATTGGACTTGGAGCTTCCATATCCACCTTTACATCGGCCACAGCTTTTGCTTGGTCAGGCGTGTCTTCATACATAAAACTGGCTTCTAATTCTGTTTGCATGTACGTATCTGGTGCATGGGCAAAGCCTTGCTGGCTCTTACGTTGAGCGTATAATTTAATCAGGTCAAAAGCAATTTCTTTAACCTTAATTTTTGTTTTTTCTTTTAGCTTATTCCACACATCGCTACCCAATTTATTTATCTTAGGCACCGTACCTTCTTTACCTGTGTATTTAGAAATTTTATGTAGCGAATTAATGTTCACATACAAAATATCTGTATCCTTATAAATGATACGAACAGCTTCTTGTAGCTTGCCATTTATCTCTAATTTTTGTAAGCCGCTATAGGTACCAACACCATGATCTATATGGGTTACATAATCGCCAGGTTGTAAGTCACGCAGGGTTTTCAGCGTAATAGCTTTGTTTTTATTATACGCCTGTTTTACGCGGTATTTGTGGTAGCGTTGAAATATCTGATGGTCGGTATAACATACCACTTTTAAGTCTTCATCTATAAAACCTTCGTGAATAGATGTTGCTACTGGAACAAAATTTATCTCGGTATTAAGGTCTTTAAAAATGCTGTGTAAACGCTCTAGTTGTTTGGCTTGTTCAGCAAAAATGTAGATGCTATAATTATCGGCCTCGTGGCCTTTCAAATTCTTAATTAATAAATCAAAATTACGATTGAAAGAAGGTTGAGCTTTTGTAGAGAAGTTGATGGTTGACTGAGAGTCGGTAGAGACCGAAAGTCCGTTAGTTTCATCTGCAAAGAAAGGTTTAAAGCCAAACTCAACAATATGCCGTTGCTGTATTTGTCTTTCAGTGGTGGCAACTGGTGTAAAATCTAGTAAGGAAACTTCTTTTAAAATCTTGGTATCGTCTTCGTCCGCTTCTTCTTCGAGTTGATGTTTTGAACTTTTAGATTTTACATTGTTTTTGCTTTCTGCTAGTGAAACTAAATTAGCTTTTAGGCGTTCTAAAAATAAGCCAAGGTCTTCTTCTTCCTGTTCTATTTTGCCTTGAATAACATCCCAATCTTTCAGCCAAATAATCGTATTTTCTGGTAAAAATTCTAGTAGCGATACCTTATCACCTGTTTCAAATTGTGTTTCAACATTGGGTATAATATTTACCTGCAAAATCTTACGTTCGCTCAGTTGTGTCTCAGGGTCGAAGATGCGAATGCTATCTACATCATTACCAAATAACTCAACACGATATGGTTTTTCGTTACCAAAAGAATAAATATCTAAAATGCCACCACGTAATGCAAACTGACCAGGTTCGTACACAAAATCAGTTCGTGTAAAGCCATACATTACAAATAATTCTAACAGACCATCAAGGTTTATAGTATCGTTGGTTTTTATGGAAATAATATTGCCGCTTAATGTTTTTGGCAACACTACTTTTTCAAATAATGCTTCAGGATAAGTGATAATGATTTTTTTATTTCCCCCATTTGCCAACTTGGTTAACGCCTCGGTACGCAGCATTACATGCGACGAATTGAGTAAGCGAAAATTCTTACTTGTTTTAAAAGAGGATGGGAAATAAAATAAGTCTAAAGCATTGGTTAGGTTCTCTAAAGTGTTGTGAAAATAAGCCGCTTCTTCTGCATCGTTCAATACAATTAAGTGGTTTAAACCTTGTGTTTTAGGGTGCATAAACACAGCACTAACTACAAACTCAGCGCTACTGCCTTGTAAATTTTTCAGGTAAATTTTTTGCGGATCGGCAAATAGAAGTCTATCCACCAATTGCAAAAGGCGGGGGTTATTTTGATAATTTTCCAACAACACAGTCAAATTCATAACTATAATTCCTATCTAAAAAAGAAGTGTCAAAGATAGATAGATGATTTGGAATGATTTGAATGTTATAAGGATTAGTAAAAAGCAGCGTAATTAACATTAATGGTAGCCTCGGTAATTTCATCTTCCTTAACAGAATAAAGGTTAATGTCATTTTGTTCATTCAATCGATTTGCAAAAAATTGCGTACCAATTTTTATAAATATAGAATAGTTGCCAACTGGTAGTGGTACAGAAAATTTACCTGTACTATCAGATGTTACAGATGTTATCAGTTTAGTGGTAATTTCATTGTAAAATGTAGATGTACCAACTCGTTCAACTTGGCTCACATTGGTGGCTTCATAAACAAAAATTTCAGTAATAATACCTTTTGGCTTTGCTAATTCTTCACCTTTCATTGGCATCTGGTTGCCTTTAACCTCGTATATAAATCCAGATATACCCTGCTTAATCATGCTATTTTTAAAACGTTTTGTGGAAGAACAACCTGTAATAATTAATATAATTACAGATAAACCAAAAAGAATTTTAAACATACCGCAATTTTAAGTATAAAAGTATCTAATTTAGTACACTTGATTACTATTACTTTTTGAAGCGCTGCTGTAAAAAAAAATTTATGACAAAAAGAATGTTACTGTTTTCTGTTGCAATTTTATTAATTAGTTTATCTACAAAAGCACAGATTATTACCAATGCCAAATTACTTAACGTAGCATCTGAAGAGATGAAAATTAAGGAAGATGTAAGCTACAAAAAGGCGCTTGTTTTAGCCAAACAAAAAGGTTGGGATTTGGTGCTTACCAACAAAGCCGGTATAAAAGCATATTTAGTAGGGGTATTTGAAGATGGTTCACCCAAATATTACACTACGTACAATAATACAATTGCCGCAGCTACTACTAGGGCTAATCAATTATGGGCCGGTGGGGCATCTGGATTAAATTTAAGCGGCTCATCAGCCAATATGAAAAATAAATTAGCTATTTGGGATGGTGGAAAAGTTTTATCTACTCACGTAGAATTAACGGGCAGAATTACACAGGTTGATGCACCTTCATCTTTTAGCGACCATGCCACCCATGTTACAGGTACTATGATTGCAACTGGTATTAACCCTGTTGCTAAAGGTATGGCGTATGGCATGCAAGGTATTTTAGCCTATGATTTTAGTAACGATATTTCAGAAATTACATCTGCTGCTTCAAACCTTGTTTTATCCAATCATTCTTATGGTATTATTTCTGGTTGGTACTACAACAGCTCACCAAGTGATGGAAGTGCTGCACGTTGGGAATTTAGAGGTAGATCTACCGATAATGAAGATTACAAATTTGGCTATTATGATGCTGTTGCTAAACAATTGGATGATATAGCCTACAACGCCCCCAATTATTTAATTGTAAAAGCCGCTGGTAATAACAGAAACACTAATGGGCCTGCTGTTGGCTCGCCATATTTCAGATATGATGCCTCTGGTACAATGTCCTCTGCTGGTAATAGACCCATTGAAATAAGCAGCAATGATACTTACGATATTATACCTACAGATGCTAATGCAAAAAATATTTTAACTGTTGGTGCTGTTAACGGTATTGCTACTGGTTACAATAATCCTAGTGATGTAATAATAAGTGCATTTAGTAGTTGGGGACCAACAGATGATGGACGTATAAAACCAGACTTGGTGGCTGATGGGGTAAATGTAACATCCTCTATTGCATCTGGCAACTCTGATTATGCGTCTTTTAGCGGTACCTCTATGGCTACACCAAATACTACGGGTTCTTTATTATTGTTACAAGAGTATTATTCTCAATTAAAGGCTGGTACATTTATGCGTTCTGCTACATTAAAAGGTATTGCCTTGCACACCGCAGAAGAAGCGGGCGATGCACCAGGACCAGATTATAGATTTGGCTGGGGGTTACTAAATGTTGAGAAAGGGGCTGCTGTAATTAAAGCCGCTATTACATCTAACAATGCTGCTACAAGCGAGCACTTATTGTACGAAAATAATTTACTAAACGGTGGTTCATTTACCAAAACTGTAATTGCATCAGGTAAAGGCCAATTGTCTGCAACTATTTGCTGGACAGATGTAAGTGGTGCAGTTACTGCTTCTACAAGTGCCTTAAATGATAGAACGATAAAGTTGGTAAACGATTTAGATATTAGAATTACTAAAGGCGGTACTACTTACTTTCCTTGGATATTAGATCCTTCTTTTCCGGCTGGTAATGCTACTAAAGGCGATAATATTAGAGATAATGTTGAACGTATTAATATTGATAGTGTTGTACCGGGTCAAGCGTACATTATTACAGTTACCCACAAGGGTACACTTACAAATGGCTCTCAAGCATACTCGTTATTAGTTAGTGGTGTTGGTGGTAGCACTATTTGTAGTTCAGCTGCAATAAGTACTACGGGCACTCGTATAGATAGTGTAGGCTTGGGCTCTATACAAAATAAAACAATTGCTGGTTGTACATCTTATAAAGATTTTACAAACCTAACTACTGATATTGAGCCTAATAAAACTTACCCACTTTCTGTAAAAGTAAATAGCTGCGATGGAACTAATGCTAATAAAATAGTAAAAGTGTTTATTGATTATAATGGTAATGGCTTATTTACAGATGCCAATGAATTAGTGGCAACAAGTGGTATTTTAACCAATGGTAGCATTTACACAACAACTATTAATACACCTGCGGGCTTAGTAAAAGGCAATTTTGCAATTATGAGAGTAATAGCACAAGAAACGGCCACAGCAAGTGATGTAATGCCTTGCGGTGCGTATGCTAATGGCGAAACCCAAGACTATCGCATTCGTTATGTACAATCAAGTAACGATATTGCTATTACTGAAATAGTTGCACCTATTACAGGTAGTGGTAGTAATACTGAACAACTAATTGCTGTAAGAATTACTAATAATGGGTCTGTTAATAAATCGAATATACCTTTAACAGCAACTGTGTTAAATGGCGCAACTAGTATTGCAAGCCTTAACGTTGTTTGCCCTTTAACAGTATCTGCAGGTAGTAATGTAATTTATACGTTTCAAAAAACATTTAATAGTTTACCTGCAACCACCTATTCAATTTCAGTTACGGCTACAGTTGCTGGCGATCAAGATGCAAGCAACAATACACTCACAAGCAGTATTGCAATTGCTGCAAATCCATCTGCACCTGTAGCATCTGGGGTTATTTGTACAGCATCATCTGCTACATATAAAATAACTAATCCTAACACAAACCTTAACTATTTCTGGTATAGTTCTGCTACGTCTACAACACCCATTGCCATGGGTACTTCCATTACGATACCTACACCGGCTAATAATACGGTTTACGTAGCAAGTGGTGCTAGGACCAGTGTTGGCATTAAATCTAAAAATGATTATCCTGGTGGTGGTGGTTATCAATCGCCTGGTGGCAACTACATGAAATATACAGCTACAACACCTGTAATTTTAGAAAGCGTTAGATTATTTACACGATATCCTGGAACAATAAATGTAAACATATATAATATAGTTTCTGAAACTACCACTGGCTTTTCGAGATATGATTTAGGGGGCACCTCTGTTAATGTTTACTCATCACATCCATCCCCTTTATCTGGTGCAATAACTGGTAATGATGCTGTTGATACAGGTGCTATTTATTATTTAGGCTTATCATTACCCAGTTCTGGTGCAAGTCTTAGCTATGCATTGTATGCAGCAGGCGTTATTAATGGTAGTGATAGTGTAAATATTTTTAGAAATAATAATCTTCCTCAAACCTCAAGTTTATATCCGTTTACTAGCCCATCTGGTATATTTACCCTTACTGGCAATAGTGTACAAGGAAGCACCACACCCAATAATTTTCCTGCATTCTACTATTATTTTTACGATATGAAGGTTAAAACGCTTGACAATATGAGTGATAGGGCTGCTATTATTGGCGTTAATTCTAGTGCACCTACTATTACTGTTGTTGCAGATAGTTTACTAACTAATGCTTTTAGTAATATTCAATGGGTTTTTAATGGTTCACCAATTTCCGGAGCAACATCTGCTAAAATTAAGCCTATTTATTCTGGTTTATATTCGGTTAGTGGTGCAGATGCTAATGGTTGTGTTAGAACATCTGCAAATTTAAATTACACCGCTACAACGGCAGTAGTAAATGTAAATAATGATGAGATTACATTAAAGACAACGCCAAACCCAAATAATGGTGTATTTAAAGTAACTTTTAAAGTAACTACAAAAGATGATTTACAAATACAGTTGCTAGATATTACAGGTAAGTCAACATTTACAAAATCGTATCCAAACTTTATTGGTAGTTTTTCTGAGCAGTTTACAACAGGTAATATTGCTAGTGGTAACTATATTCTTAAAATACAACATGGCAATAAAGTGTATCGCAGTAAATTATTTATTGTAAGATAAAGCCGATAAAATATGTATGTAAAATGCCCCGCAAATTGTGGGGCATTTTTATGGATTTAAACAAGTATATTAGCCAATCGGTTATTAATAAACTAATAAATTTTACTGCAATCTTCTTAAAAAATACGCATCACATTAATTAAAATTATACTATATGTTAGAACCTTGGCGAATAGGCATTATTACCAAAATAGTACAAGCTGCACCAGCTACAAGATGTTTCTTTATTGCCGTGCCAGAGTTAGATATGTTTAACTTTAAGCCTGGGCAATTTGTTACGCTTGATTTGCCTATTCACGAGCAGAAGAATAAGCGTTGGCGCAGCTATTCTATAGCTTCTGCACCAAATGGTACCAATGGGTTTGAATTGGTAATTGTACTACTGGAAGGTGGTTTAGGCACTACTTATTTATTTAATGAAGTAACTGTTGGAAGCGAACTATTGTTAAGAGGTCCAGCAGGCGTATTTACTATGCCACCAGTTTTAGATAAGGACTTATACTTAATTTGTACAGGTACTGGTATTGCCCCTTTTAGGGCAATGGTAAACTATATACACCACCACAAAATACCTCATCAAAATATATATCTAATTTTTGGTTGCAGAACACTACAAGATACATTGTACGAAGAAGAAATGCTAACATTACAAGCCAATGAAGCAGGGTTCTATTATTGCCCTACTTTTTCACGAGAAACAGACGTTCCAAGTGGTTACCACAAAGGTTATGTACACGCAGTTTATGAAAACTTAGTTAACGATAATGAGGCCCCTGCCAATTTTTACTTATGCGGTTGGAAGAATATGATTGATGAAGCCAGACTGAGACTTGCTAATTTAGGGTACGAAAAAAAGGACATTCATTATGAATTATATGGCTAGAAAGTTACTATGAAAAAGATATTTTAAAGGCACAATTATAAATCATTTTAAATTTATAATTGTGCCTTTTCTGAATTTTAACTACCTCTCATGCCGCCCGTTTTTACTGGTTTCTTTCCGCCAGTAACTGCTTTGCCAGTAGGCTTTGCTAAAAATTTAGAGCCTTGTGCCATTCCTTTTTGGGTTTGGTTGCCAAACTTGATATTTTTTTTATCGTTTACTGGTAATGCCATGATTGATATGTTTTAGGTAATAAATATAACGAAGCGTTTTAAGAAATGATGTATTTTATTATAAGCTTATTGCCTAGCTTTAATAATATCAGTAATAATTTTCAAGTGGTGATGCGTATGAATGGTGAGAAATGGGATGACTTGTTTTAGATTTAGTTTGCCAAAAATAGGGTGATCAAAATGATTGTTTGGTTGCAATAGGTCGATTTTGTTGATGGCCGCTTGCGCTAGTTGTATATGTTGTGTAAGTGATTCTGTTGTGTAATTGTTTACAGGTTGTACATGCTTTGGTGCCTGTACTTTGCCCCTTGGAATTTTTTTAGTGATAAAAATTATTATTTTTAAGAAACTAAACTTGCTTTTGTAGTCTGCTGGGTTAGATTTTTCTAAAGTCTCTACAACTTTATTTATTACCAACAACGAGTGTTCAATATGCCACCCAACTGGTGATTGTGAAACAGTTGTATTGGTAATGCTTGCATTAGCAATACTGTGTTCAAGTTCTGCTAATTGTGATAGTATTTTTTTCATACAGCCATCTATTTTTTAAAAAGCTACAATGATGATTAGACTATAAATTTAGGCATTGCATTTACATAAAGCTATACTAAATTAAATAGCCATAACCACCCCACTTTTTAAAATATGAAACAGTTTTATAGTTAGTGCTTGAAACAACATTTTACCGTTGGCATTCCTTTCTATGTAGTATGCAGCTTTATCAAGCTCTTCTACTATGGCCTGTTGTTGGCTTACCGATGCAATTTTATTTAACCTAAGGGCAAATTCTTTTTGGGCATCTGCAATAGCAAAACTATCTGTACCCAGCACTTTTATACGAATACTCTGCTCAATTAAATGGCTAAAAAAACGTAGAAATTGTTTCTGTTTTTCACGCCCAAGTTTGGCAATATCTTCTGTAAACTTTACCTGTGCAACAGGGCCGCCACGCAAGGTACTATTTAACCACTCTTTCAATAAACTTTGCCAGTCCTCCTCGTTGTGTTGCAGCAACTGCAGGGCTTCCCGATAATTACCTTCGCAAATAGCAGCAGTTTGTGCAGCGGTTGTTGGGTTGGTATTTGCCCTTGTAATTAATGCCTCTTCAACCTCTTTTGCATCCAACATGGGTACTTTTACCAATTGGCAACGGCTAAGGATGGTTTGTATTATTTGCTCTTCGTTTTCCGCTACTAAAATAAATAAGGTGTTTGGTGGTGGTTCTTCAATAAGTTTTAATAATTTGTTACCTTCTTTACCCAAATATTCAGGCATCCAAAGCACTAATACTTTGTACTCGCTTTCAAAGCTTTTAAGGCTAAGCTGCCGCATAATGTCGCTGCATTCTTCGGCGGTAATATTGCCCTGTTTATTTTCTGCGCCAATAAATTGCAACCAATCGTACACATTACTATAAGCCGATTGTTTTATAAATTCTCGCCATTCGCTTATATAATCTGTGCTTTTGGGCTTGTCGCCAGTTTTTTTAGGAATAACTGGGTAAGCAAAATGTATATCAGGGTGTATTAATTGTTCTGCCCTTTGAAAGCCTTGCTGATTAGGCAAATCTTCTGGTAATACAAAACTTGGTTTAGCTTCTAAAGCACTCATGCCGCCAAATAAATCTTCTACAACAGGCGATGCAGTTGGCTGACAGACCACAAATTGTGCAAAAGCAAGCGCCAATGGCAACGCACCACTACCTTCTTTGCCTAAAAACAATAAGGCATGGCTAAGGCGGTTTTGCTGCACCATTTCTACCAAATGTTGCTTTACTTGTTGCTGACCAATAACATCTTTAAACTGCATTGCAACGAAGATAATAGTTGCGGTAAGATTTATGATTAAATCAATAAAACGTGTAGTTAACAATAGCACTTTATGCCTAAATAGAACGGTACAGTTGCTAAAGATCATTTTTTACAACAAAAAACGTGAACACTTTCCACAGCAAAATATGCCATTGCATAAATTTCATTATTTTATTTGTAATATATAAAGTACCATAAATGAGTACCCTACCTCCAAATACGGTACTAAAAAGGGGTATATACCCCTAAAAACGGGGGTTTTATACGGGTAAAAATACCGTATGGATGGTTTTAGATATTCTGTGTAGTATTGTTTTTTTAAATAGTTATAGATTTTAGATACTACGTTCTCTTTAAAAAAAGAAGCATATTTATATTTCCTGTAGCAATAATTTATTTAAAACACAAACCATCGTACTATGAAACAAACACTCAGCATTTTACTCATCCTCATTACCGCATTTACAATAAGCTGCACAAGTTGCAAAAAAGACACTGCCCCGCACCTGATAACCCTTACGGATTACCCGATGCTACACAAACAGGTGCTAATGTTTTTGCTTGTAGAATTAATGGAAAAAACCAAATAGCTAAGAATAGTATTTATAAAATAGGGGCATGGATGTCTAAATTCAACGATACCTTAAATGTGGGCGGAGAGTTTGGGCAGAATTTCTACTAATCCTTAAACTTCAGTTCTATAAAAAAAAACCGTCAAATAAATCAGACTTACTCTTTTGAGAACATATTAGAAACTGTGTTTTCTTATGATAGTGATTCTACTTGTCTTAGTGTTCCATCAACTGTTGTTAAAATATCAAAAGCAAAAGGAACAATTACTTTTTCAAAAATAGATACAACGAATAGAATAGTCTCTGGGTTCTTCGATTGTGCTTTTGTTGTTCCGGGTTGCGATACTATTAAAGCTACAGATGGCAGATTTGACATTAAATATCATTATTAAACAAATAAATCAAACACTATGAAACAATTAACCACTTTCTGCATCAGCATTATGCTATGCATTGTAACTTCTTTTGCTCAATCATTTGACACTACCCAGTTTTATGGCAAAAACAATTTTCTGTTTGAGCATATTGACAAAACACCCATATCAACAGGGCTTTTAAGGGATTATGGCATCGACTTTCAGGAATTGGATAATTACAGAGGCACTAGTCTTCACGATAGCAATTTTACATCGCTAGCAGATTGGCGGATGCTTTACACAAGTTTGTACAGCCAACAAATAAACGGTACTGCCAGTTTGATGTACCTTGATACGCTGAACAAACTCCGCTCTTCGGGATGTTCTGCAAGGCATCCCGAAGAGCGGATAAAGCAGATGTGTCATCTGCAATACGCTCACATTTCACTCAATACCAATAACCCTTTTCTATTATCATAATAATCACAAGCACTACTATATAAATATTTTTCTGCCTTTGCTACTATGCTTGCTCTAACAGGGTTTTGATGCAAGTAATGCAATTTACTTTCAAAAAACTGTTGCGATTCTATTACTTCACCATGATAGCTTTCTTCCCAAAACCAAATAGCATTTTCTTTTTAAAAAGCTATAGTAACCATTTTTTTATACTCTCTTTATTATTTGCAATCATTGCTTTTACTATTTGCGAAGCGGTAAATTTTTTAAAATCTCGTATAATATCGCTTAGCTTATGTTCATGGCTACCAATAATTAAATGCACATGGGTAGTCATAATTACCCAGCCATACACTTTCAAACCTCTATTAGCTTGGCAATATCTAATACTATCTAAAAATATATCGGCATATTGTTTTCTACTAAATATATCTACACATTGGTGAATGGTACAGGTAATAAAATGAGGCCTATATTGGTCGTATATTTTGTAGGCAAATGACATAGTTTAAAGATACATGTATTATGATTTATGGCATCACAGATGCCGTTTTATCTCTAGTTCGAGATGTCCTTCGGAACATATCGAACAGCACTAGTAGGATTTAGAAATTTATGATTAAAACCTACAAAAAAAGGACAACCATTTGGTCATCCTTTTTTAATCTATTTAATCCTCCCAACCCGATAGCTATCGGGTCTTAGTGCAGACAATTACTTCAAAAACTTAGTAATCTCTTCGCTATTAGGTTCTACATTACTAGGAAAAGTAGCTATCATTTTACCATTTTCATCTAATAAAAATTTAGTAAAATTCCAGCCAATTTGTGCATTTAATACACCATTTTCTGCTTTGCTGGTCAACCATTTGTAAATGGGTGCAGTATCATCGCCCTTAACACTTATTTTACTTGCCATAGGAAAAGTAACCCCAAAACGGGCTTTACAAAACTGGGCAATTTCGCCATCGCTACCAGGCTCTTGGCTACCAAAGTTGTTAGCAGGAAAACCTACAATAACCAACTTGTCTTTGTGGGCTTCATATAGTTTTTGCAAGCCTTCATATTGGCGGGTATAGCCACATTGCGACGCTACATTAACCACTAAAATTTTCTTGCCTTTGTATTTGGCAAAATCAATCATACCACCATCTATACTTTTTACTTTAAAGCTGTGAATAGAATTATTAGCTGGCAATGTAAAGGCTGTAAGCATGGCTAGTGATAAAAGGGTTACAAAATATTTCATATACATTTTTTTTATTTTAAACAACAATGTCTGAATAAAGTTGGAATTACGTTGTAAAATGATAAATGGTGGATTTTGAATTTCACCACATAGTCACAAAGGCACATAGAAAAAACTATTAAAATTGAATGTTATTTTTTTAGATATAATGCCCGCCTACTGTGTCTACATGCCTATGTGGTGATATTTTATTGCTTTTCGTAGCAACCCAAGTCTGGCAAAGTACCCAAGGTTCTGCTTTTCCCATCTAAGTCAAATAACAACCCTGTTGCAAAGCCAGCATTGATGCAGGGCGAATTACTTCGCAAACGGAAATTGAAATAGCGTTTATTGATATCTATGCTGTCAAAAATGGGCAGTTGGTTCTTTAGCGAATTAGTAATGGAGGCATTAGCCAGCGGTATATCTGTTTTTACTTTGTACAAAACATTGTTAAGTGTAACAGCAAATGTGGTAGTTGTATTTTTTACCAACACCATTTCATTATCTACCAAGCCGCCTTCACCATGTATAATACTGTTTTGTATAGTTGCAGTAAGTGCATTGGTTTGGTTGTTGGTATTGGTATTGCTAAGTGTAACCACAGGATTTTTATGTTCAATAAAATTATTACCGTAGCTAATAAACGTGCAGTGGTTAAAATTGTATGTGCCGCCACTTGCTACAAATAGGTTGCTGCCACAATTGCTTACCAAGCAGTTACGTGCAGTAATGCTGCTGTTGCTACCACCTATGGCCACATCGTAAATATTATCTAAAATACATTCGTTTAATAATAGTTTGGGGTTACTGTTTACAGATGGCGATTCTGCAATAGTACCTTGATACGCATTTTTTATAATACAATATTGCAGCACATTGTTACTACTTTTTTGTGTAAAATAAATACCTGGCCAAGCACCTGGATAATCTTTGTAAGGCACGTCAATTCTATCGCTTTGAAAACTAATACGTGTACTATCAAAACGCTCTCCCATGGCCTTTAATGTACCATTTACCAATATCGGTGCATCTGCATGTAAATACACTTTACAGCCTTTATTGATGGTCAACGTTTTGCCTTCATTTACAGTTAATGGTCCTATCACTACAATGGGTAAATTATTGGTCCAAGTAGTATCTTTTGTTACAGCTTTATTGCGTAAAAAATTGGCGTTTTGCCCAAAGGCTTCCAACTGTATAAAACGATTGTTGCCATTATAACTAATTTTAATACTATCTCTTACTATAAAAGGCAAATTATTGGCATTTGGATTAATGCTTACAGTAACAAAACCATAAATGCTATCGTTAGCGGCAATTTCAACATTGGTAAGATTGGTGCTAGAGATGCCATCAATATTCATTTTAAAAAAAGAAGCATTGCCACCCATTAGTTGCACATTGCTTAACACTAATTTTTGATTATTGGGATTGAAAATTCTAAAAAACTGCGTTGTGGAACCAGTGGTTGTAAAAATTGTATCAAAGTGAAGGGTATCTTCTGATAAACGAAGCAAAGCATTGGGGCTAGTAATGGTACTCTCTTTTTTACATGAGATGACCATAATAATAACGGTAAGTAAGGTTAATACAACAATTCTCATGTGGTAAAAATAAGTAACAAATTAAATAGTAAATGCAACAGTTAATATACTTAGCTTGGTATTGGCAACTTGCAATATTGCGCTACCGCAAGCTTCTAAAGTAGCACCAGTTGTGGTAATATCATCTACCAATAAAATATGCTTGCCTTGTAGTCGCATGGCATTGGCAATTGCAAATACCCCTTCCATGTTTTGCCAACGAGCTATACGGGTTTTATTGGTTTGCGATTGTGTAAAAACGGTTCTTACAACTGCATCTGTCACAATGGGTTTTTGCCAAACTTGTGCTATGCCTTCGCAAATTACTATTGCTTGATTGTACCCACGTTTGGCTTCTTTTCTGGCATTTAAAGGTAATGGAACTAGCAATTCTACATCGGTAAAGCGATTAGATTTATTTAATTGATAGCCAATTAGCTTACCAATATATACACCTAAATCTCTATGACGTTTATATTTTACTTGCCCTATGAGGTGTTGCAACAAACCATCTTTTGTAAAATAATAACCCGCTGCTGCTTGTTCAATTGTCAATCTTCCATAAAAAATTTTTTCAACAGGATTATCTGCTACATCTATAAAACCAGTTTCTGGTAAATTATAATAACATTTAGCACATAAATAACCATCATCGTTTAATATATCTATTCCGCAACCCTCACAATTATGTGGGTAGAGTAAATGGCTAATTGCATTGGTGTAAGATTTGATTAGTTTAATCACTTCTTAAAATGATTTGATGATATAATGGGTTAGACTGGACTCTGAAATTATACGTCTCAAATTAGAAATACTTATTTATGAAAATAGATAGCATTTGCCTGTGCAGTGCAAGTAACTACCAAATCGTTAATACAAACATGTGCTGGTAGTGAAGCACAATAAAACGTAATGTCTGCTATATCGGTTGCATGTAATGGCTCGTAACCATCGTAAGTTTGTGTTGCTTTCAATGCATCGCCTTTATATCGTACTGTTGAAAATTCAGTATCGGCAGCACCAGGATGAATGGCTGTAACTTTAATGCCGTATTGCAGTAAATCTATCCGTAAGCTTTGGCTAATAGCATCAACAGCTTGTTTGGTAGCACAGTACACATTACCATCTTTATACACTTGCTTACCAGCAACAGAACCCATATTAAAAATATGTCCTTGTTTGCGACTTGTCATATACGGTAACACTGCTTTGGTTACATATAATAAGCCTTTTAAGTTGCTATCAATCATTGTATCCCAATCATCTAAGTTGGCATTTTCAAAACTATCTCTACCCAAGGCTAGGCCAGCATTATTTACTAAAATATCTATGTTTTGCCAAGCATCAGAAATGCTATTAATGGCTGTAAATACTGCCTCTCTATTTTGCACATCAAATACTAATGGCAATACATCTATACCATAATTTTTTCTTAGTTCATCAGCTACAGCATACAATTTATCCTCTCTTCTGCCAGTGATAATGCAGTTGTAATTTGCCGCAGCAAATTTTTCTGCAATTGCTTTCCCAAACCCCGATGTTGCACCTGTTATTAGTATTGTTTTATTCATAATATTTTTTGCTTTTCACCACATAGGCTCATAGCCACGTAGTTTTTTATCAATAAATCCTAATCATTTATTTAACCCTTACAGTTTTGTAAATACTCACTAGGGAGTTATATCTGATGCTTATTATAATTTTAAACTTGCTATGTGACTTTGTGCCTATGTGTTGATGGTATTATCTTATTAGCACTACAGTACCTTTTTTAAAAATAATATTACCTAAATAGTCAATGCCCTGTGTCATATACACATACGTTCCTGCTGGCTGAGCCGATCCACTAAAATTACCATCCCATCCTTTACCAATTTCTGGACTTGAAAACAACAATTGCCCATAACGATTATAGATATTAAAGTAGTTTAACACTCTTATACCAATTGGTATGGCTTTTACAATATCATTTCTACCATCAGCATTTGGTGTAAAGCCACTTGGCACCAAAATATCTGGGGCGTTTCTAAATACCCTTACAAATATCTCATCCTCGCCAACGCACCCTTGTGGTGTAATTGCTTTTACCTTATATCTAATAGAATCTATGGGTAATGTAAACGTAGCTATTGGGTTGTAAATACCACTATTGTTTAGCCAACTTGAAGGTGTCCATAAAAAAGAAGTGGTTAATGTATCGGTATTGCTAGTTGCGGTTAATTGTAATGGTTGGTTAATGACTACGCTAGTATCTCTACCTGCAAACACTGTAACAATGGGGATAACAGTTACCGTAATGGTATCGCTTACAGCTTTAAGGCAGCCGGTTATATTACTTGCTGTTAAAATATATTGGGTTGTTTTAGTAGGGCCTGCTGTTGGTGTAAGCGTATTGGCATTAATTAAACTTGCTGTAGGCGACCATGAAAAAGAATTGCCCATAATATTACCTGTAAGCTGTGTTCTATTGCCAAAACAAATAATCGCATCTTGCCCTCCATTTGCTATTGGGTAAGGATTAACAATTACCGAAATGGTGCCTTTATCTTGACATTTACCTAAATTAGCTGTTACATAATAAGTTGTATTTATCAAAGGCTGCACAAATGGATTTTTTACTTGTGCCACTGTTTCTGTACTCGAGGCTGTCCATCTATAACTCAATGCATCACTAATAGTATTAATTCGAATAATATCTGTTTGACAAATGGCTGTATCTGGCCCAGCATTAACACTAATAAAGTTTAATACATTTACAGTAACAGAATCTGTGTTAAAACAACCATTATTGGTTACCGTTACATAATAAACCGTTGTATCTTTTGGATAAACAAACGGGTTGGCAGTAGTAGGATTTTTAATAGATGCAACTGGCGTCCATGAATAATTACCTGTACTACTGGCAAAAAGCTGTAGAGTGTCTATACTACAAATTAAGGTATCTCTAAATGGAAGGCTAATGGCAGGTTTATCTACCACAGTAAAGGTTTGTGTAAAGCTAGATTGACAACCCTTACTGTCTTTCACTACCAATGTGGCTGTTTTACTACCCAAATTTGGATATAGGTATTTAGGATTTTGCAATGTAGATGTATCGGTAGCAACGGATGTTTCACCAAAATTCCAGGTCCAGCTATTTACCAGCCCATACTTACTTACAGTAGAATCAGTAAACTGATAAGGATTAATTAAACAACTGCCTGTAACCTTAAACTTGGCCACAAAGCCCGGAAATACGCTTACAATAGTTGTAGCACTATCTACACAACCGCCAGAGGCAGTAACTTTTAATTTGGTTATATACACACCAGTATCTTTATAGATATGAGTTGGGGTAGCTTGGGTAGATGTATTAGCTGCGCCACTGGCTGGTTCGCCAAACTTCCATAAATAATTAATAATATTAGTGGCGGTAGATTGGTTACTAAAATTGAAGGTTAAATCGTTACAGTTAAGATAGGTAGGTTGCAACGATGCACCCGATAAAGAACAGTTGGCAACCGTAATATGAATTTCTTTTCTTGTAATGCCTATTAATACACCATTACGATATTCGTAGGCACACACGGCTACTACATATTCCCCTGTTACTTGTGGTGCAATACCAGAAATAATACCAGTTGAAGCGTTAATAGATACATTGTTACCTAAAGGGGTACTACCGCTAAAACTTCCTTGATAAGGTATGGGCGAATAGGGTGGTGGTAGTGGTGGTGCAGGCCCCGGTGAAGTAGTAGTACCACCAATTAAACCATCACAAAATGCATAAGCAATAGAATCTGTTGCGTCTATATCAGTGGCACTAAAATCGAAAGTAAACGGTGTGCCAAAACAAATAACCGCTGTATCTTTTTGTGCAAAAGCAGGGCTACTATTTTTAGAATAATCTACATTATTGATAGTTCCAGGTATTTTGTTATAATAACTTACACCTACAGTGCCAGAATTTACTACGTTATTGATGCCAGATATACGACAGCAACGCTGAACTGCCAAAATATAGCCTGCTGAATTTGCAGGTAAATCAATAGTAGTTTCATATCTATCGATTCTATAGCATACCGTTGGTTGATTGCTAATGCAAGGGTCAAAAGTAGTTTTGTTTAATACATCTGTACCGCCTGAACTAAGCGGAATTGTTACGCTATTAATTGACGCATTGGTAGCACCATCAAAAATGCCTAAATATATATTTTGATCAATTTGCCCACCTTGAGACGTGCACAGTAAATATTGCCGAACTATAATTTTATATGTATTAGACCCTGCGGTTGTGCCTGGTCCAAGATATTGATATTGTATCCAGCCACCTTTTAAGTGTGCACCCATTGAAAGATGGCTAAAACCAAGGCAACATATAATAATGACAAGTATCTTCTTCATAAATCTATGGTTCAAAACTAATTGATTAACACAACCCATACAATTAATTTGCAAGGTATTTAAGCAACTATTTTCAACTTGTGAGAGAATATTTTGAAGCTGTATGCTGCTTAAAAATATTTTTGTTAATTGGTGTAAACACAAAATTTATAATTGGTAACACACAATACACAAATAGGTTGAATAAAGTAAATTAGAACATTCTTTGGTTTTAAAAAATGGCTATTTTTTAAAATTTATAAATCCTGAATCTATGGGAAACGAAAAAGGTTATAATAAATACCTTGACAAGTATCTTAAACAACTATAGAAAAACAAGTCAGAACAATAGTGTAAAATAGCTATTACTGCAAGTCCATATTACTTAAATAAACTATTGTCCACCAACTATTTTGGTTGTATAGTGGTTGGGCCAGCAGCCTCGCTTATTTGGTAAATGCTATCTACCACATACACATTATTGCCACGCCATGGTAAAATGCCAAAATAGCGTTGGTAGTGTAGTTCCATTTCTTTGCCCGAGTTTTGTAACAGCTTTTTAGCAATGCTATCGTTTGTAACACTAAATTCAAATTCATTGCTTTGTACATTAGCTTTAAAGCCACTTTGTATCAGTATGCCTTCGTAGGTCTTAAATAGGTAGCCTTTGCGTTGAAAAGTGTTTAACTGACCGGCTTTGGTGCCTTCTGCAAATACAAAATAGAACCGCCAATATATAAATACGGCTAACGATAAAAGAACAATGGTAACAATAGTCCACAATATTTTTTTCTTGTTCATACAATGTATTTACTACAAAGAAAAGCAGTATTTATGGGTACATAATTATTTTATTTTCTTATACAATATATAGCAGTGTAGCAGCCAGTTGATACCGCCTTTGAAAGGTTAATTATTTTGAAATATTGGCAGCATTTGCGTATATAAAAGTCTAATAAAGCTATATCTCTTACTGGTGTGACGCAACAGAACTACATAAAAATATGATGATAGTAACCAAAATTTTAAAGTGATAAATAGGTTGTTTATTCTTAGACTTACGTTGGTAGTAAGATTTTAAAAAGATAGCCTAACGCTACCAAAAATGCCAAATTTTGCAACAGTTTCATTGGTGGAAGAAGGGGAGGATACCCGCCAAATAAAATCTACTCGAAAAAACTGCAAAATATTATTGATGCCTGTGCCAAGTTCTAAATACATTTTATTGTTTAACGATTTAAATGGGAAATTACCCACAAAATTTAGTTGTTGATTGGCAGGGGATAAATTACCAATTACCCCCTTTGCTGTCCATAATTGTCGCCATTTTAGCTTACGCGTTAATGCAGTAAACCTAAAAATACCTGGTCCAATTGTGTGGTCTAAATTAAAACCTGCGTATTTATCAGTAATATATTCAAAGCGGGTCATTAAGTTAAATGCTTGTTTGTTGTAATAACTGGCCTCGTTGCCTGGCAAAATGTTTAAAAAACTATAAGCAGCGGTACCAAAGGTTTTGCCAGCAAATAGGTTGTAATATATAAAACCATAAGGTGCCACATTTATATAGTCTCTTACAGAAATATTTAACTTATCGTATTGATTGCCACTATTTAAAATATTTTGGAAAGCATGGGTATAACTAAAATCAACAATGGGTTTTTCGCTGCCAAGGCTAAAGCGGGTAAAGTTGCTAATAAGTGTCCGTTCGGCATAAGCATATCGTATTTTAACAGTAGCTTCGAAGCTATTAAATGGATTGGCTGATGCATAAAAATTCTTGTTAGGTAAATTTTGTAGGGGCTCAATTTTTGTATCTGTAAACGTAATTCCAAACCCCCAGCCTTTATTAGTTTCTTGATAATAGTCTAATTTTTTAATTTCTGCCCTTTGAAATTTTTGTGGAATACCGTTTCGTCTTAAACTTGTAGCAAATAAGTTATCAGTAGCTAATTGGTCGTAGTGGGTTTGTCCATTATCTAAATCGTTTTTATAGGTTGCACTTATGTATCCCCAAGGTTGGGTATTAAACTGGTATTTTATTTCTGCTTTGCCTTTTATATTTTGGTCTTTAAAACCATAGGCCAAATAGCCATTCAAATTCCAGTGTTTATTAAAATCTTTATTAGTAGATACGTCAAACCGTAACCTTGTACCCTCGTAATTATTACCACTAACCCAATAAAACCAAGGTCCAATTTGAATATTACCTATATCTTTTGTACCACGACCTACGAATTTTAAAAAATTTCTATACCCAATATAGGTTTTATTTTTTGTTAATGTATCAAGAAGCGTATAGACACTTTGCTCAGATTTACTTAAAGGCTCGTGGCGATTTTTCACCCAAAAACTATCTGTGTTTTGTTCATGATTGGTTGCCAATTCAATGCGTTCTACCATTTCTGATTTTTGTAATTCGGCTGTAACGGACGCATTATTAATAACAACGTTTTGGTAAGTGGCAGTTTTACGACCCTTTAATCCCAATCGGTTTTTACCAATTGGTGCTATGTCTGCCACAAATTTATCTTTATACAAAAACCAAATTGTATCGTTTACCAACTTAAATTCTTGAATAATTGATAAGCCAGACACGAAATTAATACTCGATTGCTCTTGTGGTCTAAGGGTTATTTTTTCAATAGAATAAGTAGCATCATGTATCCAACAATCGCCTTCAAAAGTGGCTGTGCCTTTATGTTTTGGTGTAAAACGCAAGTGTACTAACCTTTTATTGCTTAAATATTGTGTATCTAATAATTTAAAGTTGTAATAATTATCGCCATTATCATTAAACGGGCTAATAAAAAGCAAATTAAAAACCGGTATAGTATTTTTATATACGTCTATGTTTTGATAGGTGCCACCCAATTCTTTTAGCAAACTTTCATTTTCTATACCATTGGTACGCGTTGCTTTAATAACTTCTCTGGTTTTTAAAGGGCTGTGTTGATAATAATAATCTGACAGTGTTTCTGTAATATATGCAGGTAAAAAGGGTTTATTTTCTGAGGTAGAATCAACAAAATCTAAAATAAAATTAAGTGGTTTAAGGAGTCTATTTTTACTAAAACTTTCTTTTTTAATATTAGCTAAATCAATTTCTAGTTTATTATACGTCTCGTAACTAAAATTGGTATAATTGCTTCTATCGTGATAAGATTTGCGTTTCATAATTTGCCGCCAAAACCACAAAGCCCTATTATATTTAGATTTTACTATAGCCTCGGTTGCAGTCTGTTGTACCTCAATTTTTATATCTTGTAAAGTTGTTTGCTTTAATAAACCAATTGGTATTAGCAAAACTTTATACCCAACACTACTTATTTTAAGGGTATCGTTAGTAATTAATTGGTCTAGTTCAATATAAAATTTTCCTAACGAATCTGTAAGCGAGCCTTTGCCAGAAATTTTAAAAACTGCTGATGCAAATGGAATTGGTTCATCACTTTGCTTATCTTTTACCACACCTGTAAACACTATTTTTTGTGAATTGCCAGCTACCCACCCATGCAAAAGCAACAACATGCAAAAACCTTTAATAAAAAGCTGCTTAACCATACTTTCTCAAAACTAACGGTTCGTAACTATCATTGTTCACTCAACTTTTATTTTTAAAGGATTAATAATTTTTTTGTTAATTCTAAAAAATTATATTTACTTTGTTTTTCAAAGCACTTTTATGAACGAGAATATTAGCCATTTAGAATCTCTAAAAGATATTAAAAGTATTATGGAGCGAAGTAGTCGTTTTATAACTTTAAGTGGTAAAAGTGGTATAGCTGCTGGTATTATTGGGTTATTTAGCGCTTTTATTGCTTATCAAATTATTAGTAAATATTACAAAAATTACAACTACATAGGTGTTTGGAAAACGAGCGATTTTAAAGCGTTAGAGCAACAATTATTTTTATTGGCCGCTACTACACTTGTGCTAGCATTGTCATTTGGATTTTACTTTACGTGGCAAAAAGCTAAAATAGATAATACTAATATTTGGAATGCTAGTAGTAAGCGTTTGCTGGTAAATCTGTGCATTCCTTTAATTGCTGGTGGTATTTTTATAATAGGTATGTTGGCTAATAACGAATGGCAATTTATCGGGCCAGCTTGTTTAATATTTTATGGGTTAGCATTGATAAATGGTAGTAAATATACCTATGATGATATTAGGTATTTAGGATATTTAGAAATATTACTCGGTAGTATCAACTTATTTTACATTGGATTTGGCCTATATTTTTGGGCACTCGGTTTTGGTGTATTGCATATTATATACGGCATAATAATGTGGCATAAATATGATAGAAAAAACGAGGCAATAAGCAGCAAATAATGAGTAATCCAATAGAACATCTTAATAAAATTTTTGATAGCAGAATTCGTTTAGGCATTATGAGTGCCTTAATGGTTAATGCCGAAGTAAATTTTAATGACTTGAAAGATTTAATGCAAGCAACTGATGGCAACCTTGCTAGCCACTTAAAAGGATTAGAAGAGAGCGGCTATATAAAAGTACAAAAAGGTTTTATTGGCCGAAAAACCAACACCTTATATTCTGTAACTAAAGCAGGTGATAAAGCCTTTAAAGAACATTTAATTGCACTAGAAAAAATGATACAATCAACTAAATAATTTTTTTGTATTAATACTTTGAATTTCAAAGCACTTTTAAAAAATGAAAAAACAATACTCAGCAATAATAATAGCAGTAAATATTTGGTTATGTACTAATGCAATATTTGGCTTGGGTTTGTTTAGTTGCATTTCAGTCAGTCAAGATAGCCATTGGTGGTTAGTAAGTTTATTGGCAACTTTTGTATCTAGTATTGCCAGCTCTCCAGTAATAATTATTCTTAGGTTAGTACTTGGCAGAATTAATAAGAAATCGATTGATAATAAAATACAAGCCTTATTATTTTCCTGCTTTATTATCACAGCAACCTATGGTGTATTTGGTGGGGTTCTTAATCTTTTTATAGATTTCAAATACGACAATATTCCACCATTTATTATTGGTTTATTTATTGGCACAGGAAGCCTTTTTACTTGCACTGCTTTAGCAATAGGTATTAATATCAATTCAATAAAATCTTACTTCCACTGTAACGCTTATTTGCCACCAAATTATCTCGCATCATTACATACAAACACTAAAACCAGCAACATCATGAACACAACATTTGACCAGCAACCCAATGAACAAAATTGGGAAAATGCACCTGTAGCCAACAACTCAAATAACACTATGTGGAAAGCCATAATTACTGGCTTTTTAATACTAGTGATGTTGATACCTACATTTTTTGTATCTAGTCTTATTACCGAAAGGGAAGAACGACAAAAAACTGTTGTAAAAGAAGTTACTTCAAAATGGGCAACTCAACAAACTGTTACCAGCCCATATATTTATTTACCGTACAATGCGTTTAAAAAGAATGCTAAGGGTAAAGACACTGCCATAGCTAGTTATTTATTATTGCTACCAGAAAATCTTTCTGTAAACAGTAAAATTTTTCCAGAACAAAGGCCACGATCTATTTACAAAGTGTTACTATATAAAAGTAATATTACTGCTAATGGTGACTTTGTTATTACCTTACCTAAAAATATTGACATAGCTAACTTGCAACTAGCTGATGCGAAAATTTGTGTTGGCATCACTGATTTTAAAGGCATTGAAGAACGTGTATCTATAAATATTGCTGGTACTAATTACGAGTTAACGCCAGGGTTGCCAGTAAACGATATTGATAGTGCAGGTTTATCTGCCCCAATAAAAATAGCTACTACAGCCATTGGTGCCAGCATAAAATTTAATGTAACAATGAAACTAAAAGGCAGTGAAAGACTGTATTTTACGCCACTTGCAGGCAACAGCAATTTTACCATGCAAAGCACTTGGAACAACCCATCGTTTGATGGTAATGTGTTGCCTAGCGAACGAACTGTAAATGATAGTGGGTTTATTGCTAAATGGGCTTTTAATAAAGCCAGCCTACCATTTAGTACCACACTTACAAATTTTAAATTAGATAAAAATAACCTAGCTTTTGGCGTGGTAATGGTGCAGCCAGCAGACCAATATGCCAAAACAACCCGAAGTGTTAAGTATGCTATTTTAATTATCGGGTTAACTTTTGCCTTATTTTTTATAATTGAATTAATGCAGAAAAAAGCCTTGCATCCAGTACAATATGTGCTAGTTGGCTTAGCCTTAATAATTTTTTATACATTACTGTTATCAATAAGCGAGTTTGTTTTATTTGATTATGCGTATTTAATAGCAGCAGGAGCAACGGTTTTATTAATTATGTTTTATGCAAAAGGTCATTTTCAAAGTTGGAAAACCGCCAGCATTTTTGGAGGGATATTAAGTGCTTTGTATGGTTTTATCTTTACACTTATTCGTCTAGAGGATACAGCGTTGTTAGTTGGTAGCACTGGCTTATTTATAGTGTTGGCTTTGGTAATGTATGCTAGTAGAAAAATAAATTGGTATAACGCTTCATTACACAAAAACTAAAGAAAAATGAAATTTAATATTTTTAAATATGCTAGTGCTAGGTTACAACATATGCGAATCAAGGGTTGGTGATTATTTAAAATAGACGTGTAGTAAATTACGTTGATTATAAATGCAAATAAATAATCTGGTAAAAATTTACTTCCACGTCTGCGACAAATATAGAGCCCAATTATGTTGGGAAGTGCAG
>JBBQLL010000009.1:0-93200 GCA_038327865.1 Chitinophagales bacterium | reverse complement strand
AACGATGTACCCATGATAATTCTAGCAATGGCAATATGCTGCAACCCCAACAGTTTTACCAAATGAAAATACTGTGATATTTCAACCAAGTAAGCGACTATTAACACGCCTATACCTATTGCCAACAAAGGTAAATTAACAAAAGATTTTACAAAACAAAACAACAGTATTACTACTAAAAAATCGCCAATATAGGGCCTTACAATAGTGTCGTGAACATACAAAGCAATCAATACTTCTGTAATAAAAAGCAGGATGGCGATTAGTAGATATAGCTTGTTGATGTTTAATTTAGTATGCATTTACATAGTATTCTATTGATAATAAATATAAAACGATAGTTGCATAATTGCGTATAGTAGTAACTATTTTTCATAAGAAAGCCTCCCAAAATTTGAGAGGCTTTCTGAAAATAAAATATAAAATGATTATTTTTTCTTTTCGTCTTTTGCTGCAGCAGCTTCTTCTTGTTTTAACTGACGTGTCATAACTACAGATGCAATAGGAATACGAGGCGAGTTCAAAATTTCCATTTCTGGAGCAATGATATCTTGTACACGTAAGTTTTCGTTGATAACAAGATTAGTAATATCAACCTCAATAAATTCTTTTAAGAATTTAGGTAAGGTTTTAACCTTAACGCTTTTCATTTTAATTACTAATTTACCACCTTCTTTAACACCAGCAGCAGTACCAGTTAGTTTTATTGGCAAGTCGGCAACTACTTTTTTATCTTCAACTAATTCTAATAAATCAACGTGAATTAACGCATCGCTTACCTTGTCAAATTGTAGGTCTTTTAAAATAGTAGTATATGTTTTACCATCTACTTGTAATTGAGCTAATTGAAATTCGCTTGTGTAAACCAATGGTTTAAAAGCTTTTGCAGATGCAGAAAATGTAACTTCGGTAGCCCCACCGTAAATTACACCAGGCACCATGTCTTGAGAGCGCAACTGACGGGCAGCTTTTTTGCCAGTTTCGGTCCTCAATTGTCCTTTGATTGTAACTGTTTTCATGTTTATGTATTTTTTTGGACTGCAAAAGTAAGGGAATCATGGGAGATATAAGAGCTCTGGATCTTGATTTTGTATGATTTTAAAGATTTACATTACTATACAGATAATGATTATATGTAGAATACAATTTTACTGAAAACCAAGAAGCGACAAAATAGTTATTATATCGCTTTTCGTGTAAAATAGGAACACTAAATTTTAAATATTTCCGCGTTCTCTATTTCTCAATTGCGAGTGAATAAACAAACTTGTAATACTTTTATTCTCATAAGCGTTTCGCAATGCAATGGCAAACAAATCGGCCACAGACAACACTTTTATTTTACTACTCTGTCTTTTTAAAGGTATGGTATCACACACTACTAGTTCTTCAAGCACACTATTTTCAATATTTTCGTAGGCCTTACCACTTAAAATAGGATGTGTGCACAATGCTCGTACACTTAGTGCACCTTTATCTTTTAATAGGCCTGCAGCTTTTGCTAAAGTACCACCAGTATCACAAATATCATCAATCAATACTACGTTTTTGCCTTTTACTTCGCCAATAACTACCATGCTTGCAATTTCGTTGGCACGTTTACGATGCTTATCGCAAATAACCAAATCGGCATTAAAATAACTGGCTACTTCACGTACTCGATTGGTACTACCTACATCTGGCGAAGCAAATGTGAGGTTACTTAAACGCATCTGTTCTATGTAAGGAATAAATATAGCCGAGCTATCTAAATGGTCTACCGGTACTTCAAAAAAAGCTTGAATTTGTGGCGCGTGTAAATCCATTGTAACCACTCTATCTGCACCTGCAGCTTCTAGTAAAGTAGCTACCAACTTAGCACCAATTGCCACACGTGGCTTGTCTTTTCTATCTTGCCTACCGTAACCATAATAAGGTAATACGGCAATAATTTTATACGCACTAGCTCGTTTTACGGCATCAATCATTAGCAAAAGCTCCATTAAATTATCAGTAGGTGCGTAGGTACTCTGAACCAAAAAAACATAATCACCACGAACACTTTCTAAAAAAATAGGTTGAAATTCACCATCACTAAACTTTTGAATGGTTAATTTACCTAATGGAATTCCAAAACGTTGGGCAATTTTAAGCGCCAAATCCTGAGAGCCTGTACCTGAAAATATTTTTACAGAGGGATTCATAATTTATAGGTTGCGGCGAAGATAATTTTTACAGACTTAGTTTGAAAGATTATTTACTTTTTTAACTAAAAAAATTAAACAAACTGTAACTTGATGCCTAAACCAAAATTATGGCAGCTATAAAAAATTGGGCAACCGACGACAGACCAAGAGAAAAGCTAATGTTAAAGGGTGCTACGACATTAAGTAACTCAGAATTATTGGCTATTTTAATAAATAATGGTACCACTAATAAAAGTGCGGTTGACCTAGCAAAGGAACTATTAACTGCTTGTAACAATAACTTACAAAGGCTCGGTGACCTTAATTATCAACAAATGATACAGTTAAAAATTAAAGGTTTGGGACCAGCAAAAGCCATTACTATTGCAGCGGCATTAGAATTAGGTATTCGTAGAGATGCCAACGAGAAAAAGAAAGATAAAATTATAACTAGCCGAGATATAGCCAACTTTTTGCAAGCGCAACTACAATATAAAAATCACGAAGTATTCGTTACCATATTTTTAAATGTTGCCCAAAATATTATTCACCACGAAATACTAAGTGAGGGAGGTATAGATATGGTAATGATAGAGCCGAGAGCCATTATAAAAAAGGCGTTAGACTATAACGCCAAATCTATAATACTGTGCCATAACCACCCTAGCGGCAACCTAAAACCTAGTAGGCAAGACCTTGCATTAACTGAAAAGATAAAACAGGCTGCCTCACTTTTTGATATACAAACTATAGACCATATTATTGTAAGCAACGAAGGCTATTATAGCTTTGCTGATGAGGGGCTTATTTGAAGGCGTTGGTGATGAGTTATGAATTATAGTTTAGATGTTCAACTCATAATTTCAAACTCCAAATTTAAAATTACTTATGCCTGAGCTGTTGGGCCACCGAAGTTCATCGGTATTTCTACTTGCTCAAGGTCTTTTATATGGCCATTGGCATCTTCGTAACGTTGAATGTTTTCAATCATTGCCTTCATAAAACGCTTGGCGTGCATAGGTGTAAATATGATGCGGCTTTTTACTTTGCTTTTTGGTGTACTAGGCATCACATTTACAAAATCTACCACAAACTCGGCGTGACTATGTGTAATAATTGCCAAATTAGCATATGATCCTTCGGCTACTTCTTCACTAATTTCTATATTTAACTGGTTGGGTTGCTGTTCTGCTGCCATGATTATTTTTTATTGATTGTAAAAATAGGGTTTGAAACAAAACAGCCCCTAAAAATTTAGAGGCTGTTTGTAATTACTTTCTTATTTAGTAATACTTATTGTTTAATTAAACTCGTCGTTTGTCCATCAGATAATCTAAACAAATACATACCTTTTGCAAATGCAGTAATACTTATCGTTTGCTGCCTTTGGCTAATAATACCTTGCTGTACTATTGCACCAATTGCATTGTATAAATAATAGTTAATTGGCTTTGTAACCTCTTTAGCCATATCTACTACGAAGCTATTACCGACTATTGGGTTAGGATAGATGGATAATTTACCATTATTACCAGTTAAATTAATGCTACGTACCTCACTCAAACTGCTTTTACCATCTTTATCTACTTGTTGTAGGCGGTAATAATTAGTACCAATACTAGGTGTGGTATGCACAAAACTATAGTTACCATTTCCAGCATTTAAAGTACCAATACTTACCCAATTACTGCCATTGTTGCTATGCTGTATAGTAAAATAGGCATTGTTTACCTCAGTTGCAGTTTGCCAGTTAAGCACAGCGCTACTGCTTTGTTTATTGGCGGTAAAGCTGGTGTAAGTAATTGGCAGAACAATGACAGATGGGCAAACGAGAGCCGTAGGGATATATTTTTCAATGGTAGTACCATCGCCTAATTGTCCACTACCATTAGGGCCCCAACCCCAAAAACTACCATCGGTTTTGGTGGCTAAAGTAAAACTGCCAACTGTTGCCGTTAGCCAATTGGTCGCAATACCTATTTGTATTGGAATATTTTTACTGTAAGTAGTGCCATCGCCCAATTGTCCAACATCATTATTCCCCCATCCCCATAAAGTACCATCCGTTTTAGTAGCAATGGTATAATATGTACTAGCTCCTACTGACAGCCAGTTGGTAGCTATACCTATTTGCACAGGGCTATAGTTATGCCAACTTTGACCATCGCCAATTTGCCCATAGTTACCAATTCCCCAACCCCATAAAGTACCATCCGTTTTGGTGGCAATGGTATGATCAGATCCTAATGATATCGTTTTCCAGTTCCTATCAGTTCCTATTTGAATCGGGACTGTTGAATTTGTTCCAATTGTACCATCGCCAAATTGTCCCGAAACATTATCGCCCCAAGCCCACAAAGTGCTATCTGTTTTTATGGCAATCGAAATCTGACCACCTGTTGCTATCTTAAGCCAGTTGGTACCCGTGCCTATTTGTACTGGGCTGATTTTAAGAGTAGTGGTGCCATCGCCCAATGCCCCCGATTGATTAAATCCCCAACCCCATAATGTACCATCTGTTTTAATCGCAATAGTATGATTACCGCCTGCTGATATTGTTTGCCAACTGGTTGCTTTACTTGCCAAAACAGGAATAACTTTATTAACCCTAGAGCTATCACCTAATTGCCCATTATAATTATATCCCCAACTCCACATTGTACTGTCGGTTTTAGTGGCAATGGTAAAATTACCTCCTGCAACCACGGTTTTCCAATTGGTGGCAGTGCCTATTTTTACGGGGGTGGTTATACTTCTGGTTATAGTCCCATTGCCAATTTGGCCAAAATCATCGCTACCCCAAGCCCATAAACTACCATCTAAAGCAATGCCAACAGTATGACCACTAGCTCCTTTGGCTATTAGTTTCCAGCAGCCTTGTACTGGCAAAATAGTTCCGAAGGGGCACGCTATATTTGTAGGGCTAATTCTATTTGTATTAGTGCCGTCACCTAATTCCCCAACACCATTATACCCCCAACTCCAGAAACTACCATCGGTTTTGATGGCAATAGTGTGAGAATCACCTGCAGCTATTTCAAGCCAGCTTCTGGCACTGAATATTTGTACAGGGTAATTTCTTTGTTCATTACTGCCTTCACCAAGTTCCGAATAAATATTACGACCCCAAGCCCATAATGTACCATCAGTTTTAATAGCAAGTGTATAAACATTGCCTGCTGTTATCTTAAGCCAATGGATGTCAATATCTATTTGCATTGGGCTGTTTTTACTAGAGTTAATACCACTTTGTCCATATCCTAACTGTCCATAAAAATTATCGCCCCAAGCCCACAATGTGCCATTAGTTTTGATAGCAATGGTATGGTCATTACCTGCTGTAATTGTCTGCCAGTTAGTGGCATTGCCTATTTGCACTGGGCTTTTTCTTTGGATATTGCTGCCATCACCTAATTGTCCAGAATTATTATTACCCCAAGCCCATAATGTTCCATCAGTTTTAGTAGCAACTGTATGAGAACTACCTGCTGCTGCTGTAAGCCAATTGGTTGCTGTACCTATTTGCGTTGGGATGTTTGTTTGGGTAGTAGTGCCATCTCCTAATTGTCCCTGAACATTGTATCCCCAAGTCCATAAAGTTCCGTCGGTTTTAATGGCAATACTATGATAACGACCAGCGGATACCTTAAGCCAGTTGTTGGCCGTGCCTATTTGCAAAATACTGTTTCTTTGAGTAGTAGTGCCATCGCCTAATTGGCCATTACCATTAAGCCCTGAGGCCCACAATGTACCATCTGTTTTTATGGCAATTGTATAGTCACCTCCTACTGCTACAGTAAGCCAGTTGTTAGCATTGCCTATTTTTACAGGCGTGTTTCTATTGGTCGTTGTACCATCGCCTAATTGCCCATTAGCATTTAATCCCCAAGCCCACAATGTGCCGTCTTGGGCAATGGCAACCGAATGAGCAGCAGTGGAACCCTTGGCAAGAATTTTCCAGCATTGTGCTTGTAATGATTGGTGTAGTAAAATTGTAGTTAAAATAATGAGTAATTCTTTTAAAGCGGTTTTAAGTGGTTGCATGATTATAAATTCAATTAGCTTTTTTAAATAAAAGTTGGTGTTGCTTATATAGGTTTAAAGATATTGGTTAAATTGATATAGTAACTATTTTGTTAAGAATAATAATAGTATATTATGGTTAAAAATTAATAACAAGGCTTAAGGAGTGGCTAAAACTTTCTAGGGCTATTGTACACCCTCACTTTGTTTACATCACTAGGTTAAATGAGTGTTTTGCCCAGTTGTACCATTACAATTGCCGGTTTACCCAGTAAATGCCTTATTGTATAGCTAATATTTTTGTTTTACTCGGTTTGGGGACTGTATTACCCTAACAATGGCTGGTTACTCAGTAAATTATTAGTGTACCACAATAAAACAGCCCCTAAAAATTTAGAGGCTGTTTACTAATAACTTAAAACTTATTATTATAAACTATTTGTACTGCGGAAACAATCCTTTTGCCAAGTCCACCATTTTGGTAATGCTTGCATCATTCAATTGCCCTTTTTTAAACTCAGCTAAAACATCAGGTAGTTTGTTTTCCATTTCCATTAAAAAATGTGCTTCAAATTCTTTTACTTTTTTAACAGCCACTTCTTTTAGCAAACCCTGTGTACCTAAGTAAATAATGGCAACTTGCTTTTCAACGCTCATTGGGCTGTATTGCAATTGCTTTAATATTTCTACGTTTCGTGCACCTTTATCAATTACGTTTTTAGTAGCAGCATCTAAATCGCCACCAAACTTAGAAAATGCTTCTAATTCTCGGTACAATGCTTGGTCTAGTTTTAAAGTACCAGCCACTTTTTTCATAGATTTTATCTGTGCATTACCCCCCACACGGCTTACAGAAATACCTACGTTAATAGCAGGCCTAATACCGGCATTAAATAAGTTACCTTCTAAGAAAATCTGACCATCAGTAATAGAAATAACATTGGTAGGAATATATGCAGATACGTCACCAGCTTGCGTTTCAATAATTGGCAATGCCGTTAAACTACCACCACCTTTTACCAAATGCTTAATAGATGCTGGTAAATCGTTCATTTGACTAGCTACTTCATCATTAGCAATCACCTTTGCGGCTCTTTCTAACAAACGACTGTGCAAGTAGAATACGTCACCTGGATAAGCCTCACGACCTGGCGGACGACGCAACAATAAACTCACCTCACGGTAAGCGACCGCTTGTTTTGATAAATCATCAAATACGATTAATGCAGGACGACCGGTATCTCTAAAAAATTCCCCAATAGCAGCACCAGCAAATGGTGCATAGAATTGTAATGGAGCAGGTTCACTTGCAGCAGCACACACAATAGTTGTGTAAGCCATGGCACCGTTATCCGTTAATGTTTTCATTACACCAGCAACTGTAGATGCTTTTTGGCCAATAGCTACATAAATACAGTAAACAGGTTTGCCAGCTTCAAAAAACTCTTTTTGATTAATAATCGTATCAACACAAATAGCGGTTTTACCAGTTTGGCGGTCACCAATTACCAACTCACGTTGTCCACGTCCCACAGGAATCATCGCATCAATAGCTTTTATACCAGTTTGCAACGGTTCTTTAACTGGCTCACGAAAAATAACACCAGGTGCTTTACGCTCCAATGGCATTTCGTACAATTCGCCAGTAATAGGGCCTTTACCATCAATCGGTTCGCCCAAAGTATTAATAACACGCCCTACAACACCTTCGCCCACTTTTATAGAAGCGATTTGACCAGTACGCTTTACTTTAGCACCTTCTTTAATATCACCACTTTCACCCATCAACACCACACCCACATTATCTTCTTCCAGGTTTAAAGCAATGGCTTTAACACCATTTTCAAATTCAACCAACTCACCACTGCGTACACCGTTAAGGCCATACACACGTGCAATACCATCACCTACTTGAAGCACTGTACCTACTTCTTCCAAATCAGCAGCAGCATTAAAGTTGCTAAGTTGTTGCCTCAAAATTGCTGAAATTTCATCCGGCTTAATTGCTACCATAAAACTCAATTATAAATTGTAAATTATAAATTATATACTTTTTTGTAATCAACTTTTGTACTTTAATGTATCATCGTTGCGTCGCACACTGCAACGGTAGATACATTATTGAACTTCAGTTTTCATTTTAAATCATCGCTAATCCACAGAATACTAAAAAAAAGTTCAGCTATTATCTCATTGCTTGCACATAGTCGTTCTTCATAAATTGCTTCTTCACGTCTTTCAAATCACGCAGAATACTTGCATCTACCAATTTATTGTCAAACTCTAGTATAAAGCCACCAATTAATTTATCGTCTACTGCTGTTTCAAGTTCTACAGAACCAGAAGCGTTGGTATCATTAACCTTAGTTTCTATACTTTGTTTTAATGTATCGCTAATTGCAACAGCCGTAGTTAATTTTACCGTAAGTATACCTTTAATTTCATTGTATTGATTAATAAACGCACCAGAAATCTCGTATAAATCAGACTCACGACCTTTAACTACCAACAACTTAATAAAAGCAGTAGTTAATTCACCAATATTGCCTTTTGTTACAGCAGTAATAATAGCTTCTTTTTTGTCAGCCTTAATAATTGGACTAACCAAGAAGTTCATAAACTCTTTGCTTGCTTTGCAAACAGCTTGTAAATATTTCATATCTGTATATACCAATTCTAACTGATTTCTTTCTACAGATAAATCAATTAAACTTTTGGCGTATCTGGATGCTAAACGTGGATTAGGCATAATTCTTTTAGTTATGAATTATGAATTATGAATTACAAGAAATACTTATAACTTATAACTTATAACTTAATTAAGGTTCACTACTTCTGCTAACTGTTGAATGTAAGCTTCTTGTTCAGTTTTATTGGCTAATTCTCTTCTCAAAATCTTTTCGCTTACTTCAACTATCAATGCACCAACTTGATTTTTCACATCAGTTAAAGCAGCATTTTTTTGTTGCAAAATGGCTTGTTGTGCATCTGCAATAATACGTTCATATTCTGCTTTTGCTTTATCTTTTGCTTCAGCAATCATTTTCTCAGTTTGCTCCTTTGCTTCTTTAATCATTACACCTCTTTCTTCACGGGCTTTATTCATCATAGCCTCACTTTCATTTTTAAGGCTTGCCATCTCTGCCTTTAACTTATCAGCTTGTAATAAAGCGTTAGAAATACCAGTTTCACGTTCGCCAATTGCAGCCATAATTGGCTTCCAAGCAAATTTTCCTAATAAAAAAAATAATATTGCAAATGCCAATGTACTCCATATAACCAAGCCAATCTCTGGCAATACAAGTGGATTAATTTCTAAAAACATGTCGTATTATTTTAACAGTAAAAATCATATAAAACAAAAATAAGTAAGCCTGTTGCCCTGTGCGTAAGGCTTACTTAAAAACATTGGGTTCAAACTAGCCATTACCCAAAAGGGCAACAACCACTGCAAATAAGGCAACCGCTTCTACGAAGGCAGCAGCAATAATCATAGTTGAACGGATGTCGTTAACTGCTTCTGGTTGGCGTGCGATACCTTCTACAGCACCTTTACCAATTAGACCGATACCGATACCTGCACCAATTGCAGCTAAACCTGCACCAATTGCAGCAATACTTCCTACTAACATATTGTTGAGTTTTTAATGATGAAAAAAAATATGAAAATACTATACATTATTCTGATGATGTTGTTCTGTTGCCATACCTATATATAAAGCAGATAGCATGCAAAAAATATATGCCTGTAAAAATGCTACAAGTAATTCAATAGCACCAATAAAAACAGCAAATGGCACCGCCACAATAGATGCAAAAACCGACTTGAATATAAATATTAAACAAATTAAACTTAATACTAAAATATGGCCTGCGGTGATATTAGCAAACAATCGAATCATTAACGAAATAGGTTTAATAAAAATACCAATTACCTCAATTGGCAATAAAAACAATTTCATTAAAACTGGCACACCAGGCATCCAAAAAATGTGCTTCCAATAGTTTTTATTACCATTTACATTAACAATTATAAACGTAACTATTGCCAAGGTTAATGTAAATGCAATATTGCCACTTACATTGGCAGCACCTGGAAAAAAAGGAATTAACCCAAGTAAATTATTAATGAAAATAAAGAAGAAGATGGTTAATAAAAACGGCATAAACTTAGCATGATTGTGGCTAATGTTGGGTTTAGCAATATCATCACGGACAAAAATAATCAATGGCTCTATAAAAGCTTGTAGCCCTTTTGGTGCAGTTGTAATACCCGTTTTTTTGTAAGCAGCTGCAACCGACAAAAGAATAAACGCCAATATAATTATGGTTATTAGCATTGATGCCACGTTTTTGGTAATTGATAAATCGAGTAAAGATTTTGAGGCAATTTGGTCTATTTTACTAGTTGATACATCTACAATTTTAATTTTACCAGCAAATACTTTATAACTGTTTTTACTAGTATATACTACTTGTTCGTGATGCTCATTTATCAAATTTGAGGAGCTAAAAAAATCAAAACCATTTGCAGTGTAAAGAATTACTGGTAATGGCACCGTTGTATGACCCCACAAATGCCAGCCATGCTCATCCTTTATATGTTCTAGTATTGTTTCGGTAACGTTAAACTTTTCTTCGTATTTATTTTTTTTGATACTTGTAGCCTCAGTTTGGTTAGTTTTTATTGTATCAGTACCTTCGATTTGTGCAAAGGAACTAACAGAAAATAATGATAAAATAAGACTGAAAGCCCCTGCCATTAATGATTTCATGATTTTCGACGCCATATCCATTCTCAAATTTGCGGCGAAGATAAGGGGATAGCAGTAAAAAGTGGAAAACGGGGAAATGAAAAGTGGAAAAAAGTTACTGACTTTTAAAATCTTCTTCATCACGCAATAAATCCATTTCTGCTTTTTAATACAAAAGGGCTGTGGCTGCGGGTTCGTTCAGTGTGGTTAATACACTATGTTCTTTTTGTTCATATGGTTTCATTATTACACGAGCATATTTTTTTTGTTTTCAAACTGCATCTCGTGCAATTTACTATAATATCCGCCCAATGCCAATAGCGTTTCGTGATTACCAATTTCTTTTATTTCGCCTTTATCTAACACGATAATTTTATTGGCTTTACGAATAGTAGATAATCTATGGGCAATAACAATAGAAGTTCTTCCAGCTATTAATGTGTCAATAGCTTTTTGAATTAATAACTCGCTTTCTGTATCAATAGAAGAAGTAGCCTCATCTAAAATTAAAATAGCAGGATTATATAATAAAGCTCGAGCAAAAGAAATTAATTGCCTTTGACCCAAACTTAACGTGCTACCGCGTTCCATAACATTATAATCATAATCGTTTGGCAATTGCATAATAAAGTCATGCAAATCAATCATTTTACAGGCATCAATAACGGCTTGTTTAGATATTGTGGGATTTCGCAATGTAATATTATCTAATACCGACCCTGAAAACAAAAAAACATCTTGTAACACCACCCCAATATTGCTTCTCAGTTTTTCTATTGGGTAATTATCTATATTAACATTATCAATTTTTATTTCACCTTTTTGGATGTAGTACAAGCGGTTTAATAAACTTATAATAGATGTTTTGCCGCTACCAGTGTGCCCTACCAAAGCCACTGTTTCGCCCGCATTTACATTAAACGAAATATTTTTTAACACATACTTTTCTTCGTTGTAAGCAAACCAAACTTTATCAAATTCAATACTTCCTTTAAAACCAGTTGATAGTTGATAGTTGGCGGTTGATGGTGGCATCACATCGTCATTATCTAATACTTTAAATACACGTTCAGCTGCAATCATACCCATTTGTATCACATTAAACTTATCTGCAATTACACGTAATGGGCGAAAAATTTGGTTTAAATATAAAATAAAAGCCACTAATAAACCAGCATCTAGTCGCTTATCAGCTATCCACCATACTAGCAAGCCTGTGCTTATTGCCAATACCAATTCCACTACAGGAAAAAAAACACTATACGCAAAAATGGCTTTAATATTTGCGTTGCGATGTTCCTTGTTTATCACGTTAAACTTTGCTAGCTCTCTGTCCTCGGCAGCAAATGCTTGTACAATATGCATTCCTGTTAAGTGTTCCTGCACAAAAGCATTTAAAGCAGCAACTGCATTTCGCACCTTCATAAAACTCTTATTCACACTTTCTTTAAAAAAATAAGTAGCCACAATTAAAAAAGGAAATGGGATTAAACTCACTAAAGTTACATGCCAGTTCATCCAAAACATAGTAGCTAGGGTAATAACAATTGTAAGCAAATCAGCAATAATTGGAATTAAGCCATCGCTAAAAATATCGTTTATGCTTTCAATATCGTTTATGGTTCTGGTGGTTAATGTACCAATGGGGGTTTTATCAAATTGGCTTAAATTTAAACTAATAATTTTATCATAAACAGTTACTCGTAAATCCTTAATTACATTTTGCCCCAACCACGAGGTTATAAACGTAAAAGTAAAACGTACACTAGATTCTAGCAATAAAAATACTATTTGAAAAATGGTAACATTGGTAATAAATTGTAATACATTATTGCCATTTTTTATGAAGAGAATTTGCTGTATCCAGATTGGAATTACTAGGTTGTTATGTATAGATTTATTAACCGTAAGCTGAATTAAATAAGGACGAACTGGCGCAAAAATTGCCATGATTATTGCTAAGGTTATGCTAGCGTAAAAGAACTGTCTATATGGTTTTACAAAATAAAACACACGTTTCATTAATGATATATCTACTGCTTTTTTTTTGGTTGTTTCGCTCATACTATTTACAAATGTAACAACTCTAGCAAGCTACAGTTTGTTATTGCTGGAAATTTACAAACCAGGCAGCCAAAAAATTTATACACCACTCTTATATGAAAATCCACTCGTCTTTTGTACATTCGTTAGCCATGATAGAAACGCAAACAATCATAGAAACTTTACCACAACCAAAGTATAATTTAACCCCTGAGCAAGAAAAAAAAGAAATTCTTCGCCATTACCGTGCATTGTTGCGAAGCCTCCGTCCAAAACTAAAAAAAGGTGATAGAGAATTGGTGCGTAGTGCTTTTGAAATGGCAGTAGAAGCCCATAAAACCATGCGGCGAAAAAGTGGCGAGCCATATATTTTGCATCCACTTGCCGTTGCCATGATTTGTGTTGAAGAAATTGGCTTAGGTGTAAGAAGTACCATTTGTGCTTTATTGCACGATACTGTTGAGGATACAGATATTACGTTAGATGATGTAACAAGAGAATTTGGTATTGAGATAGCTAAAATTGTAGACGGACTAACTAAAATATCAAACATTATTGATACCAATACCAGCCAACAAGCAGATAATTTTAAGAAAATATTACTTACTTTAACTGATGACCCTCGTGTAATTTTAATAAAACTAGCAGATCGCTTACACAATATGCGTACCCTAGATAGTATGAAGAAGGAAAAACAGTTAAAAATTTCTTCAGAAACGGTTTGGGTATATGCACCGCTAGCGCACAGAATGGGTTTGTACAGCATTAAAACCGAGATGGAAGATTTGGCAATGAAGTATTTAGAAGTTGATGCTTATAAAGATATTGCCAAAAAACTATCTGATACCAAACGTGAAAGAACGCGGTATATTAACGAGTTTATTAGACCCCTAAAAGAAAAATTAGGAGCCACAGGTTTCAACTTCGAGATATATGGTAGGCCAAAAAGCATTCACTCTATTTGGAATAAAATAAAAACGAAAGGGGTTACCTTTGAAGAAGTATATGATCTGTTTGCGATACGTGTAATTTTAGACGCACCAGCAGAAAAAGAAAAAGAACAATGTTGGAAAGTATATTCTATGATTACAGATGAATATACACCAAACCCTGAGCGTTTAAGAGATTGGTTAAGCAACCCAAAAAGTAATGGTTACGAGGCATTGCACACCACAGTAATGGGGCCACAAGGCAAATGGGTAGAAGTGCAAATACGTACCAAACGAATGAATGAGATTGCCGAAAAAGGCTTGGCTGCACATTATAAATATAAAGAAGGTAATAATGATGAAGACCGTTTTGATAAATGGTTTGGGCAAATTAGAGAAGTATTGGCCCAAGAAGATACAGATAGTGTTAACTTTTTACAAGATTTTAAAACCTCTTTTCTTGCCGAAGAAATTTATGTATACACACCAAAAGGTGAGGTGAAAATGCTGCCCAAAGGTAGCACCGCATTAGACTTTGCCTTTGCAGTTCACTCTGCTGTTGGTGCCAAATGTATTGGTGCAAAAGTGCACCACAAACTAGTGCCAATAAGCCATAAGTTGCGTAGTGGAGATCAAATTGAAATAATAACCAGTAACAAACAAAAACCCAGTGAAGATTGGTTAAATATTGTTGTTACTGCCAAGGCAAAAGCAAAAATTAAAGATAGCCTACGAGAAGAAAAACGCAAAATTGCAGAAGATGGTAAATACATTTTACAACGCAAGTTAGAGGGGGTGGGTGCAGCCTATAACCACTACAATATAGAGGAGTTAATGAGCTTTTACAAGCTCTCTTCTCAACTAGATTTGTTTTACAATATTGCTATAAAGGCCAACGATTTAAAGGAGCTAAAAGAGTTTCATGTGCTTGGCGATAAACTAGAACTACCAAAACCAAAAGTAATAGTAACGGAAGTAGCCGTAGAACCACAAAAACATTACTCAAAAAAAGAAAGCGAACTCATCATTTTTGGCGAGAGCAGTGATAAAATTATGTACTCGCTAGCTAAGTGTTGCAGCCCAATACCTGGTGATGCAGTATTTGGCTTTGTAAGCTCGGGTAAAGGCCTTATTATTCATCGTACAAACTGCCCAAATGCGACACAGTTAATGGCAAACTATGGCCACCGTGTAGTAAAAACCAAGTGGGCAAAAAACAAGGAGATATCTTTTTTAACAGGTTTAAAAATTATTGGGGTAGATGATGTGGGTGTCATTAATAAAATAACTAACGTAATTAGTGGTGAACTTAAAATAAATATTGCCGCCCTTACCATAGAAAGTGGTGAAGGTATTTTTGAAGGCACCGTTAAAGTGTTTGTGCATGATAAAGAAGAGCTAGAAGAATTGGTAAGTAGATTAAAAGAACTAAACGGTATACAAACAGTTGATAGATTTGATATGGAAGATGCAAAATAAAAATGTGAAACCTTCAAGGATTTCATAAAACCCATACCCTACATTTGCGGCTTAATAACAAATTATGGTTGATGTAATTCTTGGTTTACAATGGGGCGATGAAGGCAAAGGTAAAATTGTAGATTTTTTTGCTCCTAATTATGATATAGTAGCTCGCTTTCAAGGTGGGCCAAATGCTGGCCATACTTTGTATGTTGAAGATAAAAAAGTGGTGCTACACCAAATACCTTCTGGAATTTTTCACCAAAATACGACCAATATTATAGGTGGTGGTGTGGTGCTAGACCCAGTAACGCTAAAGCGTGAGTGTGACTTAGTGGCATCTTTTGGTATTGATGTAAAAAAGAACTTATTTATTAGTGAACGTACCAATATTATTATACCTACGCATCGTGCTTTAGATAAAGCTAGTGAACTATCTAAGGGCGATAACAAAATTGGCTCTACCTTAAAAGGTATTGGCCCGGCTTATATGGATAAAACTGGCCGTAATGCAATAAGAGTGGGCGATTTGCAAGATAAAAGCTTTACATCGCAATACATAAAACTGCGTTTAAAGCATCAAAAACTATTAGATAACTTTCATTTTATAGAAGATATATCTACTTGGGAAGATGAGTTTTTTGAGGCATTAGAATTTTTAAGAACATTGAATGTTATAAATAGTGAATATTTTATTAATAATCAAATTACCGCAGGTAAAAAAGTATTGGCAGAAGGCGCACAAGGCACTATGTTGGATATTGATTTTGGTACATTTCCTTATGTTACATCATCTAACACTATTTCAGCAGGGGTTTGTACAGGTTTAGGCGTTTCACCAAAATTAATTAATGAAGTTTTGGGCGTTACAAAAGCTTATTGTACAAGAGTTGGTAGCGGCCCTTTTCCTACAGAATTACACGATGCAACTGGTGAAGAATTACGCAAATTGGGTAGCGAATTTGGAGCAACAACAGGCCGCCCTCGCAGATGTGGTTGGATTGATTTGGTAGCCTTAAAATACACTTGTATGATTAATGGTGTTACCAAAATTATTATGACAAAAGCGGATATTTTAGATAGCTTTGAAGAATTAAAAGCATGCACGGCTTACGATATTAATGGCAAGCAAACGCAGGAAGTACCTTTTGCAATATCTAAAGTAACAATAAATCCTGTTTTAGAAACTTACAAAGGTTGGCATTGCGATACGACTGTAATAAAAGAAGCAGCTAATTTACCACAGAACATGTCAAAATATATCGACTTTATAAATGGCTATGTTGGCGCACCAATAAAGTATGTAAGTAACGGACCGGGTAGAGAACAAATAGTAGCATTGTAATTGATTGTTAATATAAAGTACGCAGCATTTAAACCTTTAGACACCATTCTGCGTAATTACTTTTGCAATCATTTATATCATTTGTAAGTAGCCAAAAAATATTTGGTTAATAAAAATCAGTTGAAATTTTACTTTCTAAAATCTTATTAGAATATGGCAGTTAAATCTGATAAGGATGCAAAATCCGCAGCAAAAAAAACAACAGTACCAAGTGCTTCACCTAAGGCATCATCTAAAAGTAAAAAACAGTTAGACGATGATGACGACTTAGAAGATGGTGATGATATAGCACCTGCAAAAAAAGGAGCTAAAGCAGCTACCAAAAAAGGTAAAGCTGATGATGAGGACGAAGACGATGAGGAAGTAGAAGAAAAAGAAGACGACTGGAATAAAAGTGATGATGATGATTGGGACCCTGATTTTGATGAATTTGATATTCCAAAATCCAAAGGTGGGGCTGCTAAAAAGCCTGCTGCCGGTGCAAAAAAACCGAAAGATGAGGATGATGACTTTAAGTTAGACGAAGACTTTAAGGAATTTGATATGTTTGATTCCAAAAGTAGTGGAAGCGGCTACGATGATGATGATGATGATTTTTAGTTATTGCTTTTTAAAGGCGTACGTTTATTTGTGCAAAGAGACATAGCAACATTTTTAATTAGTGATTTTTTTAGAATAAAAGAACAGCTATTGCATTGGGCAAACCAATTCAATAGCTGTTCTTTTTTAGATAATCACCAATATACATCACTACACAACAGCGTAGAATGCCTAGTGGGTGTTGGTGCGGTAAAAACCTTCTCACCTATTGACAATCATCAACAACAATTAAAAGCGTTTTTAGATGATACTACCGATTGGTTATTTGGGCATATCAGCTACGATTATAAAGCTATTTTGCACCCAACAGCTTCTGTTAGAACTATTGATAATATTGGCTTTCAGCCTATTTATTTCTTTCAGCCAGAAATAGTTTTGCAGTTATCAAAAACGGAATTAAGAATTGAAAGCCTAACAAAAAAGCCAGATGTGATTTTTGAGGAAATCATACGACATACTAAGGAAAATGGACCACCCGTACTTCGTACATCTAACATCGTACATATTAAGGCACGTTCCAGCAAAGAAAACTATCTACAAATCATCAATAAAATCAAGCAACACATTCTTCGTGGTGATTGCTATGAGATTAATTTTTGCCAAGAATTTTATTCAGATAATGCCATTATTAATCCACTGCGTATTTACCAACAACTCACACAATTATCACCCAATCCGTTTGCCAGTTATTATAAGCTATCCGATAAATATTTGCTGTGCGCTAGTCCTGAACGCTACTTAAAAAAAGAGGGTAACAAACTAGTATCACAACCCATAAAAGGCACTTTTAAAAGAAATTTGCAAAATATTTTAGAAGATGAAGACTTGAAACAACAACTATTTAAAAGCAATAAAGACAGAAGTGAAAACGTAATGGTGGTAGATTTGGTACGGAACGATTTAAGTAAAATTTGCAAAGAAGGCTCAGTCAACGTAGAAGAATTATTTGGTATTTATACGTTTCCACAAATGCATCAAATGATTTCTACCATTGTTGGCGAACTACAAGATGGGCTTGACTTTGCAGATATTTTACAGGCAACTTTTCCTATGGGTAGCATGACTGGTGCACCCAAAAAAAGAGTCATGCAACTGATTAATGAGTACGAGCAAAGTAATCGCGGTCTATATTCTGGTGCAGTTGGTTACATAACGCCTAACAAAGATTTTGATTTTAATGTGGTAATAAGGAGCATTTTGTACAATGCAAGCAATTGGTATTTATCGTACCAAGTTGGAAGCGGCATTACATTTAATAGCAATGCAGAAGATGAATATGATGAATGCTTGCTAAAAGCTGAGGCAATTAGAAAAGTGTTAACTAAAAGCAAAAGATAGAAGCACGGAATTATTTACCACATTAGGCACATAAGTCTTGGAAAAACATTTCCTAGTATCTGTTAATATCCATGTTATAAGTGTTCTAATCCTATTTTACAATCATTATTAATCAGCGGTTACAACTACTTTTACATCTTATTGTTATACATATATGCAATCGGTCATAAACGTTACCAATCTCTCCAAACAATTCAAAAATTTTCATGCTGTCAGTAACCTCTCTTTCACTGTTAATGAAGGGGATGTATATGGTTTTTTAGGGCAAAACGGTGCTGGCAAAAGCACAACTATTCGCATGTTAATGACGCTGATAGAGCCTACTTCTGGCAGCATCGAATTATTTGGCTTACCACTAAAAACCCATCGTACAGAAATACTGCGACAAGTTGGAGCAGTTATTGAAAAGCCAGATGTTTACAAATATTTATCTGCTTACGAAAACGTCAAACTATTCGCAAAGCTTAGTGGGGTAAAGGTTACAGACAAACTGATTATGGATCAACTAGAAATGGTTGGACTGGTACAACGTGCAAAAGATCCTGTTAAAACCTTCTCTCAAGGCATGAAACAACGCTTGGGTATTGCCATTGCATTGGTACATAACCCACAGCTAATTGTATTAGATGAGCCAACAAATGGTTTAGACCCACAAGGTATTGCCGATATAAGAAATTTAATATTGCATCTTAGTCGCCACATGAAGAAAACCATTGTTGTGTCTTCTCATTTACTAAACGAAATAGAACAAGTAGCCACAAAGGTTTTAATTATTGATAAAGGAAAAAAGTTAGTAGAAGGCAATGCAAATGAGTTGTTTGATCCTGCACAAACTATTGTAGAAATTGAAACCACCAATAACCAAGCTGCTATTGTACAATTGCAGCAAAGTGTATGGCAACATCATATACAACCACAGCGTAATAGCAATGTGTTTTTAAAGCTAGATAAACAAGCTATTCCACAATTGCACAGAGATTTAGTGGCAATGGACATTCAAGTTATCGCCTTGCAACCACGCCACAGTTTAGAAGATTATTTTTTACAAATTACTAGCAACAACCAACATGTACAAGCTTATTCAAATTGAGTTATATAAAATTTTCAAAAGACCCCGAACGTATATTGCGTTTGCAGCCATTACAGCTTTAATTACCATCATTCAATTTGGGTTAAAGCTAGACGGTAAAACCTATGCAGACTTTATGATGCGTGACCTCTCCTCGTCACTCACCGTTGATGGCAACATTTTAAACGGCTATTTGGTTTGCTATATCATGTTACAGTTATTACTAGTGCATGTGCCTTTATTAATTGCTTTAATTGCGGCCGATATGATTAGTGGAGAAGCCAATATGGGCACACTGCGTATTATACTTACTAAGCCTATTAGCCGCACACATTTTATGTTGGCAAAGTTTGCAGCAGCAGCCGTTTACACCATGATGCTATTGGTTTGGTTAGCCATTTTAGCTTTGTTTGGTAGCATGTTAATTTTTGGTACCGATGATTTGTTTTTAATGAAAAGTAGTTACGTAGTACTATTAAAAAACGGCGATATTTTTTGGCGTTATATTGGTGCATTTGGCTTTGCAGCAGTGGCTATGTTAACCGTTGCAGCGCTAGGTTTTTTGCTATCTGTTTTTGCCGAGAACTCAATAGGGCCAATAGTTGCAACCATGAGTGTAATTATTTTCTTTACAATTTTAAGCACCTTAAACATTCCTGTTTTCAATGCTATAAAACCATTTTTATTTACCACCCACATGAACGACTGGAAAGAGTTTTTTGATATGAAAGTAACCGAGAACAACGAGTCTATCATTGGGTCAATACTTAAACCAGAAAAAATTATTAATTCAATATTGGTACTGCTCATCCATATTGTAGGGTTTGTTGCAGCAGCTATTATTATCTTTAAAAAGAAAGATATTTTAAGTTAAATAGGCTTACCGCATGGGCACATTAGCCATATAAAAAATACATTAATATTATATTAACATAATATATATGATGAAAACTACTCGCAAATATCAAATTATAAATATGAAATCAATACTCACAGTCTTCGTACTGATAACACTTCAATTTTCCGCTTCTGCACAAGATGTTACAGCGTTGGTAAACAAAGTAAAAGCCAAGTTAGATGTTGTAAACGACTACGTAGCAGATGGCAAAATGAGGACTGATGTAGCATTTATTAAAGCACCATTGGGTAAAGTAAAAGTTTATTTTAAAAAGCCCAATAAATTCCGTTTAAAAAAAGATGGCGGTATTTCTTTATTGCCCAAAGGTGGGGTGTCGGTTAACATGAACTCGTTAATAAGTACCAAAGATTTTCTTGCCATTGCCGCAGGTGAAAGTACCGTTAATGGTATTGCTGTAAAAGTGGTAAAACTATTGCCCAGCAACGAAAGCAGTGATATTGTACTAACTACTTTGTATATAGATGAACCTAATTTGCTAATTGAAAAAGCTGTAACCACCACCAAAGAAAATGGCACTTACGATATAGAAATGACTTATGGAAAATTTGCTAATTTAAGCCTGCCAGACAAAGTAGTTTTTAGCTTTAATACTAAAGACTATAAGCTACCAAAAGGCATTACACTTGAGTTTGATGACAATGAAAAGAAAGAGACCGAAGCCCAAAAAATACGCAATAAAAAAGGGCGTGTAGAAATTACTTACTCCAACTATATTATTAACAAAGGCATAGATGATGCGATGTTTAAAATGTAAAAGACAGGTAATTACTCTTTAAAAACGCTACTACTATAGAAGATGTCACGAAAGAAAATATCTATGGGAGCTAAGACGGAAACAAGCCAACTAACAATCTGAATTAATAAAATATTGGTTCCACTCCTAATAAAAATGCGTTAACCGATAAATTAATAATGCAGCACGTTGTATTATGTAAGGAAATTCTTTTAGGTTAATGGTTTCTCCGGGTGCATGAGCACCTTTACCAGACGACCCCAAACCATCAATACAATCTATATATTTGGCAATGTAAGAAATATCGCCTGCACCTCTTGAACCCGGGTCACCAGCTACCGTTTCACCAATACCCATTGCGTGCGATATAGTATCAATAATGGCTAATAAACGATTATTCCCTTCTGTGGGTGCCATACTTGGTATACCATCGCGAAAACTAATGGTTGCTCGTGTGCCATTCAAGTTATTAGCAACAATAGCTTTCATTTTTTCTCTCGCCGCCTCTTTTTGTGCTTCGGTTAAAAAACGTAAATCACCAATAACGGTAACGGCTGGCGAAATAATATTGGTTTTACCTATTGCATCTCCTTTTGCTTTGTTTACATCGTAATGCATTTCTGAGCCACCAACTATTAATCCCGGGTTAAAAGTCAAGTATTTTTCTGTGCTTAATTGCAAGCGAAAGTCATTCAAAATTCTAGCAGCTTCATAAATAGCCCCATAGCCAGAACCGCTACTAAACACGCCTGATGAATGTCCCGTTTTTGCGGTAACTTGTAATTTCCAACCACTTGCACCCCGGCGAGCAGTTGCAACCGTATTTAGCCCAACGGCTGTTTCAAAACCCAAAGCCACATCGCATTGTTGGGCACGTTCTATAAAATCTTTACGGCTTACACTAGTGGGTGAACCAGCCCTTTCTTCATCGCCTGTAAAATAAACTGTCAATGAAGCATCAACTAATAAACCTAAACTTTTTAAGGCTTGTAAGGCGGCAATAGCTACCACATCGCCACCTTTCATATCATTAGCACCTTGCCCTGTAGCGGTTGAATCGTTCAACATTTTCCATGGATTAGCTGGCATGTCTGGTTCAAGAACGGTATCTAAATGACCAATAATAAAAACCCTTTTTCCTTTTTTCCCTTTTTTAGTAGCCACTAAATGACCAGCCCGATGCAAACTATCTGGCAGGCTCACCCATTCGCTTTTAAGACCAGCTTTTTCAAGCTCGGCACTATAAATAGCCCCTACTTTTTTTACACCTTCAATGTTTAAAGTACCGCTATTTATGTTGACAGTTTTTATCAGTAAGTCTTTGGTTTCTGGTAAATGCTGGTTGATGTAAGCAATAATCTTCTGTTCGGTGTCGGATAGGCTTTGGGCTTTGATATTGCTGAGAACAGCTAAAAAACAAAGCGATAAAAATATTTTCTTCATGGTGTTATATTTTCAAAATTTATGTTTAACCACAAAATTCGCAAAGCAAGAACTTCGGGTTATATAAGATTTCAGTTTTTCATAGACAACTATATTGCCTTTGACAATTACCTGTTGCTACAAGTAATAAATTACCTCTAGCTAAACTACAAGTTTCGCAGACTGAGCTTTAATTTATGGTCTCATTAGGTTCTTCTTAATTGCTCTAATCATATTGAAATAATTATTACGCCATTTAGCCTAAAAACACCATATCCTCTTCTGTCAGCGACATACTATCTGCTTGCCTGTTTTCTTTAAAATGTGCTAATGAAGACGTGCCAGGTATGGGCAACAACCAAGGTGAGCGGTGTAGCAGCCAGGCAATATTTACTTGAGCTTCTGTTACATTGTATTTGTTAGCAATAGTGGCAATGCGTTTATCGTTTTTGTTTAACCCATTTACTAAAGAAAAATAAGGAATTAGTGGGATGCTATTGGCTTCGCAGATAGATAACACTTCTTCACCCCCCCTGTTTTCACCATAAGGTGTTTTAAGGATAGTTCGCTGACCATGACCATACATATTTTCTACCGTAGCAATGGCACCCATAGCCATAGCCGCTGTTAGCTCACTTGGGTTAACATTGCTTACACCCACATGCAATATTTTACCTTCTTGTTGTAGTACAAACATCGCTTCCATAGAGGTTTCAAATGGCACGGTATTATGTGGCATTACTCTAAAATGCACTAATTGTACTTGGTCTATTTTCAAAGTGCGCAAATTGTTTTCAATGCTCGTCCGCAAGTTTTCAGGGCTGTTAAAAGCTATCCAACTCTTATCGGGTTTTCTGGTGGCGCCTAATTTGGTACAAATCACTAAATCTTTTCCATAGGGATAAAGTGCTTCAGCAATCAACCGATTGGTAACATCTTCGCCATAATAGTCGGCCGTATCTAAAAAATTAATACCGCTTGCAATAGCAGCTTGCAATATTTGTAGGGCCTCTAGTCTATTGGCTGGTTCGCCATAAATGCCCTCACCTGTCAATCGCATGGTGCCATAGCCCAATCGGTTTACATGCAACGGCTTTTTGCTATTAGCGGCGATGGTAATTGTTGAGGTAATAGTCATAACTAAGGTTTTGAAATAGAATAGTTTATAAAAGGATTTTTTATTGAGGATAAACCACTTGCGCAGGTCTCAAACCCGTTTTTTCAGTAACTTAAACTTAAATCACTAATTTTTAGAAAGTCAAATAACAAAATCTTCTTTGTAAGTAAGAAAAATCACAAACTGGTTCTTATTAATTTCTAAGATATAAATTAAGTAACGCTTTAGCACTGGTTAGAGACCAGCGCCAGGCGAGTCTCAGTGGCAGCTATTCATCATGCTGTATTGTCTGCATATTATCGTCATAAAAAGCAAACTCTGCATTAGTAATTTCACTTAAAGTGTCTAGAACAATTTCAGCTTCTTCGTAGTTTGCTAATAAAAAAACAGTTGATTTGTTACTTTTTTGTTGAATAACGACTTGCAGTTTCTCTTTAGATTGCCTCAATAAATTCTTAAGATCATTAAAATAAATTTTCTTGATACTCTTGAAAGGAATTATCAAATCAAGTTGCTTCCCTTTTATAAATAAAGTTTCATCAGAAACTATCAATAAAGCAGATTTCTTAACTCTCGCTACAAAATAAAGTGGCAAGAAAATGATAAGTCCCAAAAATGCATATGCAGATATTCTCTTTAACCATTCAGGCATTACTAATATATAATACACCGTTGCCATTTCATTAGAAGTATTTTTTGTTGGTGACATATATAGGTAAAACAAAAAAACGATTAGAAATAAAACAACAACAATTCTCCATAATCCTTGAGTTATGTAAGGAATATTGCGTCTAACAAGTATTCTAAATTCTTTTGGTGTTTCCATAATTAATAGCCTTCTATATAATTACCAATCTCTCGAAAACTGGATAACCATTATTTTTGCCTTAGTTGGTGTTGCTTTCACCAACTAATAAATAACAGTTGTTGGTACGCTTACACAGCCTCTATGCTGCATACCAACAACGGCTAAAAAACTTTGAATTAAGCCGAAAATTAATTTATCACAACCTTAAGATCAAATTATTCACTTTTATATACCACACCTGCTTTCATCACAAATTGAACAGTCTCCAATGCTTTTATATCTTCTAAAGGGTTGGTTTTTACAGCTATAATATCTGCCCATTTACCTACGGCTATCGTACCCACTTTATCTTTTAGACCCAACAAATCCGCGGCATTTATAGTGGCAGACTGGATGGCTTTTATGGGTGATAAGCCGAATTGTACCATCCATTCAAATTGCTTAGCATTCCACCCATGTGGATACACGCCAGCATCTGTACCAAAGGCTATTTTAACGCCTGATTTAACTGCCCTATTAAAACTTTCCTTTTGAGCTTTACCCACTAACCGCTCTTTGTTCAATATTTTTTCTGGAAAACCTAAGCGCCCATATTCGTTCATAATGTATTCGTCATTATAAATGTCGGCTACCAAATAAGTACCATGCTCTTTCATTAGTGCAATGGCTTCATCATCTAAAAAACTACCATGTTCTATAGAAGCTACCCCTGCCTTCACAGCCATTTTTATAGCAATAGTGCCATGAGCATGTGCGCAGGCTTTTTTGCCCCATAGATTAGCTTCTGCTACTATGGTATTCATTTCTTCTTGTGTAAATTGTGGGGCACCTACACTTTCCTCCTCTGATAACACACCAGCACTAGCACCAAATTTTATAACGTCGGCACCATATTTTATATTAAAACGTACTTGCTTACGTAATTCTTCCACACCATTAGCAACACCGCTCATATTGGCGGGCATCTCAAAGTTTATGTAAGGCGAAAACCCATTAAGATCGCCGTGGCTACCAGTAGAACCAATAAATAAAGTGGCAACCAACAATCTTGGCCCTGGTATATCACCCCGATTGATGGCGTTGCGTAATGCCACATCTACAAAGCCCCTTGCACCTACATCACGGCAAGTGGTAAACCCCGCTTCTAGAGTGCGTTTGGCATAGATATGGGCGGTAATGGCATCATCTACAGGCGTATTACGAAAAATATCAGCATAATAATCGCCACTTGGCTGGCCTGTAATGTGCGTATGGCAATCTATTAAACCTGGCAAAACTGTATAACCAGATAGGTCAATAATTTTTGCACCAGCTGGTATGGTAATGGCTTGGCCAACTGCTTTAATAGTGTCATTCTCTATCAATATCATTTGGTTGGTCAATACCATACCGTTATCAGTATCTATCAACTTACCAGCTTTAATTACTGTTACAATCGCAACTTTGGTTTGAGCGATGGACTTCATACAGATTAACAATAGCAAGCAACCAAATACTATTTTTATGTTCTTCATTTATTAGATTTTATTGTTGTTTAGTTTTATACACCACACCATCCTTCATTACAAATACCATTTTGCCCATAACTTTTACATCTTTTGTAGGGTCGCCATCAACGGCAACAATATCGGCTAGTTTGCCTTTTTCTATGGTACCTAACTCGTCAGTCACACCAATTAAATCGGCCGCATTAACGGTTGCAGCTTTAATACATTCTAAAATAGGCATCCCAGCTTGGGTCATATATTCAAATTCCATCCAGTTTTTGCCATGTGGATACACGCCTGCATCGGTACCAAAAGCTATTTTAACGCCAGCCTTATAAGACCTAGCAAAAGCAGCTTGAATAGCACCACCAACTGCCGTGGCTTTTACAGCAATAATGTCTGGAAAATAGCCGGGCTTTTTTGCAGAATCGGCAACAGATTTACCAGCAATAATGGTGGGTACATGGTAAGTACCCATTTGTTTCATTAAGGCCATGGCCTCATCATCCATATATGTACCATGTTCTATAGACGTTACACCAGCACGAACGGCACGTTTAATACCTTCGGCACCATGTGCATGGCAAGCGACACGCATACCATAATCTTTGGCAGTGGTTACAATAGCCCTAATTTCTTCTTCAGAAAACTGAGCACCACTACCATCTTTTTCTAAACTTAGCACACCACCAGTAGAACAAATTTTTATTAAGTCTGCACCTTCTTTATAGCGTTGGCGAACTGCTTTTATACATTCATCCACCCCATTTACCACATCGCTATTTAATTCTGTTATTTGCATTAAATCTTCACGTAGGCCATTTGTTGCATCGCCATGACCACCTGTGCTAGAAATTATTCTACCTGCAGTATACACTCTGGGCCCAACCATTAAGCCTTTGTTAATGGCATTACGAATAGCAATACTTACAGAACCGCCCACGTCTCTAACAGTTGTAAAACCAGCCATCAAAGTTGTTTTTGAGTATTGAATAGAGGTGAAAGCAATGTCTGCTTTGTTTTGTGTGAAAGCTAACATACGGTTAGGATTATTTTCATGATCCATGTGTACGTGGCCATCTATTAAGCCCGGCATTACGGTGTAGGCTTTTAAATCGATGATTTTGTCGGTGGCTGATGCTGCCGCGTAGCCTTTTTGAACGTCAATGATTTTGTTTTTTTCAACCACAATGGTCATTTCTTTAAGCATGGTGGCAGATTTAGTATCTACCAATTGGCCACAGTGAATAACGGTTTTTTGGGCAAATAAAATGCTAGCGAAGCAAAGCAGTAAGCTGGTAAGCAAATATCTCATAGTGCAATTTTAGGTTGGTAAGATATAGCATTATCAAAAACAATGTACAACCTAAAAATTCGCCTCTTTACCGAATACTAGTTTGTGCATTAAACGTAGCATAAACATCCTCGTCTGTTTAAACATAATAACTTTTAAAAACATTTAAACTAAAAACAATGAAGACAATTATTTCAGCAGTAGTAGTAGTAGTAGCATTAATAATGACGAGTACTGCAAACGCACAACAAGACAGCACAAAACACAAGATACAAAAACATGCACCAATGGCTATGCAAGGCAAAAATGGTAAAGGATTTAAGCATGGTGGACAAGAAAATTTTGGTGATAAGAAAGGTGAATTTGGCGGACAAAGACGAGGATTTGAACATGGCAAAGGACAATTTGCGCATTTAAAACTTACTGATGAGCAAAGACGACAAGGTAAAATAATTAGAGAAAATACTGAAAAACAAATAGCAACTATATACAATAATGACAAGTTAACCTTGGGCGATTACAAAAAAAACAAAGCCGCCTTTATACAAGACCAAAAAACAAAATTGGATGGCTTGCTAACGGCAGAACAAAAAACAACAATTGCTGATAGCAAAAAGAAAATGGCAGATAATATGCAAGTACATGCTGCTGCAAGATTAGAAAGAATGAAGATTGATTTGGGTTTGAAAGACGAGCAAGTAGCTAATATTAAAGCATCTCAGGCACAAATGCGTGACAAAGCAAAAGCTATTCATGAAGATGCAGCTTTATTGCCAGAACAAAAAAGGGAACAAATGAAAGCCTTAATGAACCAACAAAAAGAGAATCTAAAAACTGTGTTAACTGCTGAACAATTAGCAAAAATTGAAAGCCGTAAACCAATTAGGGAAGGTAGAAGATAGTAGATAATGAAATGAGGCTTGGGTTGTGGTAAATAGTGAATAAGCGATCTCGAAAGTACGAGATAGCTTATTTTTTATATTACAAATACGTTTATATCCGCATAATCAGCATTATCAGCGTTCCTATCAACTATGCTTTTTTCCACTTACGTAACTGTTGTAATATTGCTCTCAAATCCTTTGGTGGCTCTGCTTCTAGGCTATGCATTTCGCCTTTTAAGGTAAATTGTAGTTGGTAAGAATGTAGTGCCAATCTGTTTAAAATGGGCTTTTCTTCGACTTCTTTTTTGGCTAGATTAAAGTTCTTTTTAAGAGCCGAAATAAGTACTGGTTTTCCATCACCATACACCTCATCACAAACAATACTGTGGCCAATATATTTCATATGTACCCGTATTTGGTGGGTGCGGCCTGTATGTATTTGAAACTTTACCCAAGAGTATATTCTGAAACTTTCTAGCACTTCATAATCTGTAACAGATGCCTTGCCTTTGGCGTTAGTAACCATAGTACCGTTTTTTGCCGGATGTTCCATAATGCCAATATCAATGGTTTCGGTTTGGTGCATCAGTGTACCATTTACCAAACCCAAATAAAATTTTTCTACCTCTCTACCCTCAAATAAAGCTGACAGTTCCTTATGCGTTACTTCATCTTTTGCAAAAACAATAATACCGCTGGTATCTTTATCTAAACGGTGAACGGTAAATATTTGTCCGTATTTAGCAATTAATAAATCTTTCAGCGATGGTTCACTTTGCTTTCTATCGGGTACGGATAACATACCAGACTGTTTATTGATTGCTATAAAAAAATCGTTTTCAAATAAAATATCCAACTTCATAAGCATCATTTTCACCACATAGACACATAGATTTTTACGCCATCACGGCGCTAAATTTCCATTAATTTATAAGGTAGTTAATTGTAAATAAAATTTAGTAAAGGCTAGTCTAATCTGCCAAAATTTGTGGCTCTGGATTAGCAGGTTTTTTAATAAAAGATTGGTTCATATATTTTAGTAACCTAATCTCTTTTTCATTTAAAAAACGCCACCTGCTACGCTCAACATTTTTCTTAGTAAGGTTAGCAAACATTACTCTGTCTAATGCCTTAACCTCATAACCCAAATGTTCAAAAATACGACGTACAATACGGTTACGACCATTATGAATTTCAATACCAATATTGCTTTTATCGCCAGAGTCAGCATAAGCCAAACTATCTGCATGAGCTTCGCCATCTTCTAAGTTAATACCACTTACTATGGCTTCAAAATCACGTTTGGTTAATGGCTTGTCTAGCTTTACAGCATATACTTTTTTTATCTGAAAGCTTGGATGTGTCAACTTTTGAGCTAATTCGCCATCGTTGGTTAATAGTAACACACCTGTGGTATTTCTGTCCAATCTACCTACGGGGTAAATTCGTTCTGGCGTAGCACCTTTTAGCAAATCCAAGACGGTTTTTCTACCATCGGGATCAGAGGATGTGGTTAAATAATCTTTGGGTTTATTAAGAAGGATATATACCAAATTCTTCTTTGGAAAAATCTGTTTGCCCTTCACTTTAATTTCGTCGCGAGCCGATACTTTGTAACCTGGTTCGTAAACAATATCTCCGTTTACTGTTACTAAGCGTTGTTTTACTAGTTCTGCCGCTTCTCGTCTGCCACAAACACCTGCGTGGGCAATAAATTTATTTAGTGGCATCTCTTCTGCAATAGGCTCTTTTGCTGAGTTTGCAGCACCATTAGTTGATTTCAAATCGGTTGTTTTAGCCCTAGGTTTTGGGGCTTCGCCTTCTTCTGTATAATACTTATCGCTATTGCTTCTAATAAAGGCTTTTGCTGGTTTTTTATTATCAGCTGTTGGCTTTTTTTCTGTTAGTTTATTATCTTGCAGCTTATTATCTTGTGGTTTTGGAGCTGGCTTTTTAAAGCCTTTTTCTCTTTTAGTGGTGGATTGTTCTTCGGTAACTATACCATGTTGTTTATCGTATTTCTCACGGCGTTTTTGGTCGCCAACAGCCTTAGATTCTGCTTTAGCCATCCGTTTTTGAACCTTGGCCATTTCCTTCTTTTTTGCTCCTTGTGGTTCATTATTCATGAACTTGTCAAATGCGTGCTTTGCCATATTATTATCGTTTGCTGTTTTTCAACAGGTAGTACGAAAGTAAGGCAGATTTATGATTTAGGATTTTTGTTTCTGATTTGAGCTCGAAAAGAGTAATAGTTTTATAAACTTACAGTTTATAAGTTTATATAATACATAAATTCAAAATCAGGCATTCCTTTATTCGTACCGCAAAGCAACAATTGGGTTAAGTTTCGCCGCCTTCATTGCTGGATAAATACCTGCCGCCAAACCCACACCGGAACAAATAACAATGCCTGCAATAACCCAACCCCATGGTAAAATAAAGCCAGTATGTAGTACTATACTGAAAATATTACCTACCAAAATACCAGATACAATACCAAAAAAAGCACCCAACAAACTGATGATGAGACTCTCGAACAAAAACTGCTGACGCACATTTTTACTTTTACCACCAATGGCTTTTATTAGCCCTACTTCCTTGGTACGTTCGTTTACAGCAACTAACATAATATTCATTAAACCAATAGCTGCACCAACCAATGTAATTAAACCAATAACTCCTGCGCTACCAGTAATACCACCCAATAAACCAATAAATATTTCGGCAAACTTGTCGCTTTTTTCTATTACAAAATTATCTTCTACTTTGGGTTCTAAACGGCGAATTGACCGAAACAAAGACGTGGTTTCGCCGATGGCAGCATCAATATCTTTAATATCATTTACCATAATGGCTATATTGTACGAATTTGATGCAGTTGATAAGCGTTTAGCATTTACATAACTGGTTAAAATGGCATCATCTTGCCGTAAAAAAGAACTGGTACCTTTTGGTTTTAGTAGCCCAATAACACGGTATTGCAAACTACCCACACGAATAATTTTATCTACACTGCGTTGCGGATTATCACCAAATAATTTAGCAGCTATATTACTACCAATTAAACACACGTTACGACCAGTAGTGACGTCTAAATTATTAAAGTTTCTACCAACATCTAACTTATAACCACTTACAGTTAGGTAGTTTTCATCGCCCCCAAGTAAGGTACATTGTGGGTTAGTTTTTTTATCGGCATACGCACACTCTAAACCACCACCACCACGTAAGGATATACTTACATTAGCAGGAAATTTAAAGTCGTTTTTAAATGATTCGGCTTCTTCTTTACGAATTGGTTTATCGAGGTTTGATTTTTTTTCAATTTTACCTACTTTGCCTAAAGTGGCCGTATTATTTCTTCCAAAACTTACTTTGGTATCTTTAAAACGAATGCTGAAAGAATTGGCTCCCATAAACGAGAAACTCTCTTTTAAATACTGGTTCATGGCGCCGATAGCCGTTATAATACCAATTAAAGCCATAATACCAATGGCAATAATAGTTACGGTAATACCAGTACGCAATTTGTTGCTACGAACCGTACGAAAAGCTATTAAAAATGAATCAGCAGTTGTCATTACAGGGAAAGTTATGGGGCAATATTACGCATTATTCGCTAATGAGTAGATGGTATGATTGTGTTAATCATGAAGCGATTAAGAGTTAATCTATTACGCTTATTGCATTACTATGCTGCAATAAAAGCCCTATTAAGTATCAAACCGCCGCAGTGTGCGACGCAACGAAGCATTATAATACTACCAAAGTTGGTTACCAAAACAATTAAATACTAAGTAAGGTTTTATACTAATTTAAGGTGCTAAACTTACCCGTACACTTATACCTGCACGGGTATTAATAGTTGGTGCAGAGGTAGAAATATATGGGGTTACGCGTCGCTGATCGAAAAAGAATTTAAGATTGATACGGCTGTTTAACACATAGTCTATTGATGGTTGTATGGTTACAACTTTTTGCCCACCTGTACCGTAGGCATTTTGTTGATCGAGACGGCTATTGCTAGTAGCATCGTTACGTACACCAATATCTAATTTTACTGATAAGTCATTATCTAATTTTGTGTTTTTCATAAATGGCAGTTTAAACGGTAAGCGTAAGCCCTTAACACGATAGCCACCACCAATAATAATTTCTGAACTATTGGTTTCGCTAAGTTGATAGTCTATTAAACTTAAACTTAACTGCCTGCTTTTGTTGTAGATGAATTTTAGATTTAACTGTTTGATGGTGGTAATTTCTATGCCAATTAATGGCCCAAAGTCTTCTTTAATAGTAATATTTGGTAGTAAAAAAAACGGGATATAATTGCCACTAACAGTATCAACAAATTGTGGTGACCCAAGCCCTAACGGATCGTAATAGTTTAAGGCACTAGTAAAACTGTTCATACTTAACTCGCCCTTGTAGCCGTGTGTTAAAGTAATACTGGTAAAGGTTTTGGCAAGAGCTGGCAGTTTTGAGAGGCCTGTATACGTCATTCTCCAATTTGGTTTTGGCAAAATGCTTCTGAATGGATTTTTCTTAATACTACCATTGTCCTGATTAATAAGCCCAACAGTATTAGCATCATTACCAGTATAAGCAGCTAAAAAAGCAGGTATTAATACTTCCTGTGAGTAACGGCCATAGCCTTTAGCATAGCCATCTGCAGTAAAGCCACCACCCGCTGATGTATAATAGGGATTGTTGTTAGCAACACGTTTAGATACAATTAAACGGTTGTTTTCAAACTGCTTAAAGGTGGCTGATACTTCGTTGGGATTACTACTCTTAAACAAAGTACCAAATGAAATATACGAGACATTAAAACCACCACTTGCATAAGGACTTAAATGCTGTTTTTTACCCCTATTATTTGTAATGGTGTCTTTAAACAATTCAGAATATTCTTTACTAAAGCTTTTATCTAAATTAAGGTCTATGATGAACTCTCTAATTGGCTCTAATTGTGCCGTAAAGTTTAATGTTTGCTGATAGTTTTGCCTATAAAAATCGTTAAAAGAACTATCACGAGAAAGCACCCCTTGCGATGCTTTTTTATTTAGCCAATTGGTATCTGGTTGCATGCCAAATACATAATCTAAACCCGGTTGATTGGTTTTAAAATTTTGTCCTAAAATTTGCGTGCTATCCATGTAGCCAGGCACACGACTACGGTAGTTTTCGGTATAATTAATGGATGCACGTTTAAGCATTGTTAGCAACTTTCCTGCACCTCTAACTAAGCCGCCCATTTCAACTGGTTCGTTGGCTTTTTGTAAGCGCTCGGCAGTACGTAAATCACGTTTTTGGTTACGCCATTTGCTTAGTGCCTCTTTTTTAGCTTTACCTACTAAATATTTACCGTCTTTATCGTGTATTACTTCTTCTCTTGTACGTATAGCTACACCCAAAGAATTGACGGGCTTAACTATTGCATTGTTAGGTTGTCTTTTAGTAGTGGTGGCTGTAGTTTGTTTGGGTTTTGGGGCTGGTATATTATCTATTGCACGTAACCAACGGCTTTTGCTGTACAGTCTTGTAAAGTCAAATTCGGTACTTAAATTATTACGCTGACTATTTTCTAATACATTGCCAATACTTATGGCTAATCTGCTTGCAGCTACCCAACTAAAAGAAGTACCGTAATTGTAACGAGCGGTTATCCAATCGGTAAATGGTAGTTTGTTAATAGGAATGGTATAGCTTACAATAGCTTCTTGATTATACTGGATATTTCTACCTCCTTTTAAAAAATTGTTGCGTACAGAATCTTTTTTTGCCTTGGTATCCAATGCGCCACTTGGTTCATCCACATAGGCATTGTTGGTAGCTTTAAAGTCTAGGTTTACACTACGGCTGAAATCCCAACGTAGGTTATAAAATCTATCGAACCTAAAATATTTATCATAAGTAGTATCTACCCTTTCTACCTTAGTATTTGATAAATCTGTATTAACAACACGCGGTATAAACTGACCAAATTGACGGTTAACATCCGCTCTAAAACTTAATAAAGATGGTTTTAAATTGAAGTTAATATCTCTAATTGGATTAAGCCAAGGGCTTCTGTTTTTAAGTATTTTTTTAAACGGCTCAATATATTTTGATGCATTATTATAGGTGTAGCCAATATTGCCACGGTATTTATTCAACTCGTTTTTAACAACTGTGGGGTTAATTTGAGTTGTTTGTGTAAAGGAATAGCTCACATCAAAATTACTGATGCTTAATAAACCTTGCCTGCCTTTGGGCATCACCCTAACATTGGTAAAGTTGAAAGTTTTTATGGTTGTTTGATCGCGTGCTGTGTTTTTAATAGAATCTTTTTCAGGTTGCGATTTTGCAATACTTATCTTATCTTTATACAATACATCTTTATCAAATGGATCGTATTGTGGTGTATGTGTCGTTTTATTAATACTAGCATAAATAGGTATAGATAGTCTAGCTGCCTTTGGTACTAGTTTACCAGCATCAATACTTAAAGCTGCATCAAACTGAACCATATTATCTCTTGCACGTTCACCAATTTTTTGTTCAATGCTTCCAAAACCTTGTGTATAGGTATTAGCAGATACGGTTACTCTTCCTAAATCTGCCAATTGCATATCTACCCTACCCAATGCAGCATACGATCCCTTTTCGTCAACATTAGATAAACGTAATTCATTTATCCAGACCTCAGCATTTAAAGCATTGCTATTGGCATCTTTGGCATTTTCTACACCCACTAAAATACCCGTTACCTCACCCAAATTTGGATTACCCAATACACTAAAAGTTTTGGTACCAATCAATTCTCTATAAATATTTGTAACGTTATTTCGCACATTATTACGCCGTAGTTTCAGTTTTACTAATTCTTGTAAATTAAAGTCTAAATTATTTTCTATTGGCCAAACTTTGTCTGCATCAATTTTAGCATACACCCCCGGTAAAGTAATCTTTAATGGTATTTTAATTTCGTAGTAATTGTTTAAAAAATCTTGGCCAATTCTTACTACTAAATTTAATTCTTTATCATTTACCCGTTGCAACTTCAACACACTTTCAGCATGGGCAAACATTGAGAGAGACCCATACTGACGCATATCTAAATTAAGTGTTTTAAAAGTTGCTCTTGCCTCCCCATCTAACAAATTTCTAACTTGCATACTTAGAGCCTGCTCGTTTTGCAACAGATTAACCCCATTATTACTTAATTGCTGTACCCTTTCAATGCCCGGTGGAATAACATAATTAACGGGTGACCTGCTACTATTTTCTTCTAGGTTTACAGCGAGGGTATTTAAAGTGGTAGTGGTTGTATTTATTGGTGTGTAAGAGCCAGTGGTATCTAAGTTATAAGTAAAGTTCCGCCATTGGTTACGTACCAGATCTAACTTGGCAAAACGCAAAACGGTAGAATCTTCAAAATCTGTCATAAACATCCGCATAAAACGAATGGATTTAAAGTCTGGTATTTGACCAATTTTTCGAGAATAGTCCTTTATTGGTACACGAAATAAATACCAAGTTTCTTGACCCGATGTGCCATTGGCATATTGTACAGTAAAGGTTTTTGAATCGGTAATATATTTGGTTGTGCCTACAGCCATACCAGGCTTTAAATTAAACTCGTACTCATAATATTCTTCTGTTTCGTTTAAAGTGTTATCACGGTTTAAATCTTCGTTATCTGGATATAAAGTTGCTGCCGATGAAAATTGAGAATTGGTATTGGCAATTGGCGAATTGCCTTGTGGATTGTTGTAATTTTTATATCTACCTAAAATACCTGTATTATTTGCATCAAAATCAGGGTCTCTGTACCATTTATAATCATCATTAGATGGATCGTTGAACGCTTTTTTGTATAATATAGAATTAGTCCCAAAAGTAGTAGCTATACTGCTTAGATAGTTGGCACGTTTACGTCTTTCGCCTTCATCATCTAAACCATCATACCCTACATCTTGGTATGCCCTATCATCTGGATTATTACTAAAAGCTTGTGTAATTTGAATAGGGTTTACAGGTGTTTTTCCCCAAGTATTACTACTATCTACCGCTGCTGGCGAAGTTGGGGTGTTTAACCCATTTTCGTAAAAACGCTTACCATCTTTTAAAATATCCTCACTTATATTTCCTAGGTTTATTAATAATTTACCACCAGTGCTGGTAGGATTTTTTATAAATGGATTTTGCACCCAGAATTCAATATTTTCAATATTATTTGTTTCAAAATCTGTTTGGTCAATACTACGCATTAAGCCACCCCAACGAGCTTTAGGATTTTTCAATTTGCCATTACCATCAATTTGGGATGGACTACTTTCGAAGTTATAAGGGCCTAAATCAGTTGGGTAATACGCTAGATCAAAAGTAACTTGTTGTGTATTGGTAATATTGGTGGTTTGTTGTGGAAATAGTTCGTTGGTAAATACCAAACGGGTTCTTGGGTCACTCAATTCATCCAAGTTTCGCCGTAATGGGTTACTGCTACTGTTTTTATCCTGCAAGGTTGGCTCAATATTGTACCAAGCTAATTTTGCACGGTTTTTTCCATAATCAATGCTATCGGTTAATGTTGCCTCAGGAAACTTAGGATTACCCTGTGGTGTACTTGCCAAAGCCCATGATACCAAAGGAAAGCGAAGGTCTAAACTACTTCTAGTACCTTCAAAATCATCTATATAAAATAGGCCACTGCTACCACTACCAATTTGTGCTGGGTGGCCAGGTTTTAAATACGCACCTTCACCATAAGCAGTGATAGAACTTACAGCTTTTGTGGAATAAAAGGGCAACTTATCTAACAATCTTGTAAGACCTGGCAACTCAGATTTATAGCTAAAGTCAGCACCATACATGGTATTGCGAATTGGGTCTTCTCCAATATTTACCTTGGTAAAAAATGGCCGTTCATTTAGCCGCACCATTGATACACCAAACTGTAATTTTTTATTAGCAATATAATCTGCACGCAAGCCTAAAAAGCCACGTTGTTGTAAGCCAAACTGTGCATTGTTTTCGTACGATACATTTACAGGTACGCCAGAATTTAAAATGGCTTGGTTTAAAATACGTACTGTACCCAAATTGTAATCAATACTAAAATCTACACCTTCTAATAGATTTTGCCCACCTGCTGATACTTTTACAGACCCTTGTGGAATATTAAAAGCTCCCAAGTAAATTTCGCTACCACCGCTACCTTTTGCCTGCCCTTGCATTACAAATCGGTTTAGGTTGGCAAATGTTTGAGCTATTGCTTTAATGCTATCGTACAATTGTTGGTACACATATTTTTGTGCCAATGCGGGTGTTCCAGTAAATGCTAATCGGGCAAGGTCGCTTCCAAAGGGCTCAAGCACAGGAAAAACAATTTTACCTTGTTGGGATAAAACTGTATAGCCTTCTACATAGTCATAAATACCATCTGGTTGTGGATCGTTTCGGCTATTCAACCTGTCTAACCCTAAAATATTTAATAAACTTTTACCATCAACACTTGGTGCTGCTTCTGGTAAATATCTTTTTAACCCACCACTTGGCTCTTGGTATAATACGTTTAATTGAAACCCATCTTTACTTAACCCAAACACATCTAAACTGTACACATTCTTCATCATCAACTTCCAAATGGGTAAAGTGGTACGTGCAGACGTCGCTTTTAATAGTTTTAGAAATAATACTTTTTGTACACCAGATGTAGTTTTATTGGTATCTAACGATACATCTTGGCTAAATTCACCCACTTGGTATACCCTACCATTATTGGTATATTGATATGCTACTGCTAAGACTTCATCTGGTTGTAATTGCCCACTTAGCGATATAAAACCTGCTTGCGGATTGAAAAAATATTCGTTGGTATTTAATTTACGGGCAAACGTTTTTTCATAATCGTTTACTGGTGTTAAACCCCTTGCTAATAACCGGCTATTTATTTGTGATGGGTTGCGATTATTGGGGTCTGATGCTAAAAAGTTATATAAATTGTTAGCGCCATTTGCAGGTAACGTATTAGTAGTTAGCGATTGATTGGCAGGATTATACGGTTGGCTTTCACCCAAATCCATTAAACCCACAATATCTCTTGCATCGGTAGTTGCACCTGTACGATTGGTAATCCAAACCTCAATACGTTGTATTTGCACTTGGCTATTTACAAATGGCAATTTAGACATGGTAGTATTGTAGTTGTTTCTAAAATACTGACCCATTAAAAAGTGGCGGTTCTCCTCATAATCATCTAATTTTTTATGAAATGTGGTAGATGCTGCACCCCCTTTTAATGTTTGGCTTTGCCGCTGACTACGCTGAGTTGCAATAGCACCCGTTAAAAATAATTTACCAAATTGCAACTGCGTTTTTAACCCAAATAAGTTTTGCGATGAAGGAATTAAGGTGCCTTTAGATTGCCAAGACATATTACCAGCTTCAATGCTTTTAATAATTTCATCGTCTTTGCCTTTATAATCTAGTTTTAGTTGATTTAGATAATCGAAATTGGCCAATGTGTTATAGCTAATTGGCAGCTTTAACTTATCGCCAATATTGGCATTAACGTTAAAGTTGGTATTCATATTAAAATCAAAACCACCATTTCTTCTGGCAGCTTCTGGCAAAGTAGGGTTTAGTGTTTTTTGACCTTGATAGCCTGCCATAATATCAACTGAACCTTGTGGTTTAATATCAATGTTCAAGGCATTCTTCTTACCATTTTTAGTTTTGCTGGTATCTTGTTTTAAAGCCCCATCTTTTGCCCCAAAAATTCTATCAAACAAGCTATTGTAAACAGTTAATTTAGGCCGTTGTTGTTTTTGGTTAAGAAGGGTTAATGCATTAGCACGTTCTTTAAAATAAGCATCTTCGTTTAGCTTATTTTGAAGGGCATAATATTGCTCAAACGTTAGCGAAGTTGGTTTACGATAAACTGTTTTGCCAATTTTTTCTACAATAAAATAGCTATTTGTTATGGGGTCGTACTCGATTTTTTGCTTAATAAAGCTAGTATCAGTAATATCAAATGGGTTGCGGTTTTGATAGGTAAAACGGTCACCTCGCCTATCATTTATAGGAAAACGCAGTGAATCTTTTTTTGCAATAGCTGTATCTTTAGATTGGGCAAAAACACCCTTGTTGCTTGTAACTAACACAAGCAAAGTAGCGATAAAAATGTATAAATAAGTTACATGATGCTTCAAAAGACAGCTACACTTGATTAGGTAAAATTTACTCCAATAACTATAAATTTTTTAATGCTTGTTTAATCATGTCTTCCAAGGGAATATCAGGATTTGAAACCAATACTTTTTTAACTGCATTCTCGGCCATTGGTTTACTAATTCCCAAAGCTATTAAAGCATTTATAGCATCTGCATCAAAGCTACTTACGGATAAGCCCGACAATGGGTTTTCTAAAGCATGCTTACCCAATTTATCTCTTAATTCTACAATTAGTCGTTCTGCACTTTTCTTACCAATGCCTTTGATACCCTCTAACTGCTTTGTGTTGCCCTGTACAATTGCTTTTGCAATTTCATCGGGCCTCATACCAGACAGCATCATACGTGCCGTTGCTGCACCAACGCCAGAAACGCTAATTAGTTGTAAAAACATCTCTTTTTCTGTCACATCGGCAAAGCCATACATCGTTTGACCATTCTCGTACAAATGAATGTAGGTGTGTAACAAACCTTCCTCTTTATTAGCAATAAAACTATAGGTATTAAGACTTATTTGCAAGTCGTAACCAACACCATTTACATCAACTGCCACACGGGCTGGGGTTTTAAATACAAACTTACCTCTAACAAAAGCTATCATAACTAAAACGAAAATAGGGGTTTTTTATAATGAAGATTAGCCTTATTTATATTTTAAAATAATAGTAATAATGAGCTAACTAGAAAGAATTTAAATATTTTGGCATATTATAGTTTGAAAATGATAATATGGGGGCAAAAAATAAGTTTGCTGGCATAATAAAAGCAGCCCATGTATTTGATATTTTTATTTTGATAATAAGAAAAAGCTTACTACATTAGCTTTATAAAACATTTTAAACTAATAAAAGCAAAAAATTATGGCAATCAAGTACAAAACCATTAAAAAAGGAACACCTGGGGTAAAAGGTGGCGGTGCACAAAAGTATTATGCCTCACCCATTGTGCAGGGCGAACGTGATTTAGAGCAAATAACCAAAAGCGTAGAAAAAATAAGTACCGTAAGCGGTGCAGATATTAGAGCAGTGTTGTACGCTGTGGTAGATGTAATTACAGATGACCTTGCCAATGGCTTAATAGTACGCATAGGCGATTTGGGCAGCTTGCGTTTAAGCCTTAGTAGCGAAGGGTACGATACAGAAAAGGAAGTAAATGCCAATGCCATTAAAAACACCAAAATTCTATTTACACCCGGTACCAAACTAAAGACCATGCAACAGACTTTAAAGTTTGAAAAAGCATAGGCAATAAAACACCTAACTAGGTACAAAAAATTTCCTAGTTAGGAAAAGTAAATTTTCACACTAGGAAAATATAATTTTCTGCTTAGGAAAATTATATTTCCACGGTAGGATTTTTTTTAAACCCAATTTTAAGAATAGACTATTCTGATAAGTTTATGTTTTATAGCCAGTTATTTATTACTTTCTAGGAACAAATGCGATTGACATAATCAAAAGAAAACGACTGTATTATTTCATTTTTTATAGAAGGTATATAAGAACAAATACGATTGACATAATCAAAAGAAAACGACTGTATTACTTCATTTTTTATAGAAGGTATATAAGAACAAATTAAAATGAAAAAGAAAACATATCTAATCCTCTTATTACTCTTAGCAGTTTTTCTAATCTTGATTGGGATATATAATACTTACTTACTTTGGTGGAATAATAACGTAGACAAATCACCAATTGTTGTAATCATTTCATTCTTTAGCCTAGGAGGTAGTGCCATGATCATTTCTTATATTTTAACTTGTTTAGTTTTTGTACCCAAAAACATTCAATTTGATTTTTTGGCACTTGCAGACAAGCGAAAATTTCTTGAATTAGCAAAAGAAATTGGTGATAAAAAAGCTCACCAATTAATTCTAAAAAATATGATTTTGTATATTATAATTTTCCTTTCGTTTGGCTTTGCATTGGTCATCTCACTTAAGGAATATGAGATATACCAGTTATCTCATTTTGGGTTAAAAAAAGAAGTTGAAATTAAATTAGTTGGCAAAAGCTTAAAAGGACTTAAAAAAACAGTTATTAATTACGAATATAATTTTCAGAATTATACTAAAGAATTATACCTGAATGGATTTAAGAAAGGTGAGAAACATTTTATCATCTTTTCAAAAAGCAATCCAAATATCATGGTTTGGTTTGATGAATACTCGCAAGGTTTAAAACTTTAATTATTGCACACATTGCCTCCTTTGTTTCTTTGCGTGAAATTCCACGCTACAATAAAAGCTCCTCAAAGCATCCAACCGTACAAGTGTGCGACGTAACCAAAGCATCATAGTACTACTACTGCTGGTTACATAAAAACCTACGCTACAAGCATCCTTAAAATTCATTTAAATCAAACCAATCATACTTTACTTTTGCCGCAAACATTACAGCAATGACTTTTATTGAAGAACTGAGTTGGCGCGGCATGATTCAAGATATAATGCCCGGTACTGAGGCCCAATTGAACAAGGAAATGACGAGTGCCTATATTGGTTTTGACCCTACGAGCGATAGCTTACATATAGGCAGTTTGGTGCCTATTTTATTATTGGTGCATCTGCAAAAAGCTGGTCATAAACCGTATGCCTTGGTAGGCGGTGCCACTGGCATGATTGGCGACCCAAGCGGTAAAAGTGAAGAGCGTAATTTGCTAAGTGCAGAGGTGTTGGCTCATAATCAGGCAGGCATAAAAAATCAGTTGGGACACTTTTTAAACTTTGATGATAGCTTGCCAAACAAAGCCGAAATGGTAAACAATTACGATTGGTTTAAGGAGATCTCTTTTCTAGAATTTATACGTGACGCTGGTAAACATATTACCGTTAATTATATGATGGCTAAGGATAGTGTGAAGAAACGTTTGGAAGGCGATACTGGTATGAGTTTTACAGAATTTACGTACCAATTAATTCAGGGCTACGACTTTTACTGGCTGTATAAAAACAAAAATTGTAAGTTACAAATGGGTGGCAGCGATCAGTGGGGAAATATTACCACTGGTACAGAACTAATAAGGCGCAAAGCAGGTGGCGAGGCATTTGCATTCACTTGCCCATTGGTAAAAAAGGCCGATGGTGGCAAGTTTGGTAAAAGTGAGAAGGGTAATATTTGGTTAGATGCCAATAAAACTAGCCCTTATCAATTTTACCAGTTTTGGTTAAATGCAAGTGATGCAGATGCAACTGCTTGGATAAAATTATTTACACTATTAGACAAACTCACTATTGATGCTTTAATAGCTGAACATGAAGTAGCACCTCACTTACGCATTTTACAACAAACATTAGCAAAAGAGGTTACTTGCCTTGTTCATAATCTAGTTGACTACGATTTTGCAGTGCGAGCTAGTGAGATTTTGTTTAATAACGATACTGCTGAAATATTGCAACAATTAAGTGAAAGGCAATTGTTGCAAGTAATGGATGGCGTACCTACTGTAACAATTACCAAAGCACAAATAGCAGAAGGCTACGACTTTATTAGTTTTTTAGCAGAATCAACTATTTTTCCAAGTAAAGGCGAAGCAAAAAAAATGTTACAAGCTGGTGGTTTGGCTATTAATAAAGTGAAAGTAAGTAGTGAAAAGTTACTATTTAATGCTGACGACTTGTTGCAAGAGAAATATATATTAATACAAAAAGGAAAAAAGAATTATTATTTGGTGGTAGTGTCTGAACTCTGATTTTGTATGATTAGATGGATTTGGCGAGTATTTCTATGGATTGATTTGTGGATGTGGCAAAATTTAAATATGCAAAAAGTATTTTTCATATCGGGTTTAGGGGCAGATAAACGGTCGTTCTCTTTTTTAAATTTATCATTTTGTGAGCCTGTATTTATTAATTGGCTTACTCCTTTGCCAAAAGAAACGTTAGTAGCCTATGCATTACGCCTAAGAGCTACTATTACAGAACCCAACCCTACTATTGTTGGCTTATCGTTTGGGGGCATGTTAGTAACAGAAATGGCAAAAGCAGATGCTTCAGTAACGCCCATTATTATTTCTAGCAATAAATCTAGTAGGGAATTTCCATTTTGGTTAAAAATTGGCAAATATTTACCCTTGTATAAATGGGTACCCGACAAATTGTTTCAGTCGCCCCGTTTTGGTGCTTTTTGGTTTATGGGTGCTACAAACGAACGAGAAAAACGTGTTGTAAAGGCAATTATTAATGATACCAATATTGCATTTACAAAATGGGCTATTGAAGCCATTATGCATTGGGATAATAAAGAAATACCTTCGAATATTTACCATATACACGGCACTAAAGATAGGTTACTACCACACTTTTTTACAACTGCTAGCGATTTAATACCAGATGGTGGTCATTTAATGATAATGACCCAAGCAGCAGCAATCAGCAAACTACTTTCTAAAAAAATTTTAGGATAAGTGGTTGTTTTTTTTGGTACATGATACCGCCAACCCTATTTTTGCAACCCGATTAGAAATAATCACCGGATTGGGTTATTGTGTAAAGGTAGCACTACAGTTTTTGGTTCTGTCTGTCCAGGTTCGAATCCTGGTAACCCAACCAAAAAAGACAAATCAGTTTGATTACTGGTTTGTCTTTTTTTATTTTTATAAAGATCTGTACTTTTTGAGTTATAAATTTTGGTTAAGCCAATGGTATCAATAGTATAAGACCATTGCAAGATAAATTAATATATTTTAAAAATAAATTATATAATAACAAATTAACAGTCAATAGGTTAGATTAAAATTTGTCTCTTAATTGCATTGAAAAGCACAGCAAATAACTCAGTTTTTCGTCTTTATCAGGTTTAAAGCGTAAGATTAAAAGAGACTTGTTCTATCAAATGAATCTTTTGTTAGATTGGTGTCAAATATAAAAAACATAAAATATATTGAACAATCGCAAAAACTAAAAACTGACAATCGCCCTAAATCTATACTAACAAGTTTTTTACAAAGGTCTAGATATATTAATTCATCAGTTTTTAATTACTATAAAATTTAAGAATAGATTATTGGCCACTTTTGTTTTTTATTATTCAGGTATCTTATTATTAACACCTACCTTTTTGCTAATTGATTTTGCCTGACTATGCACCAGTAATAAATACGCTGTGCGCCACACCATCATCTTTCAAAGAAATAATTTTATCTTCCATGATAATTCCATCAACTGTTACAATCATTTCTTCCGAATTAGTGATCTTTAAAATATCAATATGATAGACTGTATTTTTATATCGGTAATGCACTTTAAACGATAGCCATACTTTTGGTATACAAGGAGTGAATTTTAGTTTATTTCCTTCCTGTTGTATGCCTAGAAAAGATTCTATAATTAAACGATAAAGCCAGCCAGCAGAACCGGTGTACCATGTCCATCCGCCGCGACCAGCATGCGGCTCACGTGAATAAACATCAGCAGCAAGCACGTAAGGTTCTACTTTGTAATTAGTAATTTTTTCAGCGGTGTTGCCGTGATTAATTGGGTTAATCATTTGCAGTAATTCCCACACCCGTTCATTATTACCCAATTTTGCAAAAGCCATAATCATCCATACAGCAGCATGCGTATACTGTCCTCCATTTTCTCTTACACCTGGTACATACCCTTTAATATAACCAGGATTCAAAATAGACTTATCAAATGCAGGTTCCAATAGTTTAATGATACTAATATCTTTTTGCACCAAATTTTTGTAGGCTGATTCCATTGCGGTATGCATAAGGCTTTCATTTCCACCCTCTGATAAAACCGACCAACTCTGGGCAATAGAATCAATCTTACATTCTTCATCAGTTTTAGAACCCAGTGGCGTTCCGTCATCGAACCAAGCACGTTTATACCATTCTCCATCCCACGCATGTTTATCAATGTTTCCCTTTAATTTCTTCGCTTCGTTTTTACAGGTATTTGCAAATATTATGTCATTATGTAAATTAGCTATTGCTGCAAAACTGTTGAGTATTTCATACAGAAAAAATGCTAGCCAAACGCTTTCGCCCTTGCCATGCTGACCAACTTTATCAAAGCCATCATTCCAGTCACCGGTACCAATTAATGGCAATCCATGTTCCCCAAAATTGAGTCCATGTTTAATTGCCCGAACGCAGTGCTCATATAGCGGGGCAGGAGTATGGGCAATGAGGGGAAGATCAAAATAAGATTCTTCGCCCATATTCAATTGGCGTCCTTCTAGAAAATCTATCGATTCATCAAGTACAGCAATATCTGCTGTATGTTTAATATAATTAGCTATTACAAACGGCAACCACAAATAATCGTCCGAAATACGTGTTCGCACACCACGGCCTACTGGCGGATGCCACCAATGTTGTACATCACCTTCCCTAAATTGCCTTGATGCGGCAAGTAAAATTTGTTCACGTGCAAGTTCTGGTCTTGTATAAAGCAAAGACATTACATCCTGTAACTGATCTCTAAAACCAAATGCACCACCTGATTGATAGAATCCACTACGCCCCCATAGTCTTGAAGACAAGGTTTGATAAGTAAGCCAGCCATTTGTAAGGATATTAATGGCTGCATCTGGTGTTTCCACCTGTAAAGCACCAATAGTTTCTTCCCAATATTTTTTTACTTTTTCCAATGCCTCTTTTGCCACTTCTGCTCCCCTGAATTGCTTGGCTACATAGCTTGCTTCATTTGAATCTTTACCAGCACCAAGCCTAAATATAATTTCCTGTTCCTCTCCATCTGCCATAAAAAATGGAACTTGAATAGCTGCACATGGGTCTAAAGCAAGCCCAATTTTTCCAGAAAGTTTTAAACGTGACATAGCATCTGGATTCTGTAAATTGCCATTGCGTCCAATAAACTCTGTCCGATCGCCGGTGTATGTTTTTTTCAAATAATCAACATCAAAAAAAGCTACTCTGTTACTAAACTCGGTATTGTATTGATTTTTGGCAAAAAACGCCCCGCTATCAGGGTCAATTTCTGTATGAATATGCATGGCAGTTTTACACCTGTTATCACCTAGCACCCACTCTATATAACCTGTAGCTGATAGATTTCTTGACCTTCCTGATTGGTTTTTTAATTTTATAACAATGAATTTTATTGCCGCCACTATATCAACATATACTATCATTTCAGAATATATACCATCTTCAATGTGTTCAAAAATACTATACCCAAATCCGTGATGGGTAATATAGGCAGACTGACCACCAGATGGTAGCATTGAAGTTGACCAAAAAAGTCCGCTTTCCTCATCCCTAATATAAAAAGCTTCTCCACTTGCGTCCGAAACAGGATCATTACTCCATGATGTAAGCCTTAATTCATGTGCATTTTCAGTCCAAGAATAAGCCGATCCGCTTTCTGAAATAACGGTTCCGAAATTTGGATTTGCAATGACATTTACCCATGGCACCGGCGTTTTTTTATTGTTGCCTGTTACGATAACATATTCTTTTCCATCAGGTGAAAATCCTCCTAACCCATTAAAAAATACTAGGTCTTTTGGTGGCTTAATGGCTGTTGTAGAAAGTAGAATAGTTTGACGTTTATCAATTAATGGCATGGGTACTCTTGCAAACTCTTTTTTATTAACATGATCTGCTAATGTGCCGCCGGTATCAGCAATGATAACACGAGCCACGGACTGAAATAAAATACGGTCTTCACTTGAAATTTGGTCTGAGGCTCTTAAAAAAACTCCCCCTTTGTTGCCATTTAGTTCAGCCGGAATAAGCGACAGAATATCGTTTTGAAAATCTTGTCTATAGCCATTATGTTCTTCATTCCAAATTACTAGGTCTACAACAAGTCCTTTCAACCGCCAGTAAGCATGCGCCTGAATCATTTGCGTTACCAATTGTATATTATCCTGACTTTCAACTTTTAAAAGCACAATCGGTAAATCACCCGAAATGGCATAACCCCATAAACCAGATTGTTGTCGGTGGTTGTTGATGAGCACAGAAGTATCAGCACGAAATGATGCATTTGCAAATAGAATAGCACCTGCCAAACGGCCATACAACTGTGCATCAGCTTCCGAAGCATTTATTTGGCGAAGTACCACTTGGCTATGTGTCCAAGCCATTTCAAACACACGGTCTTTATGGGGTTTATTATCCTGATATTTATTTATTAAACCCTGGCAAATATCCTTGGTTTCGGCAATGCCTTTAACTATGTCTATCGTTACAATTTCGTCAGGTTCAAGGATGACTCTGTAACGAATGGCGACAATAGGATCTAACACAGAGCCTTGACTGCCACTAAGTTTACCCGGATTTTTCATAGCTTGCGGATTAACTATAGAATTACCATGACCAATAAATGCCATCCGGTCTGTTTCATAAGATATTTCTGTAGCAGCTTTACCCTCCGTAGCCATCAAATGGAACATCCATGGGGTCTGTTCTTCCGCGGATCTAGGCCTGCGTGTACAAATAATAGTATTTAGATGTGGAATAATTTCTGTTTGCACAAACAGATTGCTGAAAGCTGGCTGCATCAAATCTGATGCAATAGGGGCAATCACAACCTCTGTATAACTAGTAACTTCAATTGTTCTACGACTATCTGAGCGGTTAGTTATTCTTAATCGCCGCATTTCTATATCATCTTCTGGTGAAACAACAATTTCGGTATGTGTTTCTATTTTATTATAAACACTATTAAAATCAACCCGACCCTGTGAATAGGCTACTTCATATTTTTCTGCTTTAACAAGTGTAGGCTGATGCGTATTAGACCAATATTCTCCGCTGTCTATATCGCAGATATAACAAAAAGTACCCCAGTTATCGCAGGTAACATCTTCGTGCCAGCGAGTAACACCGAGATCTTTCCAACGACTGTAACCACCTCCTGAATTTGTTACCATTACATGATACCTACCATTAGATAATAATTGTACTTCAGGTGTAGGCGTATGTGGCGTATGAAGTATCCTTATTTCCTGACCACTTGCTATGTAATTAATATCAGCTATGTCTGTAGTGTGTGCAAAAAAGGTTGATGCCTTTGGAATCCTCTCCTGTAATAATAATAGTGCTGCTTTAAACTGCGGTTCTGCTTCAAACAGTTTTTGCATCGGTTTATCGTGAAGCAGGTAGGCTAATGACAATAAACTCATTCCATGATGATGGGCCATAAATGAATAAACAATAGCGCTAGATTGCCCACGTGGTAAACGCGATGGCGTATAATCCACGGCTTCATAAAATCCATATTTTCCTTCTATTCCCTTTTTATTAAGCAGCTCAAGGTTTTCACATGCCTTCTCGGGTGTTACCATTAATGCTAAAGCGGATGCATAAGGCGCAATAACCGAATCTTCTTCAAGCCCACGCTTTAACCCAAGACCCGGAGCACCAAATGCACGATATTGGTAATCGAAATTAGCATTAATCATATTGTAGCCAGATTCTGAAATACCCCAAGGTTTACCTGTTTTTTTACCATATTTAATCTGCCATTCTACAGCTGCTTTATAGGTTTGATCAAGCAATGTATTTTCATAAGTAGGCATTACTAAAAGTGGCATTAAGTATTCAAACATTGAACCACTCCAGGATAATAGTATAGAACTACCATCCACATTGGTTAATAAACGACCTAATGCAAACCAACTCTCTTCAGGAAGTTTGCCTTGTGCAATGCAAACAAATATGCATAGTCTTACCTCAGATGCTAGCAAATCATAATAACTTTTATCTATTTGATGCTCCTGCACATTGTACCCAATACTAAATAGGTGGCTAGATTTATCATATAAAAAATCCCACTCCTTATCCGCTAACTCGTTGCATTGGTAAGCAAGATTTTCTGAAGAAGTAATTATTTCACTTATCTGTTTGATTGATTTTGTTAAGGTAGCTTGCATTGTTTCAAGCCAGTTATTGTCATCTGAGGTGTTGCTTTCTATTTGCTTACTATTCACCTCAGCCTGTAATTCATACGTCGTTTTTAATAATACAATCCACGTAACGCTTGCATCTGGTGAAATTATACCTTTTAATGTTGAAGGGGCTGACTGCAATAAAAACCAGGGTGTAAAAATTGAAACGTGCTGATTTACTTGTTCTAATTGTGCCATAAGCAACTGCTTCCATCGGTATGTTTCACTATTTGGGTTGTCATCTAACTTTTCAACTATAACATTAAATTTGTTAGTTACATCTTCGAAGCGTTTTTGTATTTCATATAAAGTTGTTACCTCAGTATTATCAATTGCATTGAGGTAAATTAAAAGTTGCTCTGGTATCGTTATATCATTTTCAGATATTGTATCCATTAGTAATCGAAGTGTATCACTAAGACCTTCTAACAACTTATTACTTATAATTTTTTGATGAGGCAATGCCAATAAACCTTGCCTTAATACCAATAAATGCCCAGCAAGGTTGCCACTGTCAACTGTAGAAATATATTTTGGTTGAAGAGGTGTAAGCGATTCTGTATCGTACCAATTATAAAAATGGCCATAGTACTTTTCCATTTTTTTCATCGTATTGATAGTATTCCTACTTCGCTCAATAAACTGGCTAATAGTTATATATCCAAAATCTAAGGCACTTAAGCTGGCAAGCAGCGATAACCCAATATTAGTGGGTGAAGTGCGATGTGCTATTTGCTCTATCGGTTGTTGTTGAAAGTTATCTGGGGGTAACCAATTTTCTTCAGCAACTACAAAACGTTCAAAGAAACTCCATGTTTTTCTAGCAAGTTTTTGAAGAAAAATATTTTGATCATTGGTAAGTATGGTAACCTGTTTTTCTAAAGGTTTACTCGCAAACCATGTAACAAAGGGAGCAATAAGCCAAGCTAAAAGTACAGGTAAAGCTACCCACAACTTATTAGGAGAATAGATTGCTAAAAATGTAAATGCAATTATTACAAGCACTGGCTCTATCCACATAGTTGTGTACGAGACGCGTAAACTGGATGGGTTTGCACGTTTAAAATGAGAACTGGGATTCCATTGCAGCAAGTTTTTCTTGGTGATGCACATTCTCCACAGTGTGCGAATGATAGCCCGGAAGTTTGAATATCCTTCATAGGGAAGGCAAATAAGTGAGAAAAAAGTTTTAATAGTTATGTCCTTGAGATTTTGCAAGGAATTTATAATGTGGTAAATAAGTACAACATCTTTTGGCTTCCTCAGGGTATCCCAAAGTGAAGCGATGAAGATGGGGAAAACAATAATTCCTGAAACTGCAATCGTCCAGAATAAAACAGATGGAAGAAAAAGCCAGGCTATTAACAATAATAAGGTTAGTGCAATTGGCACAAGACTCCGCCTCATATTGTCAAATATTTTCCAACGAGATAATGCGGAGAGTGCGTTTTTGTGTAAATGTTTATCTACACCAGTTACCCAAGGTAACATCCATGAAAAAATCTGCCAATCGCCACGTATCCAGCGCAGCCGCATTTTCATATCTGCCCTGTAAGTTGTTGGGTATTTCTCAAACAATTGAACATTGCTTAATAATCCCGAACGGATGTAGCAACCTTCTAATAAATCGTGACTAAGAATACAATTTTCTAAAAACGTACCATCTAACACTTGCTGAAATACGTCCACATCATAAATACCTTTTCCTATATATGAACCCTCCTCAAATAAATCCTGATAAACATCTGATGAAGCCCGTGTATATGGATCTATGCCAGGTTCATTGCCATGCATTCTGGTATATCTAGAACCAGTTATGTCTGGTAAACTAACCGTAATTCTTGGCTGCAATATGCCATATCCTTTTGTTACCCGTTTCTTTTTTTCATCATACCACGCATGGTTTAATGGATGGGCCATAGTTCCAATAAGCTTCCATGCAGAATTAAGTGGCAACTGCGTGTCTTCATCTAAAGTAATTACATATTTTATTCTTTGAAAAATAGATTGATTACCTATAATTAATGAAAAATGTTCTTTCGTAATCCCCCTTAACAAGGAATTTAAATCTGACAATTTACCCCGTTTTCTCTCGTAACCCATCCATACATTTTCATGTTGGTTCCATTTGCGGGGGCGGTGAAAAAGAAAAAACAAATCATTTTTTTCTCTTTGATATTTTTTATTTAATGCTTCAATGCCATTCTGAACCGTTTTTAAAAGAATTTGATCATTAGGAAGGTTTTCCTGTGAAGCATCGGTAAAGTCTGTTAATAAGCCATAATGTAAATGCTCTTTCCTATTTGCCAAAAATCGTACTTCCAGCGCTTCCACTAAATTTTCTATTTCAGTAACAGTTGTAAGCATTGCCGGAATCACAATCATTGTACTAGCTGATTGCGGTATTATTTCCGAATAATCCATTCGTGGCAAAAGATCTGGCTTAACCATTAAAGTGGCAAAAAAATTAACAACGGAAATGGCAAGTTGGCTGGCACATAAAATTGTAAGACCACTCACTAAAAGCAGCAGCCATATATTTTGTGTTTCTGTTTGTAGTTTAATAAAAATTCCAGCACTTAAGCCTATTGTTATTAATATAATAAAAAATAGATAAAAAGGGAATGCATTTTTTTTAATACCGCGCAACAGTTTTCGTATATCAGGCTCTTGCACTTTTGCTGCTAGTTTTGTTTGAGCCACCCCCTCGCCTACCAAGTAGTAGCCAACATGCACTTCTCTCTGATTTGCAGTTAGTAACGTTGTATTATCTAGCGACAATTGAATAGCAATTCTTGCAATATCTTCCTCACTTAAATTGCTTTTTTTTGAAATGTTTTCTACAACATGTCTGTAACGGTCACGCGTTTCAAAATCCATTTGTCCATAAATGCCACCATTATCATGCAACAATATTTCCTCAACAATACTATGCGTTTCTACAAATTTTCGCCAATCCATGGCGCCCAATAACCGAAGACTTCCAATACTGTTGCTAATTGATACTTGGTCTGCTGCTTGTTTTTGATTTTCAGCATTTACCAATTCGGTACCCGTTAACCCGCTTCCAGATAATTGCTGTTCTATCCAGTTTAGCACCAAAGCCAAATTTGGGCCTTTGCCACGTAATTGGCGTGTTAATTCAGATACGAATGCACTTACAATCGGGGGATTGGATCTAGCCATATCAGCTATTACCAATATCAGATTTTTAGGTTCCTTTTCCGTAGTATTAATCATTTTTTCAGCCCAATAATCAGCAAGGTTTCTATCAACTTTATCAATTGCAATACGAGCAGAAACACGACGGATATTTTCAATTAATGCCAAGCGAAGCATAATAGGAATAGACCACAATTCGCCCAATTTTAAATTGGCAATTGTTTGATATGCCTTTATAAAACAACCAAGGTTTTCGATATTTATTCTTCCATCGCTGTGAGAAATTATTTGAAGAACAATATCATAACTGCGGGTAATCCCTGAAGATGTTCCATTTAATAGTTGTGGTAAATTTTCACTATAATTTTTAGGAAAATGTGTTTTAGCGATTCGTATATGTTCTTCTAGTAGATAGAAATTATCTATCAGCCATTCGCCTGCAGGGGTAACTTGGTAATTTCTTTTTATAGAATCGGTAAGGAGTTTGCGTACTTCTTGCAAAGTATTTTCATTATCATCTAATCTTTTAAGTAAATGATCCTTTGCTGGATTTATGCTTAAAATATGTTTGGCTGCTAATGTTTTACCGAAATGTTCCATTTGATCGGAACTAAATAGTTCTTCCCTCAGCGGCTCTTCATTTAAATAATTAAGCTTAGTATCACTTACCTGAAAAATATTTCTCATATTAGATATGAGCTCATGTGCTGTGGGAATCAATTTTAATTTCATACATCTGTTTAATTCATCTATAATGCAGCATTGACAATCGTTTGTGCCTCATCAATAATTTGTTTTAAATGCGTTTCGCTTACAAAACTTTCTGCGTAAATTTTATAAATATCTTCAGTTCCCGATGGGCGTGCAGCAAACCACCCGTTTTTGGTACGCACTTTTAATCCACCAATGGCACTATTATCTCCAGGGGCTTTTGTTAGTAAGTCAATAATTTTTTCGCCTGCTAATTCCTTTCGCTTAATAGTATTGGGTGACAGTTTACTAAGCTTCTCTTTTTGTTCAAGCGTTGCTTTTGCTTCTATGCGATTATAAAAAGGTTTGCCAAATTCACTAGTCAATTCATTATACAGAATGCTTGGATCTTTACCCATTTTAGCAGTGATTTCTGCGGAGAGTAATGCTGGTATAAATCCATCCTTATCTGTAACCCAAACGCTGCCATTTAATCTTGAAAAAGAGGCACCAGCACTTTCTTCGCCACCAAAACAAAGTGACTTATTAAGTAAGCCATCAACAAACCATTTGAATCCAACAGGGGTATCATAAACCTGACGACCGTATTTTTTTGTAATGCGATCAATCAACTGCGTTGTTACGATTGTTTTGCCAACTGCTGCTGTTTTACTCCATTGTGGCCGATTTTGTAATAGATATGAAACTGCGACAGATAAATAATGATTTGGATGTAAGAGACCCGAACTTTTAGTAACAATACCATGCCGATCATGATCTGTATCACAACCAAATGAAATATCATAATCGTCTTTCATGGCAATCAATCGTTGCATGGCATAAGGAGAAGATGGATCCATACGAATTTGCCCGTCCCAATCTACCGTCATAAAGCTAAAAGTCGGATCAACCATTTTATTTACAACGGTCAAATTAAGTTTATAACGTTCTGCAATGGGTTGCCAATAATGTACTCCTGCACCGCCAAGCGGATCAACACCTATATTAATTTTTGAATCCCGAATCAGGTTCATATCAATGATGTTTTCTAGATCATTAACATAAGTATTTAAGAAATCATGTTCATGTGTGGTAGTTGCCTTAATTGCTTTTTCGTAAGTAATTCTTTTTACCGTTTGAAGTTTATTATGTAGCAATTCGTTTGCTTTTTTTTCTATCCAATTTGTAACCTTATTAGGCGCAGGTCCACCATTGGGTGTATTATATTTAAAACCGCCATCATGTGGAGGATTATGTGAAGGTGTGATAACAATACCATCTGCTAACCCTGTTTTTCGGTCATGATTATATTTTAAAATGGCATGAGAAATAACGGGTGTTGGTGTGTATTCATTTCCTTTAGCAATCATCACTTCAACATTGTTTGCTGCCAGCACTTCCATAGTAGTGGCAAATGCAGAAGCTGATAATGCGTGTGTATCAAAGCCAAGATATAACGGACCGTTAATTTTGTGTTCTCTACGGTAAAAACAAATCGCCTGGGTAATAGCAAGGATATGGGTTTCGTTAAAAGAATTGTTGAATGATGATCCACGATGGCCAGAAGTGCCGAATAAAATGCGTTGTGCTGGAACCATTGCATCAGGTATTCCTGTGAAATAAGCTGTAATAAGCCGAGGAATATTAACTAAAATATTTTGTTCTGCCGCTTTTCCTGCTAAAGGGCTAATTTTCATTTTTTATTTATTTATGATTGTTTTCAATATCTGCCACTTTAGCCAACCGGCGATTGTGTCTTTCCGCACCGCTGAATGTTGCTTTCAGAAAAATATTTACTAGTTCCCCTGCCAAAGACTCTGTAATTACACGGCCGCCAAGGCATATGATGTTCATATTATCATCTTCCACACCCTGTTTTGCCGAAAATTTTTCCGTAATCAAGCAGCCTCTTACACCGGCCACTTTGTTTACTGCAATACATGCGCCTACACCGCTGCCACAAACAGCAATGCCACGTTCTACACTGCCGTTTGTAACTGCATCTGCCAAGGGGATTACAAAATCTGGGTAATCATCACCGTTATTTAACTCCTTGTTGCCATAATCAATTACTTGATAGTTTGCTTCAGAGAGCATTTTTACCAGAAACTCCTTCATTTTAAATCCACCATGGTCGGCTGCAATACCAATCCTAACGTGTTCAACGGTTGTTTTGTCTTGAACATTAATTATTGTCATCTCGTTTTAATAAGTAAAAACATATTAATAAATTATTTATTGTATATAAAATTTACAAACTGGCTTCAAGAAAAAAAGCATGGCTTCTAATTCTTAATTTCTTGTTGCCATCATTTAAACACCACTTTTCTTAGGCGTAACTAAGGGTTGAGGTTTCATACGAATGTTTGTATTTAGCTGTTCTTCGTATTCTTGAGGAAAAGTTGAATTTACCCCTCCTTGTTTAATTTTTTCTGTCAATGCGGGTGGATCCTGTTTTGTTATATCTTTATTTTGGGATGATTTATCCTTGTAATTTTTTTTCATTTTATTTTAGTTTAATAATTTTTTTAAGTGTTTCTTTCGCACTAATTTTTAAATCAAAGCTTTTGCTTTATTTACAATATTTTCCACAGTAAAGCCATACTCTTTCATCAGTTCTTCACCGGGGGCAGATTCCCCAAACCTAGTAATGCCAATGATATCACCTTCATCGGTTACATATTTATGCCACCCAATAGGCGATCCAGCTTCTACGGCCAAACGTTTACGTAAGGACACGGGAAATACTTTTTCTTTATAAGCGTTATCCTGCTTTTCAAATAATTCCCACGAAGGCATACTTACTACTCTTGCTGCTATGTTTTGTTCTTTTAATATAAGCTGAGCTGCCAACAACAACTGAACTTCTGAACCCGTGCCAATTAAAATAATGCCCGGCTGTGTTGATGAATCCGAAAGAATATAAGCTCCCTTTTCTAAACCTATGGCTTTTGAATATTTTTCTTGGTCAATTACAGGTAACCCCTGACGTGTTAATATTAATGCAACTGGGCCGCCAGAATGTTCTAAAGCTACCCGCCAAGCCTGTACGGTTTCATTAGCATCAGCTGGGCGAATGACTGTTATATTAGGAACTGAGCGTAAACCAATTAATTGTTCTACAGGCTGGTGGGTGGTGCCATCTTCTCCTAACGCAATACTATCATGTGTAAAAACATAAATAGAACGTATTTTCATAACCGCTGCCAGCCTAATGGGTGGTCGCATGTAATCTGAAAATATCAAAAATGTAGCACCGTAAGGGATGATGTATTTACTAAGGGCTAATCCATTTAAGATAGCGCCCATGGCATGTTCACGGATACCAAAGTGAAAATTACGGCCCTCAAAATTTTCTGCTGAAAATGATTTATATTTTTCAAGATTGGTGTCTGTTGAAGGCGCAAGATCTGCGGAACCGCCTATTAAATTTGGCAAATAATCAGCTATTGCATTTAACACTTTACCCGAAGCTTTACGTGTTGCCATTTCTATTCCAGCTTTAAAAATCGGCAACTTTTCTTTCCACCCTTCCGGTAATTTACCGCTGCTTAACAACGCGTATTCATTTGCCAGTTCCGTATACTTGTCTTTATAACTTTTATAAAGATTATTCCAATCATTTTCTTTTTCTATTCCTTTCTTACCTGCTTCACGATAGTAATTCAATACTTCGTCGGGCACTACAAAATATTTATCAGGGTTAAATCCAAAATTTTCCTTCACTAGCTTAACTTCAGCTTCACCCAACGGAGAACCATGCGCTGCAGCTGTATCTTGTTTATTAGGACTGCCATAACCAATATGGGTACGTACTTTTATTAGGGATGGACGATTTGTTTCTTTTTGCGCATTTTTTATTGCTGCAGACAAGGTATAAAAGTCATTGCCATCTGCCAGTACCTGTACATGCCAACCATAAGCTTCAAAACGTTGTGCTACGTCTTCATCAAATGCAATGTTGGTATCTCCCTCAATACTAATATGGTTATCGTCATACAAATAAATCATGTTGCCCAACTTGAGATGTCCGGCTAAAGAAGCGGCTTCGGCACTAATACCTTCCATCATATCACCATCGCTACAAATACTATAAATTTTATAATTGAAAATATCAAAGCCAGGTTTATTGTATCGGGCTGCTAAGTATTTTTGTGCAATGGCAAATCCCACACCGTTAGCAAATCCTTGGCCTAAAGGGCCAGTGGTTACTTCTATGCCGGGTAACAATCCATATTCAGGATGCCCTGCAGTTTTACTGTGCAATTGTCGAAATTTTTTTATATCGTCCAGTGTGATTGGATAACCTGTTAAGTACAAAAAACTATATTGTAGCATACAGGCATGACCACAAGATAAAATAAAGCGATCCCTGTTTATCCATTCAGGATTTAAAGGGTTGTAGTTCATGCTTTCTCCCCATAAAATATGGCCAATAGGCGCAAGCCCCATTGGCGTTCCTGGATGACCGGAATTTGCTTTTTGTACTGCATCTGCCGCGAGTATCCTAACAGTATTGATGCTTAGTTGCTCAAGTATTTCAGTTTTAATTTCCATGACAATAATTTAAAAATTGGTTCAGTGATTTAATAGTTAGAACAATAATTATTCGCCCACCACATTGTATTTGCCATGCCTAGCTAAAGCATCAAGTTTAGCACGGCTGTATAATAATTTTTGCGCTGCATCTACATTCGCATCTAGTCCTTTCCAAATATCTAAAGCGGGTTGTTGGATGGCTCTAGCAAATGAAAAAGTTACTATCCATGGCAAATGGTTATTAAACGTTGTATGTATCGCATTCAAGTGTGCAGCCGCATCTTCAGGCGATTGCCCACCTGATAAAAATGCAATGGCAGGCATAGCCGCAGGAACGGATGCCAACAAACAATTTACGGTAGCTGCAGCAACTTCATCAATGGTATTTTGATGAGCGCTTTTTGCTCCGGCTATTACCATATTTGGTTTTAAAATCATTCCTTCCAAATCAATTTTATATTGATACAGTTGATAAAAAAGCGTTTTCAATACCTGCTCAGTTACGTCGAAGCATCGTTGTATGGAATGATTGCCGGTCATCAAAACCTCAGGCTCTACAATGGAAACAATATCTGCCTCTTGGCATAAAGCTGCATAGCGGCAAAGTGCATGTACATTGGCTTTTATACATGCCAAGGTTGGAATGTTATCACCAATCGTAATCACTGCACGCCACTTGGCAAAACGTACACCCATTATTTTATATTCTGCTAACCTTTCGCCTAATCCATCCAAACCTTCTGTAATTTTTTCATTAGGAAAACCAGCCATTGGTTTAGTACCCGTGTCAACTTTTATCCCCAGAATAATTCCTGCTTCTTTCAAAATATCTGTAAACGGAATTCCATCTTTTGTTTGTTGGCGGATGGTTTCATCATACAAAATAGCACCGCCAATGCTTTCATTCAACCCTGGCGTTGTGACAAGTAGTTCACGGTATTTACGCCGCATCTCAACTGTTTGCGGAATGCCTGCTGAGGCAAATCGTTTGTTGCAGGTGCCGTTACTTTCGTCCATTGCCAAAAGCCCTTTATTACTGGCAAAAAGTTGGGCTATTGTATCTTTTAATAGTTGATTGTTCATTAGTTTTTCCATTTCCAGTTGAGAATTTCTGGAAGATCTTTACCTTGTTTATGTAAATAATGTTTATGTTCTATTTATTTATCCTGCCATTGTTGTTTTAGGTACAAGCCTTTGTTACCTAGAATTGGCAAACGGTTAATTTCATCTATCACTAAATGGAAACGGTCAATATCATTTTGTACCCTTAGGTCAAATGGCGTTGTTATTGTACCTTCTTCATTGTAGCTTCTTACATACAAATTGCGGTTTGTACAACAATAGTTGCGACGGTGTAATAACCATGGATATTCATTTAAGTTAAAAATCATGTGCTTGTCTTTAGTGACTATTGAATCACAATTCTTGTCAGTTAATCCGTGGGGATGTTTTGAACTGGATTGTAATTTCAGTAGGTCTACCACATTTACCACTCTTCTTTTAAAATCAGTCATCAACATCGCATGATAGTTATGGCCTGCATGACCCATTAATGAATTGAGTGGCTGACTTTGGTTCATTGTAATATGGTCAATCAAATTTTATTTTTAAAGCGTGTTTAATAGGTTAACCCTTTTATTGGAACAGGAAAAATAAAATCTACTAATACGTTGTGATGTGCTTGTGAAACATGCTCTTTAAATGACTGCATACTACGATGCATTACGATACTGTATTCTTTTCCTAAATTCAAAACAATTTTTTCGAGATTGATTAGCACTTTTTTAATAACAGCATCTCTTTCTTCTTTTTTTACTGGCAAATCCTTATCAAGTTGCTCCATATTTTTTTCAAAAACCTTATCGGCGTCTTCGTAAAATGTAGTAAGTAAAGGATTGCACGAATATGTTTTTATATGAGAAAATTTGATGGCTACTTTTTTTTCTGTATCATCTAGTTTACTATCGTTATTAGCAGCAAGCAGTGAGATATACACAGGATATTTAAGTAGCTTATTATAATCTGTTTCAGAAATATTGTCAATCAGACTCATTTAATATATTTTGATTATTTTTATTGTTAGGATAATTTATTTTTAACATTCTTAATTTATCAATCGCACTGTTAAACGCAAACTCATAAATGTTCGCTAATCCACCAATTGCAATTGGCTGCCTGCATTTAAGGCTTGCTTCTAGCAAACATCTTTTATCATTTTTCCTTTTGTCAAACCGCTCTAGTAAGATAAATGAACATCTAAACGTTTTATGTGTTTAAAAAATCATGCCTAGTTCTTATGATAATATGCTGTCTAACTTAGTTAGAATAATTCACATTAATTTAAATTTTTATATGTAATTAAGTAAATAATAATACTATTTTTTTAAAATTTGTGATTTGTAAATTTGATTGCAACCTCTGATTACTTAACATACACCTACCATTTTCATATTTAATGAAGGTACTGGCTACAGCCAATTTATATGTTACACAATTACTGGGAACTATTACACTATTCACACATTTGAGTGTAGGTTCTACCAAATGTTAATGATTTCACTTTTGAATTTAGAATTCAAAATATTGCACCTCAATTTTTGTTACTATAAATGCGCAGGCTTGTTGAGGTAATGTAGAATAATTAACTGATGTTACGCAGCGTTTACTAATAATGCTTGTTTTACACCTGTAAGACGTTTGAAAACAACCAATAAACAGTCTTTTGTATCCTTAAAGCTATAACAATACAAACAAAATAAAAATGGCTAGCAACTTTTGTTACTAGCCATTTTTTATGAAAACTATAAACCTTATTGTTTCAAGATAGCTTTTGTTGCCAAGAAACCATTTGCCTCGTCTGAAATGTATATCACATAACTACCGCTTTGCAAACCTCGTGTATCTAATGTGGCTAATACGTTTGACCCAGCAGCTATTGGTATAACCGTTTGTGTGCGTAACACTCTGCCTGCCAAATCCATAATCTTAAACGTCGTTGGCGTTACAGATGCCGCTCTTACACTTACCTGTATCGTTCCCAATACTGGGTTTGGATACACACTCACACTTGCAACAACATACTGCGTATAGGTTTGGGTAGCAACATCATTACAGCTACCTAATCCACTTACTGTTAATGTAATTGTGTAAGGACTTGCTGGTGCTGGTGTGTAGGTAGTGGTTGGGTTACTCAATGTTGATGTTTGACCATTCCCTAAATCCCACAAGTAAGTCATTGTTCCAGAAGCTATTGTGCTTGAACTAATGAAAGTCGTTTGTTTACCATTACCGGTATTGGATAAAATACTAAAACTGGCTTTTGGTTTTGCAACAATAGATACATGTTGACCTGCTGGATTGCTTATACAACCATTTGCATCGTTTACTTTTAAAGTAACGTCATGTTCACCATAGTTGGTATAGGTTTTAGTTAGGCTGGCTGAATTGGCTGTCGTGCCATCATTTAAATCCCACATGTAGGTAAATGGTGCAGTACCACCAGTCAAATTGCTAGTAAATATAAAACTGTTACCTGTTACACACTGAGTCGTGTTATTGATGCTGAAGCTAGCCGATAGATTACAAGGTGGTGTTGGCGGCACAACTATAGATGCTGACGTTACCGCTATTGGTTGCGTAACACTTGAACTACCACAACCATTGGTAACCGTATAAGTAATCGTTACTGATCCTGCTGTTACACCTGTTACAAGACCCGTATTGACATCTACTGTCGCTACAGCTAAATTATCACTTGTCCAAACACCACCTGATGTGCCACTTGATAACTGTGTCGTTGAACCTGCTACCACTGTAGTAGCACCGCTAATACTGCTTGGTGTTGGCGGCATAGCATTCACAATGACTTGTTTCGTAATACTTGATGAACCACATGCATTATCTACCGTTAATAACACATTGTAGGTATTACCAGCAGTGTAAGTATGTGTTGCATCTTGTGTAACGGCTAATCCGCCATCTCCAAAATACCATTTATAGGTTGGTGTTGTACCTGTACTTGTATTGGTAAATGTGAAACCACTACCCAAACACTGCGTTGCATTGGTAATAATGAAATTAGCTACTGGTGCTATACATGCTGTCGTTACCGTAATTGGTTGTGTAACACTTGAACTACCACAACTATTAGTAATCGTGTACGTAATTATTGCATTACCAACTGCTTTTGCTGTTACAAGACCATTACCATCTATTGTCGCTACAGCTAAATTATCACTTGTCCAAACACCACCTGCTGTGGCACTTGTTAATTGGGTGGTTGAACCTGCTACCACTGTAGTAGCACCGCTAATACTGCTTGGTGTTGGCGGTACAGCATTCACAGTGACTGTTTTAGTAATACTTGATGAACCACAGGCATTATCTACCGTTAATAATACATTGTATGTATTAGCAGCAGTATAAGTATGTGTTGCATCTTGTGTAACGGCTAATCCGCCATCTCCAAAATACCATTTATAGGTTGGTGTTGTACCTGTACTTATATTGGTAAATGTGAAACCACTAGCCAAACACTGCGTTGCATTGGTAATAGTGAAATTAGCTACTGGTGCTATACATGCTGTCGTTACCGTAATTGGTTGTGTAACACTTGAACTACCACAACTATTAGTAATCGTGTACGTAATAGTTGCATTACCAACTGCGTTTGCTGTTACAAGACCATTACCATCTACTGTCGCTACAGCTAAATTATCACTTGTCCAAACACCACCTAATGTAGCACTTGACAATTGTGTCGTTGAACCTGCTACCACTGTAGTAGCACCGCTAATACTGCTTGGTGTTGGCGGTACAGCATTTACAGTGACTGTTTTAGTAATACTTGATGAACCACAGGCATTATCTACCGTTAATAACACATTGTATGTATTAGCAGCAGTATAAGTATGTGTCGCATCTTGTGTAACGGCTAATCCGCCATCACCAAAGTACCATTTATAGGTTGGTGTTGTACCTGTACTTGTATTGGTAAATGTGAAACCACTACCCAAACACTGCGTTGCATTGGTAATAGTGAAATTAGCTACTGGTGCTACACAGGCTGTCGTTACCGTAATTGGTTGTGTAACACTTGAACTACCACAACTATTAGTAATCGTGTACGTAATCGTTGCATTACCAACTGCTTTTGCTGTTACAAGACCATTACCATCTATTGTCGCTACAGCTAAATTATCACTTGTCCAAACACCACCTGCTGTGGCACTTGTTAATTGGGTGGTTGATCCTGCTACCACTGTAGTAGCACCGCTAATACTGCTTGGTGCAACACTACTACCTATAGTGGTTGTTAATGACATGGCCGAAGCACAATTGCCACTGTTGACTAATACACTATAATCTGCTGGGGCTGTCACGGTTAAAGACTGTGAAGTTACGCCTGTGGAATTGCCATTTTTAAACCATTGGTTACCATAGGTAGCTGATGATGTTAATATGGTACTACCACCATTACATAATGCGGTTGCACCTGTAACAGTAATGGTTGGTTTACTCAATGAGTTTACTGTGCTGACTACTACTGGTGCTGATGGAACACTCCAACAAGCTGAACCATTGGTACCCGTTAAGGTATAGCTACCAATGCCCGAAGCATCTAATGTGATGCATGAACTAACACCTGTGGCACCTACAATAGCATAGCCATCTTTATACCATTGGTAATTACTATAACCCCAATCTTTTGGACATAATTGCACGGTAGTACCGTTGCATAATACTGGTGTACCAGCATTTACATTAATCGTAGGACTTGTAGGCCCATTTACATAAATGTCAACCGTATCCTTACCATCAAAAGTCGTATATATATAACTTAATTTACCTGTAAAAGGCGCTACAGGTAATGTAATATATATCACACCATTTACTGAAGTGCTTAGTACCGCTGTTGCATCATTGCTTGACATGGATGACCATACACCTGTAGTAGGTAGTGTACCAGTTAAAGTGACCATTTTTGTACTGCTTCCGCAAAGCACCATCTGGTCTGGTCCAGCACTCGGTTTCCCATTTACTGTAAGGTTTAAGGTAGCAGTACTATCGCAACCTGCTGCATTGGTTAAATGTGCTGTTTGGCTACCACTTGCCGTAAAGGTTAAACCATTCCAAACATATGGTAAGGCACTTGGGTTAATGCTTTTAGTAGTTGTTGAAGTTGTTGGTGTACAAGTACAATTGGTGCTATAAGTTGCTGATGCATCTTTACGCCAATTGCTATAACCATTTGCGTTAGCTACATTATCTACTTGTATACAACTTAAATTTGGATTTTGATCAGCAGAAAAATATTGTAAAATATTATTATACCCATTTTTTATATTTAAACTTATTAAACTATTACTACTGCAGACAACAGAAGTAAGAGCCGTATTATGTGATAAATCTAGGCTAGTTAAACTATTTTTACCACAACCTAATTGAGTAAGAGCTATATTATGCGAAACATCTAAATTAGTCAAATTATTAAAGTCAAACGTCAAGTTAGTAAGTCCTGTATTGTGAGAAACATCTAGATTAGTTAAATTATTATTACTACAAGTAAATACAGTAAGTGATGTATTATGTGAAACATCTATACTTATTAATTTATTACCATCGCATTGAAAGCGTGTAATTGCCGTGTTGTGTGAAACATCTAAACTAGTTATACTATTATAACCACAACTCAAAATAGTTAGGGCGGTGTTATGTGAAATATCTATACTGGTTAAATTATTATTTTGACAAAGCAACTCGGATAGCGATGTAAATGCTTCAATACCAGTTAAATCAGTTATGCCAAGTTGATTTGTAGCCATTCCGCCAGTAAAAGCTGCTGCTTCACTACATTGAATTTCAGTATCGCCGTTGGTGTTGATTGAAGGATTACCAACTAAATATGTTTTAAAGTTAGCATCAGGTATGTTTACGATGCAATCTGCCCTTGTTACAGTAATAGTATAAGTTTTAATGGTTGCACCATCTTGTGCGGTTACGGTAACATCTATTGTGTTTGAGCCAACATTTAAACTTAATGCCGATGAGGCTGAACCACTTGCAACTGTTGCATACGTGCCACCATTAACCCTTACTTGTACCATTGCTATTGCATCTGCCACAGTGGGTGTAATAGTTACACTGGTGGTGGCATTGGGAACACTTGTTATATAAGCTCTTGTTGCTACTTCAAATGTTGGGGTAATTGTTCCTGCGGTAGTGGTTAATGAAGAAAGGTTTGCATTAAATACTGGCGTGTTGCGTAATATAGAAACAGTATTACTGTTACTATTAGCTACTGCCAAATCAGGCTTGCCATCACCATCTAAATCTCCAATGGCTACTGAACGAGGACCTGTACCTGTTGTTACATCTACTTTACTCGCAAAGCTAACCGTACCACTACTACCCGTATTGTGTAATATAGAAACAGTTTTATCGTCATTATTAGCTACCGCTAAATCAGGCTTGCCATCACCATCTATATCACCAATGGCTACTGATATAGGAAGTGTACCTGTTGCAACATCTACTTTCATTGCAAAACTAACCGCACCACTACTACCAGTATTGCGTAATATAGAAACAGTTTTACCGTAAAAATTAGCTGTTGCCAAATCAGGCTTACCATCACCGTCTATATCACCGATGGCTACTGAAAAAGGACTTGAACCCGTTGCAACATCTACTTTAGTGATAAAACTAACCGTGCCGATGCTGCTCGTATTCAGTAATACAGAAACAGTATTAGCTCCATTATTGGCTACCGCCAAGTCAGGCTTGCCATCACCATCTATATCACCGATGGCTACAGAAAAAGGATGTGCACCTGTTCCAATATCTACTTTGGTGTCAAAACTAACCGTACCAATGCTACATGTATTGCGTAAAACAGAAACAGTATTGTCATTATAGTTAGCTATCGCTAGATCAGGCTTACCATCACCATCTATATTACCAATGGCTACTGATACAGGAAGTAAACCAGTTACAAGATCTACTTTGGCAGCAAAACTAATTACACCGCTGCTGCTCGTATTTCGTAGTACAGAAACAGTATTGTTGTTATAATTAACTACCGCCAAATCAGGCTTGCCATCCCCATCTATATCGCCAATGGCTATTGAGTAAGGATTTGGACCTGTTGCAACATCTACTTTAGTAGCAAAACTAACCACACCACTACTACCCGTATTGCGTAATATTGAAACAGTATTGCTACTTGCATTAGCTATCGCTATATCAGGCTTGCCATCACCATCTATATCGCCAATGGCTACTGAATAAGGGATTGAGCCTGTTGAAACATCAACTTTGGCAGCTATATCAGCAGTGGTTATACTGCCTTTAGTAGGCGTAAAAGTTGGGTTAAAAAATTGGGTACTATAGGTTGCTAAAACAGTTGCTGTGTTTAATTCGGTGATTGGCGCAAAGGTGGCACCTGTTGGTACTATTACGGTTAAGCTAGTAGCGCTTGCTGCTGTTACCGTTGCCTTGGTGGCACCAAAGAAAACAATATTATTGGCTGCCGAAATATTAAAGTTAGTACCTGTAATGGTAACTGTTGTACCTGCTGCGCCACTGATTGGGGTAAATGAACTTATGGTGGGTATATACGATCCAGCTGCCCTTGTTACAGTAATAGTATAAGTTTTAATGGTTGCACCATCTTGTGCGGTTACGGTAACATCTATTGTGTTTGAGCCAACAATTAAACTTAATGCCGATGAGGCTGAACCACTTGCAACTGTTGCATACGTGCCACCATTAACCCTTACTTGTACCATTGCTGTTGCATCTGCAACAGTGGGTGTAACAGTTACACTTGATGTAGCATTGGCTACACTTGCAGTATAAGCTATTGTTGCTGTTGCAAAAGTTGGGATGATTATGCCTGCAGTGGTGGTTAATGAAGAAAGGGTTGCATCGCTGTTAAAAACTGGGGTATTGCGTAATATAGAAACAGTATTACTGTATTGAGCTTGCGTAGCTGCCACCAAATCAGGCTTTCCATCCCCATCTATATCGCCAATGGCTACTGATTCAGCGTATGTGTATGGGGAGCCTACTGCAAAATCTACTTTAGAGGCAAAACTAACTGCACCGCTGCTGCTCGTGTTGCGTAATACAGACAAAGTACTACTCGAAAAATTAGCTACCGCCAGATCAGGCTTGCCATCACCATCTATATCGCCAATGGCTACTGATACAGGACGTACTCCTGTTCCAAAATCTACCTTGGGGGCAAAACTAATTGTACCACTCGTGCTGATATTGCGTAGTACAGAAACAGTATTACCGCCATAATTAGCTACCGCCAGATCTGGCTTACCATCACCATCAATATCGCCAAAAGCTACTGAATAAGGAATTGAACCTGCTGCAAAATCTACTTTGGCAGCAAAATTAACCGTACCACTCGTGCTGATATTGCGTAGTACAGAAACAGTATTAGCTCCATTATTGGCTACCGCCAGATCTGGCTTACCATCACCATCAATATCGCCAAAAGCTACTGAAAAAGGACCTGAACCTGCTGCAAAATCTACTTTGGCAGCAAAATTAACCGTACCACTGTTACTAATATTGCGTAATACAGAAACAGTGTTGTCATGCGCATTGGCTGTCACCAAATCAGGCTTACCATCACCATCTATATCGCCAATGGCAACTGAACGAGGATTTGAGCCTGTTGGGAAATCTACTTTGGGGTCAAAACTAATTGTACCACTGGTGCTAATATTGCGTAATATTGAAACAGTACTGCTACCTGTAACAGCTATTGCCAAATCAGGCTTGCCATCACCATCAATATCCCCGATAGCAACTGAACGAGAAAATGAGCCTGTTACAAAATCTACCTTGTTGTCAAAAATAATCCTTCCATTGGTGCTGATATTGCGTAATATTGAAACAGTATTACTGCCTGAATTAGTTACCGCCAGATCTGGCTTACCATCACCATCTATATCACCAATGGCTACTGAATAAGGATTTTTGCCTGCTTGAACATTTGCATTAGCATTAATATCAGCAGAAGTAATACTGCCTTTAGAAGGTGTAAAAGTTGGATTGAAAAATTGGGTACTATAAGTTGCTAAAACAGTTGCCGTATTTAACTCTGTTATCGGGCCAAAAGTGGCACCCGTTGGTACTGTTACTGTTAAGCTAGTAGCACTTGCTACTGTTACCGTTGCCTTGGTGGCACCAAAGAAAACAATATTATTGGCTGCCGTGGTATTAAAGTTAGTGCCTGTTATGGTAATTGTTGTACCTACTGCACCACTGGTTGGGGTAAAAGAACTAATAGTGGGTTGGGCAATTGTGGAGATAGTGGTTGCAAAAAGTGCAATGACAACGGCTAGCCATTTGTAAAAATGTTTCATAGGTTAATTTAGGTTGAGGCAAAATAGGTACTACGCTGTTTTTGTTAGTATTACTTATCAAGATATTAATTTATGGAAAGAAACGAAGTTAACGTTGTACTAGCAAAAAATATTACAGAAATGCTACCATAAAGCTGACAGATATAATATTTTTAATTTTTTGTAGAAGTAAGAAAGGCTATCCTGAAGTAGACAAGAAACAAAACTACGACCCAAATTATCTGTAGTTCAACATACCTTAGCAAAACAAATACAACAGCGGAGATTTTAGCTATTTACACCATTGCCAAAAAAATAACACTTGTGCTAACCTTTGCAAGTGTGCCAATTAAGAGACAGGTTAAACTATTTGTTAGAATAGATTTCGAGCGATTGACATTTTTTACTCGTTACGATTGTTTATTTTATTCAATTTTATTGATTTAACCTTTTAAAAGGGCTTTTATTGCTCTTTTCAGTGCATTTATTTAACCCAATTTACAGAGGTAGTTTTTACATCTTTTGAATTGGCTCCTATCATAATTTCAAATTCTCCCGGCTCCCAATCGTAAACAAGATCATAATTGTAAAATTTGAGATCGGCTGTCGTAATTTTGAAAGAAACAGTTTTAGTTTCTCCCACTTTTAATTCAATCTTCTGAAAGCCTTTTAATTCTTTAACAGGCCTAGTTACACTACCCACCACATCACGGATATACAATTGTACCACTTCTTTTCCATCATATTTACTTGTATTGGTAATTGTTGCAGTAGCGGTTAATGTTTGATTACCTTTTAATGAAACACTACTGAGTGTAATATTGCTATAATTAAATGAGGAGTAGCTCAACCCATACCCAAAAGGATAAACAGGATCATTGGATACATCCAGATAATTAGAGCGGAATTTTTCGAACCATTTACCTTCCCCTAATGGACGTCCTGTGTTTTTATGTGCATAGTAAATCGGTACTTGGCCTACATTCTGCGGAAAAGTAGTTGTCAGTTTTCCAGAAGGATTTACATCACCGAATAATACATCAGCTATTGCATAACCGGCTTCGCTGCCGCCAAACCATACATTTAATATGGCAGGTACATTTTCATTTTCCCATTTTAAAACAAGCGGCCGACCGGTAAATAAAACCAGTACAACTGGCTTACCGGTTTTTAATAAAGCTTTCAACAGGTCTTTTTGTATTTCAGGTATGTCTATATTACTTCTACTTGATGATTCTCCGCTCATCTCTGCCGATTCGCCAAGAACGGCCACAATAACATTTGCCTGATTGGCTACATCTAAGGCCTCCTGTAATATTACCGCATTACTGCGCTTATCTCTTCCCAACGATTTCCCAAATATGGTTGCTCTTTCTTCAAATGCACTGTCAGCATCCAGGTTCGATCCCTTGGCATATAATATCTTTACCTTATCCCCCACGGTTTCTTTTAACCCAGTTAATACGGAAGTTGCTTTTGAATAATTTGCTGCTACACTCCAAGTACCTGGCATATTAAGTTTATTATCGGCTAGTGGGCCAATCAATGCAATACTACCTGCCATTTTTAAAGGCAATAGGCCCACAGCCATCCCACCCGAAACGAGTGGTTCATTTTTAAGCAATACAAAACTTTGCGCAGCAGTTGCTCTTGCTTCTTTCCTGTTGGCAACAGTAAAAATTTCATTTTTAGCACGGTTCTCATCACAATATTTATACGGATTTTTAAACAGACCAAGTTTATATTTTGCTTCCAATATTCTTCTGCAGGCTGCATTAATCTGCGCCATTGTTACCTTACCATTTTTCAACGATTGTTGGCTTGTGTTCAATATACTCTCACTCACCATATCCATATCAATACCAGCCATTAATGCCCTTGCTGCAACTTCCTGTGTGTTGCCAATACCATGTGCTTCCATTTCTGTAATACCGGTATAATCTGTAACCACAAAACCTTTAAAGCCCCACTGTTTACGAAGCACATTTGTCATCAGCCATTTGTTGGCTGTAGCAGGTACGCCATCCACTTCGTTAAAAGACGCCATCACACTACCAACACCTGCATCTACTGCTGCTTTGTATGGCGGAAAATAATCATTGTACATCCTCTGGTGACTCATATCAGTTGTATTGTAATCCCGACCAGCTTCTACAGCGCCATACAGTGCATAATGTTTTACGCAAGCCATGATATTGCTATTTTTCGAAAAATTAGTTCCCTGATAACCCATAACCATCGCTTTGGCTATTTGTGACCCTAGGTATGGGTCTTCACCACTACTTTCTGCAATCCTTCCCCATCGGGCATCACGAGCAATATCAACCATGGGCGAAAAGGTCCAGTTAATACCATCGGCACTTGCTTCGGATGCTGCAATGGCCGCACTACGTTTTATTAGATTCATATCCCAAGTGCAGCTTAATCCGAGCGGAATGGGAAATACGGTTTCATAGCCATGTATTACATCCATACCAAATAATAAAGGAATTTTTAAGCGGCTTTTCTCAACAGCAAGCTTTTGTACTTCTTTAATTTTTGAAATAGATTTTATATTAAATAAACCACCAACTTTTCCCTGCTCAATCTTTTTTGCAATATCTGAATTACCTGCCTGACCTGTAACAATATCACCTGATCCCGGTAAATTTAATTGTCCCAGTTTTTCTTCCACTGTCATTTTTTTCATCAATGCATCAATGAACGGTTTCATTTTTGCATCCTGCGCCGTTAACTTATATGGGCCTGCAACCAGCAAAATAATTATCAGTATTTGTAATAATTTCATGTGTTGTAGTTATTATTATTTCAATAAATAAGGTTCAATTAATTTTTGCCAGATGGCATAACCCTTTGCATTCATATGCAGGTTATCAGTCTCGAAAATATTGGGTATTGACTTACCATCTGCACCAAGCATATCATTCCACACACTTACAAAAGCAGCGTTACTTTTTTTCGTTAGATATTTTTTAATAAGTTTATTGGCGCCCATCATTCTGTCACGCATTTGCCAGCGTGACGGGCTTGGTTTAAGCGATACAAATAAAACAGGCACATTGGGCATCACAGCTCTTATATCTAGATACAATTTTTTAAACCGGTCAAATACAATTTGTGCCGAAATAGTATCTGATGATGCCACATCATTTTCTCCACAATAAATTACAATTTGTTTTGGATGATATGGAAAGATAATGTCCTGCTCGTAACGGATCATATCTGGTAAAGTTGAACCGCCAAATCCACGGTTAATGATTGTATAATTTGGAAAATAAGTTGCTACATCTTGCCATTTTCTAAAAGAAGAACTACCAACAAACAAAATAGCATTGGCTGGCGGAAATGAAACTGCATCCTTCTTTTTAAAGTTTACTATTTCATCTGCAAAAGGCTGTGCCTTTGCACTAACTGCAAAAAAAGTGATCGCAATTAATAGAGTAATTTTAAACATAAAATTTTTCATATATGAATTCAAATTATTCAACAGTAATAGTTTTTTTAAAGCATATTGCTAAAATTTTTTTTTCTATACTTTTATTTTTTCAACCACGGACTTTCAAAATTCAATTTCTTTAATCCCTCTTTTATTTCGGGGCAACTCATAAATAATTTCCACAACAAACCACTTCTATAATTTTCCATCATCACCACAATTGGCCCTTGATCAATGGCAAGGTATCTTGGTAAATACCAGTTATCCGTTTCACTAAAAGCATCATAAAAACCATACGTTCCCCATATTTTACCTTGCAAGTCATTGTACCAGTGTTTCATGGCAGACATTGATTGTTTGGGGGTGTATGGAAAAGATGACAATGCGGCTGTTGGAGAAATTACGCCAAGGTCTCTTTCTGTTGTTGGGGCATGACCTGCATAACCTTTTACAGAATAACTAGAAGTAAGCCCCCAACTATTAGGACCATAGCCTTTAAATTTATTTGGATTATCAACACACCATTGATAATTGATGAGTGCTTGAGTTGTATTCTCTACCCAGTAATCAGCATATTTATCTTTTAGCCCATGTGGGTCTAAACCAAGATAACTGTAATGCGCCCAAAACAAAGGTCCGCCATTCCAGGCATCGCCCTGATGTTTCATTTGTAATTTGTACGAATAGTTTGCTGCAATTCCTTCAGGCTTATTTACATCATTTATTTTCCCGTTCTCGGCCCAACCCTCATGGTACACAATTGCAGGCACACTGTGTGTTGGCGAAGATGCTGCCAATATATACATGATGAGGCATTCATTATATCCATGTACGGGGAAATCCATTTCCCATGCATACGTAGGACTCCAGTGCCAATACAAAACGTTTTTTCCTTTGCGGAACCAATCAAAATCCACGTCTTTCCATAATTTATCTACTCTTGCAGCCAATGCTTTTTCTTCCGTATTTCCATGTTGATAATATTGTCTTACACAAAGTAGCCCCTGTAACATAAAAGATGTTTCTACCAAATCACCGCCGTTGTCTTTTTTCCCAAAAGGAACCACTTTACCTGTCTCACCATTAAACCAATGCGGCCATGCACCATGAAAGCGGTCGGCTGTCTCCAAAAAATGAACAATCTTTTCCAAATGTTTTCTTCCGGCTTCTTTATTTACAAAACCTCTTTCAATACCAACCAAAATAGCCATTACGCCAAAGCCCGAACCACCGTTAGTTACAACATGCTTGTCATTATCAGGATAAATATTATCTGCATGAAAACGCTCCCTAGCCAACCCACTTACTGGCTCTGCTCCATCCCAAAAATACTGAAATGTTTGCTGCTGGACTGTTCTAAAAAGTGCGGTATCTGCATCTGCAAGTTTCCTATTATCATCCTCTTTATCAGTTGAAATTTTATTACCAGATTTGCAGTCGCTGACTGAAAAAAAGACTATAAAGGCAAGAAAGAGAAGACTATTTTTTTTCATATAAGCTTATAATTTCATTTTTACAGATACGGTGCAGTAAATCCAAGACTCAGCATCCCTGCTTTTACTTCAGGGCAACTAGTAAATAAACTCCAAAGTAAACCGGTGCGGTAATTTTCAATCATCACAACTTCAGGTCCCTGATCAATGGCTAAAAAAGAATCTGCATACCAATTGTTCTGCAAAGAAAAGGCATCTACAAAACCATATTCTTTCCATATTTTATCTCCCAGCACATAGTAATAAAATTTTAGTGCCGCCATTGATTCTGTTGGTGTGTAAGGAAGAGACGAGATAGCTGCTGTTGGTGCAATAACCGAAACATCATTTGTTGGAGAACTTGCTGTATAACCTCCCTGAATGTCACTTGCCGTTAATCCCCAAACCAAATTGCTGTATCCGAAAAAATTATTAGGATTTGATTTACAATAATTGTAATTGATGAGTGTATGATTTTTTGTTTGCGTAGTATAGTTTATAGAACCTTCGTTAAGTCCGGTTGGGTTAACACCCATAAAAGTATAATGCTCAAAAAACAGCGGCCCGCCTTGTGCAGGCCCAAGAGGAAGCTGGTAGCCGAAGTAAGTATTGCCATTTGTAAAACTGCCACCTTTCCAGCCGTTTGTATAAACTGTTGCAGGAATACCATGCGTAGCTGATGCAGCCGCCATAATGTAAGTGATCAATGCTTCGTTCCAACCTCTTACTTGCACGTTCATTATCCATGCTTTATCTGGACTGTAATGCCAGTACAAAACATTTTGTGCACCCTGACGAAACCAATCCCATTCAACATTATTATATAAAATATTTATATCGCTTCGCAGATTTGTTTCTGCTGCATCAACCCCATTAAAATATTGCCGGGCTGTAAGCAGTCCCATCATTAAGTACGATGTTTCCACCAAGTCAGCCCCATTATCATTTACGCTGAAAGGAATAATGACACCTGTTGTTCCATTTAACCAATGTGGAAATGCCCCTTTAACTTTTACTGCCGTGTTTTTTAAAAATCCAACAATCGTCTGCATACGTGCTAGACCTTGTGCACGGGTAATAAAATTTCTGTTTATACCAACTGGTATTGTCATAATACCAAAGCCCGAGCCGCCAGAAGTAACTGTTTCTCCTGAAGTATTTCTTTCTCTTGCCAACCCACTAACCGGATGGCCAAAATTCCAGAAATATTTAAAGGTTTGCTGCTGTATCAAGTCAAGCAAAGCGTTGTCACTTATTGTTGCAAATTTATTACTTGAATCTATCTGCGTATTAAACTGGAAGTTTAAATCACCACTAAGTTTACCGTTTTTAACGGACTTTAAGTTGGTATTGGCTGCTACATTATACCTAGAGAGATACTTTAAAGGCGATGCTGGCGTTACCACTAAAGTACTATCGCTGTTTTCATAAGTATAATTGACTGCCGCTGCAGTGGCCCCGTTTTCTAAAACAAAAACAGCCGTTGAAACGGTGGCTCTGTCAAGCGCATTATTGAATGAAAGCCTTATAATAGGTGAAATTTTTATATTATAATTGACTAACGATGTTGAGGTATTTGTATTATCAATTTTAACACTGGTATTGTATAACAATGCTGGCACTGGAACTGGAGTTGGCACTGGAGATGATGAATTACTTTTACCACACTGAATCAGTAATATCAATGGCGATAAAATCAGTAATAAAAAATTACGCATGCGGTTTCTATACTTCATACTAAAAAATTAAAGTGGTAATAGAATGTGGTAATGCAGTGGCTTGCACGGCTTTACCATTAATCCATAAATTATAAGGTGTTTTTATGCTGGCCTGGTTCATCACAATCACCGCTATGGTTCCATCCTCATTCTTAAAAGCAGTAGTAAGCAACTGGCTACGGCTGCTGCTGCTGATAATTCTTTTTGCCCCGGGTTTTATGAACTTTGAAAACTGACCGATATAATAATAAGCATTGGTGTAAATAAGCTGACCAGTTTTTACATCACCATGTACGGGTGCAAAACAAAAATTCTGTACATGATTGGGTCCGCCTGTTTCATCTAGTAAAATATTCCAGTCGGTGAAACCTTCCATGCCATTGTTAAAATCGTTTATCATGTTTTTGCCATACTTTTCACCTAAGGACCATGCGTTGTACCTTGTTACATCAAAACTTTCTGCACAACCTTCTGTAAATAACAAATGTTTATCTGGAAATGCGTCGTGTACCAATTTTAGGTTATCATACATCGGCGTTCCACCGCTCCAGGCCTCATACCAATGAAAACCAAGACCCCAAATATATTTTGATGCTTCTGGGTCGTTGAAATATGTTTGTGCTCGCTGATAGATTAAATCTCTGTTATGATCCCATGCAATAATTTTTTTGTCCTGTAACCCTGCTTTTTGCATGGTTGGTCCTAAATGATTTTTTATAAAATCCGTTTCCTCTTGTGCAGTATACACGCAGCTTTCCCATCGTTGTGTTGCCATTGGTTCATTTTGCACAGTGATGCCCCAAATTGGTATACCTTCCTTTTCATACGCATTAATAAATTTTGTGTAATAAATCGCCCAGCTGTCGTAAAATTCTGGTTTTAATTTACCACCATGTAGTACATCATTATTGTCTTTCATAAAAGCGGGCGGGCTCCATGGGCTGGCAAATAAATTCAGTTTGCCTCCTGCTGCAGCCATCGCTTCTTTAATAAAAGGAATTTTATACTTTTTATCGTGTTCAATGCTGAAGGTTTTTAATTCCTTATCGCCTTCTTTAACATACGTGTACATATCGCTACTGAAATCGCAACTGTTTATATTGGTACGCCCAATAGAATAACCAATACCCGATTGCTTATTAAAATAGGCATTGATGATTTCCTGTTGTTTATTTTTGGGCAACTTATAATATGTTTCTGCAGCAGCATCGGTTAATGCAGCGCCAATACCCAAAAAAGTCTGAAACGTTTTTGAAGGATCAACAAAAACGGTTGTTTCATTTTCGAAAGGCTGGCCTTTGTCTTTAAAACTTAAAGTGTCTGTAGCAGACAATCTTAAATTGGTGCTGTCTGCAGTAGTATACACAACTACTTTTTTCCCATTTGTAGAAAAAGATGATACGCCAGTATCTGATTTATTTTTATTCTTTTCAGTACAGGAAAATAATACAAGGGCAGTAAAAACAATATAGATTCTTTTCATATCCGTATTTATTTATTTAATTGTTTACCAGGCGTATGTTGCAACATCGCCTGCAGACAATGATGTGATAACATACTTGCCTTTATAGCTGATGTTGAAATTGATAGTTGAGGCACTTTCATTTACTACGATTAATACTTTTTTGCCGGCAGGTGTGCTAAAGGCAACGCTCGGTAGGTTACTCACCAAACTACTTGAAATACGAACAGAACCTGACGGTACAAATTTAGATGCATGTGCCACAATATAATACCCTACGTTTTTATTGATAGAAGAACCGCTTATTGTTATTGCTCCTTTACACTCTGTACAACCGCCAGCTGTGTGTGGCCCATAAGAAGGGTCGTTTGCAAGATTCCATTCAAGTGCTACTTTGCTCCAGTTTCTCATGGAACCTATGATTACATTTTTTACATGCCATTTTAAATCGCCATCAAAACTGCCAGAGCCTGCCGTCCATTGTTCTGTGAAGTAAAGGTTCTTATCTGGATGGGCAGTATGTACATTTGATAAAGCACTGATATCGCCGCTGTATAAGTGAAAAGCAGTACCATCAATAAATGTTTTAGCTACAGCATCATTCAAAATGCTGATTGGATAATTTGGATTATCGCAATTGTGATCCCATATAATAATTTTTGTACCAATCCCTGCTGCCTGGAATGCTGGACCCAAATTATTTTTAATAAAATTGGCCTGCTGCGTTGCCGACATTAACATGCTTGGATTATTACTCGGATTCTGTGGTTCATTCTGCACAGTGATGGCATTAACTGGAATACCTTTTACTTGCATCTGCTGAATGTACTTTACAAAGTAGTTTGCATAGACGTTATAATATTGCGGTTGCAAACTTCCACCTATTGTACTGCTGTTATCTTTCATCCATACTGGTGGACTCCATGGAGAACCCAGGATTTTTATATTAGGGTTTATTGCCAGTATTTGTTTTAATACCGGAATCAAGTCCAGAGTATCCTGCGAAAGACTGAAATTTGATAATGAAATATCTGTTTGTCCAGTAGGCCTGTCATCATAACTAAAAGCCGAACTGTTTAAATCAGAAGCACCAATACTTACTCTTAAATAACTTATCCCGATTGAATTTGCTGTATTGCCAAACAGCTCATTTAACAGAGATGACCTAGAACTGGCATCCATGTGATTGATAAGATAGGCGCTACCACCGGTTAATGTGTATCCAAAACCATCAATGGTTTGATACGTTGTAGCCGAGTCAACATCAATATTAGGATAGCCATTGGCAGTACTGACAAAAGATAGAACTGTAGCTTGTTTTTGAAATAAGACAGATTGGTCGGATTTTGTTAACCACATTTCAACATCGTTGGAAGCTGGTACCACAGGAATAGGTGTAGGTGATGCGTTATTGTAATTACCTTTTGAACAATCACCAAAAATAAAAAAACCAACAAATGGCAAAATGATTATAAGGTTTATTTTTCGGTTCATAATAAATATTGCTTTTTATACAACTTTGAAGAAATTAATTAAAATCAAACATACTTTTCTATCTGATTTAAAAATCATTTAGCTGGTTTAAAAAATTGTAACGTATTATTATTTCTGGCTACAATCATAATTTCTTTTTTTCCTACATACTTAATCCATTTAACGTCTCTAACCTCACCATCTGCCAGTGGTAAATTTGCAACTATTTGAATATTATTAGTTGTTTTGTTATATGAAAATTCAGTAGGGAGTAAGGCATCATACCTGCCTTCATAAGGTATCACCCCATAAAAATTTCCTGCTGCAAGGTAGCTGCCCTTTCCTTTGGCAGGTAGCGTTGCAAAAGAAAAAACTGGTGCAAGTTGTAATTCATCTGGCAACTCTTTTTTTGTAAAGTTTCCTTTCCCGTCATTTATAAAACAACAAGAGCCTATTGTTTCTGCTTTTAATTCTAGGTAATCTTTAAACAAATCATAAAACATGTATTGCACCGTTTTACCCGCCACTTCACCATAAGTAAGGTAGGCTTTCTTAAGCACTGGTAATGATCTTTCTAATTCATCTTTGGCCAGAAAAGTATATTCCTTGTCATTTATTGTATAAGCCATTATTTGTTCTACAGAACCATTTTTATCAAAGTCCTTAACATACAGTTTTAGCGGACCAGTTTTGCCCGAATATAATTTAGAATTATGCCCCCAATTTCCTGCCAATATATCTGTAAACCCATCACCGTTTACATCTGTCATATAAATTGTTTGCCATAATCCCGTTGATTGAGGAATATCAGTTGGGGTAAATATTCCGTGGTGATTAATAAAGATCTTTAAAGGCATCCACTCGCCTGTAACTATCAGGTCTTCCCAACCATCGTTATTGATGTCGGAAAAAGATGAAGCAGTAACAATCCCTAAATTATCTAGCTTTATTACAGAAGATGGCGCAACTTTAAAATTTCCCTTGCCGTCATTCAACAACAAATAAGATGGTTGAGGTATGCCATATTTTTGTGCATCTGCAAGTCCTCCAACAAATAAATCAATATCGCCGTCTTTATCAAAATCAGCGGCACTCACACAAGATTTATTTTTTAGTAGTGCAGGTATGGCATTTTGGGTTAATGTAAAATGTCCTTTACCATCGTTCAGGTATAGATGATCTGCTAGAGCAGGATCACCATCATTGTATTGATTTCCTCCGCTAACAACATACAAGTCTGGATACGAATCGTTATTTGCATCAAAAAAAACAGCATCTACCTCTTCGCTTTGTTTTGCTTTGTCAAATATTGACGCATCGGTACTTATAAATTTTCCCTCTTTTGTCTGTATCATTAATTGGCCGGATTGACCAGATGCACCACAAACATAAAAATCTTCAAGACCATCTTTATTTACATCTGCTACTGCCAGTTTAGGACCACGGGTAGATTGTTGATGCGGTATAAGGTATTGTTTATTATAATCTAAAAAATCATTCTCTGTATGTAACCAGTTACAGCCAATAAGGCTGCTTATGTTTTCGAGTATTTGCTTTGGCGGTGGAAAATATGTAGCGTAATTAAATACGCCTGAAGCTTCTTGCTGTTTTACTACAAGCCGGCTATTTGCTGGAATATTTTTTACCACTTGGTATTTTTGATCGGGCCAAACTATCAATATGCTGTCAATATATTTAAGGCTGTCTAATCCAAAATGAAGCTTTGGTTCCGTTGAAGACTGGAACCCCCTTGTTAGCATGAGTTGCTGATATTGTAATTTACCGCCCGCAAACAACCAAGCTTTGGCTCCAATACCAAATGTGTTGAGGTTATTTCCTTTAAAAGAAATAGTCATGACTGATTTGGCTGGCGCATTATTTTTTAATATTACAGCAGGTGCATCTATACAATTAATAATCACATCAAGGTTGCCATCATTATCCAAGTCGGCATAAGAAGCACCCGTATAATATCCTTTCATTTCTCCAGTACCCCAATCCATACTAGCATCTTTAAAATTCAGTCCGCCCTCATTCTTGAAAAAGTATGGGTGTGAACTTCCATCCGGCATACTTTGAATAGCTAAATCATCGTATTTGTCTGTTTGCTGCCTTCCCTTCCGCATATCTAGGTCAGAAACAAACCTTACATAATCTAGGTCAACAGGCCGCTTAACGATACCGCTTGAGATAAACAGGTCTTTTTTACCGTCATTATCAAAATCAGCAAATAGTGGCGACCAACTCCAATCGGTTGCTGCTACTCCTGATAGCAATGACGTTTCGCTGAAACTGTTTCCATTTCCATTATTCCTTTGCAGGCAGTTTTTAGAATATTGTTTTTGATAACCATTTAATTCAAGTTTTACTTTGTAGATGTCTGGGTTTTCGTCACTTCCATAAGTTTTTAGGGTCTTTTCATCAGATGGAAGCATATCCACTGTTACAACATCCATTTGTCCGTCGTTATTATAATCAGCAACATCATTGCCCATACTAAATCGACTATAGTGTTTAAAATGGCTAGCACCACTCTCTGAAAAGCTGCCGTTACCATTATTGATGTAGTAATAATCATTTTCATGAAAGTCATTTCCAATATAAATATCATCCCAGCCGTCATTATTTATATCTGCTACGGCTAACCCCAATCCATACCCAAGGTTGCTTTGAAAAATACCTGCCTCTTTGGAAACATCTGTAAACTTACCTGTTGTATTCAGATCATTCCTGTAAAGCCTATTGCCGGAAAGAGAATCGTATTTTCTACGGTTACTTGTATCAACAATATTGGCATGTGGATGATGGGACTGATTAAGAATAAAACAATCCAAGTCACCATCATGGTCATAATCAAAAAATACAGTTTGGGTACTAAGGCACGAAGTGTTTAGTCCATATTTTTCAGATTCTTCCGAAAAGGTACTATTCCCTTTATTTATGAATAATTCATTATGACCCTTTAGACCATAGCGGTTACTAACTGTGGAAACATAAATATCCAGCAATCCGTCTCCATTCACATCGGCCATGGTGACACCTGTAGTCCAATCGGCGGTACCGGCCACACCTGCTTTAATCGTAATATCTTCAAACTGAAAGTTGCCTTTATTGAGGTATAATTTATTTCCACCTTTATTACTGCCTGTAAAATAAATATCTGGCAGGCCATCATTATTAATATCGCCTGTTGCTACGCCGCCACCATTGTAATAATACAGGTAATATAGTATATTGAATCCGGCTTTCTTTTGCAGGTTATTTGCAAAATTTATATGCGTTTCTGATGCAGGTATGCTAGTAAATAATTTGCTTGCTTTATGGCATGATACCACTAACACAGAAATAATAATTAGGAAACGAAAAATATTTTTTTTGGTATACATCGTTATTTTTTCTCGTACTGAAACAGTTTTATTGGATTTATTTATTTTTAATAAAAGCTAAAAAATTTTTTGTTTCTTCTGGATAAACTTTTATTAAATGTGTATGTATCAATGCAGATGTAGGCATATTGTTGCCCTGTAATAAAACGGCGATTGCCATAGATTGCATTTTTGGCATGTGGCAATTTATACAGTTTTTATTTATTTCAGTGCCTATTGATGCAGTCATTTTACACAACAAAGCATCTGTCTCTTTACCTGTATGACAGCTTATACATCGCTGCGAAAATAAAGCTGTATTCCCTTTTTCATTTTCATGCGTATTATGGCAGCTATTACAGGTAAGTGTTTTACTCATTCTGAAACATTTACTTGATACAAGCAACCCATACTGGTTTCCATGCACATCAATTGAATTTGCATCTTTAGTAGTTTTATCAGTTAAAAAAAAATCAGCAAGTTTATCCCCTGCCGTAAATTCAAATGATGGTCTGGTTTTTTGTAATCTCCCTCCATGGCACACTGCACACATATCTAAACGCTGCTGTCTTGAAAATAAAGCAGGATTAATAATAAATTTACCTTTTTTTTCTGCTGGGTTTTGAGTTTGAAATTCTACATGCTTTTCAGCAGGTCCATGACATTTTTCACAATTTACGCCTAATACCATTCGGTTCTTATCGAACTCTTCGGGCTCTATCCCTTCAGCCGAAGTTTTTTCAACGTAAGTAGCATGGCACTCTAAACAACGCGATGTAATGATCCGGTTAAAAGCAATCTTATTGGGGTAGCCAGGGCTGTTACTCCATTGGCCTGCACTGGTAAAATAGGTAATAGGTAATTGAAATAGTCTGTTTTGTGACCAAGTCGCATAGCTTTGTCCTTTTGTTCCGGAACCGATTACCATATCAAAGCGTTGACTTTTTTTTTCAATACCGTTTATATAGGCAACCTGATAAAAGCCACCTGATTTTTTTTGCATGGCAATTAAGCTGCCGTTATTATAAACAAATTTATTTTTTGCAGTATCAAAACTACCTTTAATGTTTTTTTCTGAAGCTATAGCTGAAGTAAGAAAATGAGCGGTGTGAATATGGGTATCATAAATAGCCTTATGGCAGGAAATACATTTATCTGACCCTGCAAATTTTTCATAATTGTTTGCCTTTACCGTAGCGTCTAATTTATTTTTTTCGTTATTGATACATTTTGAGAAAAGAAAAATGCAGAATAAAATAACAAAAAAAACAATTGCAGAAGAACGGTATTTTGTAATACGATGCATAATGTTTTGTTGTAATTACCCATAATTAAATACAGCCCCTTATTAAATTCCTTAAATTTAAAAAGGGGCGAACAAATATTGTTAGCCCCTTTTTTGATCACGTTATTTAATATATGATATAATTTATAGTTTACTATTATACAATGCCAATACTTCGGTTGCAGATAAAGATTTTCCATATAAACGGAACTGATCCATTTTGCCAGTAAAACCACTAATCCAACTGTCTGTAGGCCCGCTTAAACCCGCATGTTTATTCCAGCCACCTACAACTAAGTTGGTTGCATTATTTAAATTTAAATTACCTAATCCGGCAAATTTAGCGGCTGCACCAGAAGGTAGAGGAACTTCAGCACCATCATAATATACTTTTACTATGGATGTAGTTCCATCATAAGTAAATGCTAAATGATGCCACTGTCCATCAAATAATGGCTTTGTAAAAGATTGATTGGTAAACTCAACCCAAGTATCCATCAAAGCAAACTTTAAAGTACATTTATCAACTGCTGCATTCTCTACCAATAAAAAGGCAGCACTTTCGTGCCAGTAATCCTTGCTTGCCAAAGAAAAATAAAGTTCTGTATTTGTATTTACTGTATTATTTACCCACATAGATATGGTGCAACTTGTTGATTTGTTAAAATCATTTGCAGATGCGTATTTTATCGCTTTTGTTCCATTACCCTTTATTCCTTTTCCTTTAACACCGTCAACTGAAACTAGCGGATTATCAGCAGGAAAATTGGCCCGTATACTATCCACCGCATTCATTAATGGGTTGATAGTAACACCATCAAAAGCGGCATAAAATTTTAATGGCCCACCCGGATACAAAGGAAAGCGTGGATCAACATCTTTAGCATAATCACCCAATTCTGGTCGGGTTGTTTTTTCACAACCCACACTTACAACCACTACCATCATCATGAATATGGCAGTTTTAAGTATTTTATTAAATGTATTCATAACTTGTTTTTTGTATGATTAAAAATCACAATAATTGCATTTTAAATTAATAGGATTAACATTAATTACCATTCAGGGTTTTGTACCAATACCCCGCCAGATAAAGTTATCGCTTTTTGAGGAAGAGGATAAAACCTGCAACGGTTAGTATAGCCTAAAGGCCCCAATTCGGCATTTGCATCTCCCCAACGTACAAGATCGTAAAAACGGTAGCCTTCCATTGCAAATTCCCATCGCCGTTCGTTTTTAATGGCTGCACGCATTTTTGCCTGATTTTCAAAAGGTACTACGGGAACAATTGTTCTAGTTACGTCTAAATTACCGCTAGCTCTTTTTCTTATCAGTTCTAAATTTGCAGCTGCCGTAGCCCCATCGCCTAATTCATTACTAGCTTCTGCAATCATTAAGATAACATCTGCATAACGTAAGATTCTATGATTAATCCAAGAAGCCCCACCATTTCCAAAAATCTGGCCAGTAAACTGCCTCATTTGTGGGTCTGAGTACACTTTCTTATTCCAGTATTGTTGATCAAGACCTGATCCCGGAGCGTAAGTTGGCAAAGTTGCACCATAACCTCCTTCTGCAGGTCCTCCATCAGACTGGCCAGAGTATAAGATAGTTTTATGTTTACGTGGATCTGTATTATCCCAAGCAGTTTCTAATTTTTGAGTTGGCGTATTCCATCCCCAGCCTAAATTCCAGACGTTTGTTGCGCCACCTTGCCGTACATTTTGACAGGTTCCCCAATTTTCACCCTGATTTGACACTCCGTTTTGTCCAACATTCATTTGTGTTTCAAAAATTGATTCTTTTCCGTTTTTACCAGCTCCGGTTAGCCCATCCTTCCAAATATCTGAAAAATCTGTAGCCAAAGAATATTGCCCTGATGCTTTTACTTGGTTGCATAATGCAAGCGCCTGACCCCAGTTATTTCTGTATAAATAAGTTTGTGCCCACAAGGTATTAGCTGCACCTTTAGTTAATCGCCCCGGGTAAATATTTGTTAACCCCACGGTCCAGTCTGCAGGTAGGTATTGCGATGCCTTAGTTAAATCGGCATCAATTTGTGCATAAATGGCAGCTACTGGCGATTTTGGTTTAATTCCTTCAGTTGCTATAGTGTAATAAAAATTAATTAATGGCACATCACCATAAGTTTTAGCCAGTTCAGAAAAAGCATAAGCCCTAAAAAATAAAGCTTCACCTACATTCCTAAGTGATGCAGGATCAGTTAGCTTTAATGAATCGGCAAAATAAATTTCTTTATTCGCCAGGTTAATCATGGTATAATGATTGTTCCAATATTCGTTGGGTGCCCAGTCATCTTTACTATACTGAAATGTTTCAAACTCTGTATTAACTTCAGCTCCATCAGTGGTGCTGCTTCCCTTTTGCGCATCGTCATCACGTATGCTATGAAAATCTAACCAAGGTAATGTAGTAAATCCAGCACTGGTTCTTAAAGTACTATATAATCCAAAACTTTGTGCTTCCAAAGTTCCTTGATTTAAGTCATCAAGCGTAGCGGTTAATGGCTTTCGATCAAGAAATTTTGTACATCCCATAACCGAAACCAACATCGGAATCAACATAATAAAGACCCAGAATAAATTTTTATTTTTTTTCATATCTATGAATTTAATCGTTTAAAAAGTTACGTTGAGACCAAATGTGGTTACAACAGGTATGGCGCCACCAGCATTATCGTAACCGAATGCAGTTGCACCACCGCCAAATTCGGCAGTATATCCTAAATTATTTTTCCAAGTTTTAGGGTTTTGTATATTCGCAAAAACTCTTAAATTTTTTATCGTAGCTTTTGAAATTAAGCGCTGGGCAAAATTGTAACCCAATTGAATATTTCGTATCCTGAAATAACTTCCATCTTCAATATTATAAGTTGAGCCATTGTAATTAAACCTGTGACCCTGACTGATTATAGGTACCCAGTTTGATGTTCCTTCGCCATGCCACCTGTCGATTTTTTCGGCAGAATAATTAACTCTTTGAAAAGGAGATTCAAGAGAACCCCATGTTCTGAAAACTTGGTTACCATATACTCCACCCATATCTACCCCCAAGTTGAAATTTTTATAATTAACATTAACAGATGCACCGTACGTAAACTTAGGTGTTGGATTACCAATAACTGTGCGGTCGTCTGCCGTAATTTTCCCATCCCCATTCACATCTTTAAATTTAAAATCGCCTGGCCCATAAGCCCCAATCGCTGATGCAACAGGTGACTTCAAAATATCGGCATAGCTTTGGTAAAGCCCTTCTACAACATACCCGTAAAATGAGCCAATAGGTAATCCTGGTTGAGTCCTACTTTCTGCACTTCCATTATTTTGAAATGCCCTTGATAAATACCCTGCTGGTATCTTGTCGTTTACGCTGATTACCTTATTTTGTAAAAAAGTGATGTTACTGGCAATGTTTATAGTAAGGTCTTTGTTAATGTTTTGATTCCAACTCACAGAAAATTCTTCACCCCAGTTTCTTATACTTCCACCATTTTCTAATATGGCTTTCAAACCCTGAGTGCTTCTGTCAACATAAGTCATTAAGTCTTTTGTTGTTTTATTAAAATAATTAGCTTCAAAATGTAAATGATTGTTAAACGCATTTAATTCAACTCCTACTTCCTGTGCTTGAACGGTTTCCCATTTTAAATCAGGACTTGGTTCATAGGCATTAACAGCTGCAAAATAAGAAGTAGTGCCAAAGACCGCTGAAGTTCCTGTATTCAAGTTTGGATAGAAAGGATAATTAATTGGATTGCCATCTAAGTAAGAAGCGGTTTGATTACCCAATACGCCAATAGATGCTTTTAATTTAAGAAAGTTGATACCTCTTATAGGTTGCATGAATTTTTCTTTTGATATATCCCATGCAGTTCCAAGCGCCCAAAATTTTTGGTGGCGGTTTTTAGTTGGTATCTGCGAAGACCCATCATCTCTTAAAGAAGCATTTAAAAAATATTTTCCTCTATAATTATACAATAGCCTTCCTAATACAGAAGCTGTCGCATACTCACTTTGGCTGGAACTTGCTAAGGTGGTAGCGGGGTCATTAAACTGGGTACTTATATACCAAAACCTTTTATCATCTGGTATTGGTAAAGCATTACCATTAGAAAAAGGCTTTGCTAGACCATTTCGATTAAAATTGCTGAAGTAATAAGTAGTAATACCTGCAGTGGCAGTTAAGTTATGATCTCCAAAACTTTTTTTGAAAGTTAAAATGTGATCTTGCTGAAACTTTCTATAGGTGTTATCATCTTCGCTTAACTGTGTTTTTGAATTGTACAGGTAAGCTGAGTCCTTCTTAGGGCTACCAATTGTATCCTGAGGCCTATAAGCATAATAAAGTGGTGAATATTGCCTGTTATTTACATTACTTATATCAGCATAAAAGGTAGACCTAAAAGTAAAATATTTAAGAAAATTAACTTCTCCATAAACACTACCCACAGTTCTGTTTTCTATATTTACTTGTTTGTTCCAAGTATTTTCAATTTCTAACAAAGGATTGATAACACCTGAATTTTGCAAAGCCACATTTAAACCCGAATATATGTCGGCATTTAAACTGTCGCCACCATAAGGATTTGCCACACGGAAGTTTTTTGTGTCAGCACTAATCTGCGGCATTGTTTTTCTTGCATTATCTAGAACACCACCTGCACCAAATGGGTTATTTTGCCTTGATGCGTTAAGAGTTACCCCAATTTTTATGGCTTTATTTAGTTTAAACTCATCGCTGAATGATAGCGTCATTCTTTCTAATTTTTCATGCTTTATGATGCCTTCATCTGCGATGTACCCAAATCCTAAATTAAATCTATTTTTTTCTGTAGCTCCAGAAATACTTAAATTATTAGTATTAAATTTTCCTGTTCTAGTAACGGCATTTATCCAGTCTGTATTAGCTGTTAAAGCAGAGTAATTAGGTGTAGCAACACCATTATTTGCATTTTCCTCGGCAAACAGCAAATTAAATTGATCAGAATTGGCGAGTTTAATTTTATCTACAAGTTTTTTAAACCCATACGTTGTATTAAAATTAACCGTCACTTGACCTACTTTTGCTTTTTTAGTAGTAATGGCAATAACACCAGTTGCGCCTTTAACACCAAAGATGGCTAAAGAAGATGGGTCTTTTAAAATTTCTATGGATTCAATATCGTTTGCATTAAGATAGTCGATATTATCATTAAAAATACCATCAACAACATAAAGTGGATGCACCTGACCAATACTTACAGTTCCTCTTATCCTGATATCAGGCGCACTACCTGGCGTTCCGTTATTCACAACAGAAAGCCCTGCAACCCTTCCCTGCAATGATGCCACAGGGTTTGTATTGGGTTTATCTGCAATATCTTTGCCGGATATTTTTACAATAGACCCTGTTAAATCTCTTTTATTAGCTGTACCATAACCTATAACCACCACTTCTTCAGCCTCTTTAAATGATACAACTAGCTTAATATCAATAACCGAACGACCACTAACTTTCACTTCCTGCGGTTCGTAACCAATACTTGTTATTAGCAAGGTTGCGTCGTTGTTAACTATTAAGGTATAGTTACCACTGTTATCGGTAGATGCACCGATGCCACTTCCTTTTTGTTGTACTGAAGCACCAGCAATAGCCTCGCCGTTTGCCCCGGTTACTCTTCCAGTAACTTTAATTTTGTCGTTCGCTGCTTTATTGGTCGAAAAAACGGTCACTTCATTATTATCTAGCAGATTGTAAATAAGATTACTACTAGTAAATAATTGGTCGAAAGATTTGGAAATAGATAGATTTTGCAGCGAAAAATCTGTTTTGTATTTCAATACCTGCCTGATTTCCGTTTGCCTCAAATTCATGTTAAATCGCTGCCCTTTATCTGGGTTAGCTTTTACCTGCAAACTAGTAGCGAATAAGATAATAATAACAAGCTTCAAAACAAAGATTGTTTTTGGAATCATCCATGACATCTTTGGTTGACCGTGCAGTACATTTTTTTTCATATGTGGGTTTTATCGTTAGAAAATACAAGCATATCGTGACCCAAATACCCAAAACCGTTTATTACAGTTTAAAACGAAATGTTACAGCATTTCATTATTCCGAGCTTTTGTTCTGCAACTTACTGTTAATATCTTGTTATTGTTATTTTTTTTTACAATTAAGTTTAAATTGTAGTAATATTTTTTGGTGCAGAATAATTCTAATTTTTTTTTATTAAGTCGTCCTAAAATTAGTTGACTTTTTTAAGGTAATAATCCTGTCATTGCGGTACTGAGTTAAATTTTCAAAATGAAGCCGAAGTATTAAAAAATTATTTAATTTTTTAATACATTTAACTCAATCTTTTAGTAGAACATATTGTTTTATATTTTAAAATATTAGCTATTCTCATCCTGTGTAAGCCAACCTGCCGTTTCATCATGCATTTTCGGTTGCTTTGTTAAATATCTTCTTACAATGGCTACTTGATGAAAATTACACATTTGCTTTATTTGGAAAGTTTTTTGGGATTTACTAACTACCGCATTTAGTTTACGCTGAATGGTCTTTTTGGAGCGATTATATTTTAGTGTAAGTTGAGTGTAGGTCTGCTTCTCTTCTGTATATTCTTCTCTTAAAATAATTTTTTTTAAGCGTTCACAGCCAATAAATTACTTACCAAATCATATCATTTAGAACGCTGAATATCTTTAATAAAGCCACTTTTCTTGGTTATTTTACTATTGCAATAAAAGCACTTTTTTTATTCATTATCTTTAGTTTCTTGAAAGTTAAACCTACTAAGCGTTTCAGGAGAATTTAGCATCAATTTTGTCAATTAACCTGTAAATCACGTATTTTAAAAATTAGGTGATAAGCAAAAAGCCTTCACAAATTGGAAGGCTTTCGTTTAAAAAATGTAATAAACATTTTAACTATTCATCACACCAATCTTTTTGCCGTCCCACTCAGGAAATAGCACCTTATCGTTATTTAGTTTTAAATGCTTGTCGGCTACCTCGCTAAATACACTTCTAAAGTCGGTGGTTACGGGTACATCTCTACCATCTTCTAAGTTCTCAACACTTAGGGTTGGCATATTGCCATGCACTTTTCCCCCATTTACGTCATTACCTAAAATAAACATGCAACTACCACGGCCATGATCGGTACCACCAGTGCCATTTTGTTTTACCGTACGGCCGAATTCTGTCATAGTCATAACATCAACTTGGTCGTGGTAAGCTTCAATATCTGTCCAAAATGCAGTGATAGCACCGCTTAGATCGGTAACATTTTTTGCAAAAATGCCCGTTTCAACACCTTGGTTAAAATGCGTATCCCAACCACCACATTCTGTAAAAGCGACTTCTAAACCCACATCCATTTTTATTAATTGCGCCATTTGCTTTAGCGAATTGCCCAATGCACTTGCAGGATAAACCGCCCCATTGGCAGGTATATAATTTTTGGTATCTGCTTTCTGTAACATTTTTACGGCATCAAAACTTTCTTTACCAGTTTTGTTTAATAAGGCAGACGAAGTTTGGTCGTATAAACCCTCAAAGCTTTTGGCAGCAACATTTGCACCCATTGGGTTGCCCCGTAATTGAATCGCAAAATCTTGCAGGTTACTAATGGCCATCGTTGCATTATCGCCATAAAAAGAACGTGGTAAAGCTGAGGTAATACTTACGGCTTGAAAAGGCGTGGCAGTCTCGTGACCTAACAGACCAACCGCTCTATTTAACCAACCACTAGCTGTGCCTTTGTTAAATGGTGTGCCAGCTTCCATATAATCTTGTGCATCAAAATGAGAACGGGTATTGTTTGGCGAACCAACTGCATGAACGATTGCTAATCTTTTTTCACGAAACAATGGCTCAAAACTTTTCATGGCGGGGTGCAAACCAAACGTGCCATCTAAATCTATCAATGGATTATTTGATATGCCTTTTGCAGCCGACATAAATAAGGTTGGCCTTGCTGCTTTAAGGAACTGGTCGGTAAATGGTGTGACTGCCATTAGTCCATCCATTGCCCCACGTTGAAAAATGCATACCAATATTTTATTCTTTTTATATGGTGATAATAGTTTGTTGCTGTTAGCTGCACGTGCAATAAAAGATGGTATACCACCAATACTTGTAGCAAAAAGTGCTAATGCCCCCGATTTTAGAAAACCCCTTCTTGATGCTGACATAATTTTGAATTTAAAATTTGGAATTTATTTTTCACTAAATAGGCACATAGAAAATGACTCGTGGTTATATGATGAAGTTTAATTTTTACCATAAAGACTGATAGAAAATAGCAAGTGTTTATATAAAACTATGTACCTATATGTCTATGTGATAAATCTACTTACGTTGAAATTCTGGCGACCCAATAATAATACCTGTAACCTGTGATAGCATTGAGTTATTGCCACCGTAAGCCGTCATTTGCTGCATAGATATATTCGGTGCTACTTTTTTACCCGGCTTTTCTTTAAGGGCTTTTTGCTTGCCCATTTCATCACTTGCCATCATCATATTATCGCCTGTTAAGGTTTCTGTGTTAGCAGTTTGTGGTGCAGGTGTTTTATTAGCAGCAACAGCAATTTTCTTATTCAGTTCAGGGTCGTTAATTAATGGGGTTAAACGTTTTATGGTTTCTTCTAGGTTTCTTTCGGGCATTAATATTTTACCATAAATATGTAACGCCGCTTCGGAACTTTCTGGCTCGTGGTTGTTGTTTAATGCTGCCAAACTAAATGTAACACCAGGTATGCGTTGCGATGCTAGTGCCAAACCAAAGTTCATTCGGTTTAGTAGCGAACCAGTGTTTATCCAATATTGCCCTTTATCAGGAAAGCCAGTTGGGGCTTGGTAATAGTACATGCGTTCACCCATTTTACTTACCCAATTGTACAGTTGAAATGGTTGGGTTATTTGGGCATCCAAACTTCTTACGGCACTAATTGCTAGTTCAAAAGGTGATTTTGTTTTTTCTCTTAATGCTTCTTTATTCCAAAATTCTGGTGAATTTACCATCGTTATTAATACTTGTTTTATATCGCCATCTTTTTCTAAAAAGGTTTTTGCCATTTTATCTATTAATGTTTTTGACGGCACATCGCTTACAAAACGAACAGCTATTTTTTTACTAATAAAATTTGCAGTGGCAGCATTGTGTGCCAACATACCAATCAGTTTCAAGCCTTCATCGTAGCCACCGTTGGCAGCAAAGGTTTGTCCTAAAATTACCTTTTCTGTTTTATCATGTTTATTAGCATTAAACATAAAATCTCCATCTTGTACAAAGCCTAGTTTTATCAGCCTTTCATCACCCACTTTATCTATAATTTTTTTAGCTGCTTGCGCACCATACGCATTTACCGATGGGTTCAGCGTCCAACCGGTAAGCACTTTTGCAGCATTTGTTACATCTTTTTGGGTATAGCCACCATCTACACCAAGCGTGTGAAGCTCCATAATTTCACGGGCATAATTCTCATTTAGTCCCTGTGCTTTTCTAGCTTTTTCAACCTTATCCATGGCTACCATTTTATTCATATTACTATCAGTTATTGCTCCGCTTTGCATTTGTTTTAAAATGTAAGCTGCCACTTTTAAGTTTACTGGTCTAGTATCATTGGCTACACTTCTTGCATTATCTAAATAGGTTAGCATGGCAGGCGATTTTGCAGTTGCTAATAATAATGTTTCAAACTTGCCAAAAACATTGGGCCTAATAACATCTCTTTCGTAAGCCGTAACATAATGCCCACATTCATTTTTTGTAAGCGATACATTAAAGTGGTTAAACCAGAAATTAGCCAATACTTCTTGCAGTTGATTATTGCTATAAGCAGCCCTTAATATTTTTTGATTGATTAATTGACGATACAATTCCTGTTGGGGTTTGTAGCCATTTTTTTGCATTAGTTCTGCCAACTTTTCACGGTACTCTTTTCTATCTGTTTTGTTTACTGAATCTTTGTCTATCAAACCTTCTTTAACGGCCATTCTTATTATTTGCCCTGGTTGTGGAAACATTTTTACCACCTCTATATTACTCATTGTCAAGGTTTCGTAAGGGGCTAGTTTTTGGTTCAAACTATCATTAGCAAGGTTGGCGTTCAATTGTTCTGCAAACCATTTTTCAAGCCCTTCATTTACCAACGCATCTATTTGGTTAGGTGTGGCACCAAACGTAAATCGGCTTAGCAAATGTGCCGCTGCTTGACGTTCGGTTAGGCCAGCCTTTTTGTAGGGAAACTTAATGCCTTTCTCATTAGCATCAACCGTTGTAAAAGCAGTAATTACCAAGGCTGATGCTAAAATAAATAACAAACTATAGGTAAGTTGAAATTTTTTTTTCATAATGCTTTTATATTTAAAACAATAGGTAAAGTTTGGTTTAATTGGCAACTCTTAAAATCATAGGTTAAAGACGATGAGGGATAATTGAAGTTTAATGGCTTGTAAAAATAGCTGCATTTTAGAATCATTGCCCAGCCATGTACATTTGCAAGCATGAGTAAATTTTTAATTGTTGGGCTAGGCAATGTTGGTAGCGAGTACAACCATACTAGGCATAATATAGGATTTGATTTTGTAGACGCAATTGTATTAAAGCAAAATGGGCTGTACAAATTAGACAGGCTGGCGTATGTGGCAGAAGTAAAATGGAAGGGTAAGCAATTTATTTGTATAAAGCCAACTACTTATATGAACCTTAGTGGCAAAGCTTTTAAATATTGGTTAG